>JAUNRQ010000050.1 GCA_030535605.1 Pseudoxanthomonas suwonensis
CCCGGATAGATCTTGTCCGGGTCGGTCAGCATCGGCTTGTTGGCCTCGAAAATGGCCGGGTACTTGTTGGCATCGCCGTACATTTCCTTGGCGATCTTCGACAGGGTGTCGCCCTTGACGACGGTGTAGGTCCGTGAGGTCCACTCACCCGACGACGCCGCGCCGACCGTGGTCGAGGAACCGACGGAGACGTTGCTGAAGTCGGCACCGCCGCTGGCCGCCGTCGCTGCCGTCACGGTCATGCGGTCATCGACCTGGTCGATGCCATCGACGTTGCCTGCCACCAGCACCGCGCGCTCACGCGTGGCCACGTCCTTGGCCTTGCCTTCCAGCGTCGCCTTGCTGCCGTCGACCTCGACGTTCAGGTCGCTGATCTCCAGCCCGTAACGCTTGATGTGCTCGACGATGGCCGTTTCGGCGCGTGCTTCACCCGGCTTGAAGATCTTTTCGCCGGTGTTCTTGATGAAATCGAAGATACCCATGTGCTCTGTGGCTCCGTAGTGTGGGAATTACCCGTCAAGTATGGGTCCCGGAAAGTTACAGGCGAGTCAACGCAATGATCGGCGAAGCGCTCGGCGCTCAGCCTCCGGCCCGGGTGCCGCCGACGGTCAGCCGGTCGATGAGCAGCGATGGCTGGCCGACCCCGACCGGCACGCTCTGGCCGTTCTTGCCGCACACGCCGACACCATCATCCAGTGCCAGGTCATGGCCGATCATCGTCACCCGCTGCATCGTCTCCGGGCCGTTGCCGATCAGGGTGGCGCCCTTGACAGGCGCGGTCACCTTGCCGTCTTCGATCAGATACGCCTCGGTGGCGGAGAACACGTATTTGCCACTGGTGATGTCCACTTGCCCGCCACCGAAGTTGACGGCATACAGGCCGCGCTTGACCGAGCGGATCATGTCTTCCGGGTCATCCTGCCCCGCGAGCATGTAGGTGTTGGTCATGCGCGGCATCACCAGGTGCGCGAAGGACTCGCGTCGCCCGTTGCCGGTCGGGGCCACGCCCATCAGCCGGGCATTGAGCGAATCCTGCATGTAGCCGGCCAGCACGCCGTCTTCGATCAGCGTGGTGCACGCGCTGGGGTGGCCTTCGTCATCGATGCCCAGCGAACCGCGCCGCCCCGGCAGGGTGCCGTCGTCGACGATCGTCACACCCGGAGCGGCCACCCGCTGGCCCATGCGCCCGGCATAGGTACTGGTGCCCTTGCGGTTGAAGTCGCCCTCCAGCCCGTGGCCGACGGCTTCGTGCAGCAACACCCCCGGCCAGCCGCTGCCAAGTACCACGGGCATCACGCCGGCCGGCGCATCGATGGCTTCGAGATTGACCAGCGCCTGTCGCAGCGCATCTCGCGCGAAACGTTCCGGCCGCCCGTCGGCCAGCAGCTCGGCGTAGCCATGGCGCCCGCCGTAACCGGCGTAGCCGGACTCGCGACGCCCGTCCTGCTCGACGATGACCTGCACGTTCAACCGCACCAACGGACGCACGTCGGCGGCCAGCACGCCCTGGGAGTTGGCCACCAGCACGGTGTCCACCCCACCCGACAGGCTCACCATCACCTGCTGGACCCGCGGATCGGCCGCCCGCAACATCCGGTCGATGTCACGCAACGCCACGACCTTTGCGGCATTGTCCAGCGCATCAATGGGGTCTTCCGGCACGTACAGTGCTGCGGTTGGTCGACCTGCCAGCGCCAGCGGCGCATGGCGGTTGCCGTCGCGCGCAATGGCCTTGGCCGACTGCGCGGCCGCGGTCAGCGCCGCGACGTCGATGTCGTCGGAATAGGCGAAGCCGGTCTTGTCGCCGGACATCGCACGCACCCCGACGCCCTGTTCGATGCTGTGGCTGCCGTCCTTGACGATGCCATCCTCCATCGACCAGCCTTCGCGCCGGCTGTGCTGGAAGTAGAGATCGCCGAAATCGATACCCGGTCCCAGCAGGTGGCCGAATGCGGTTTCCAGCGTCGCCGGGTCCAGGCCGGTGGGTTCGAGCAGTCGGGTGTGCGCCAGTTGCAGGGCTTGGGTCATGCGGGGGTCGATCCGGTGTCGTGTCGGGAAAGGAAGCAAGGCGGATGGCCAGCATCGCAGGATTCACCCAGGGCCGCGAGCCGCGGCAATGCCCGACGGGCATTCACTGCGGCGCTGCCGGGCCAGGAGCGTCGGCACCCCCGCTGCCCTGGCCAGTGGTACGCACGACCGGGTCCTTCCACGGGCCAGTGACGCGATACGTGCGTGCACCGACCTGTGCCAGCGGTCGACGCAACACCAGGTTGGCCGCGGCACCGATCGCGGCACCCACCGGCCCACCTGCCAGCGCACCGGCGACCGGCAGCAGGTTGCCGGTATGCGGGTGCACTTCGATGGTCTGGTTGTAGGTCTGGGCGCGCAGGTCGGCGCTGCCGCGGATCAGGATGTCGGCGGCCGGGCCCTCGATGCGGAGGTTGTCGCTGCGTGCGCTGCCACCGCCCATCCGCACCTGGCCATGGATGCGATCGAAGGCGAAGCCCTTGTCGAAAAAGTCGCGGAAATCCAGCGTGAGCCGGCGCGGCAACTGCGCCAGGCCCACCAGGCCGAGCACCCGGCCGGCGCCAGGTTCGATCTCCACCAACTGGCCGTCGGCGATGTCGAGCTGCGCACTGCCCTCCAGTGCGGGCAGCCGGAACTGCGCGGGACCACCGGGCCAGCGCATCTCGCCGTGCACCTGGCCGTTTCCGCCACGCAGCTGACCGGCCATCCCGAAGGCTGCAAGCAGGCTGCCGGCATCGTCACTGGAGATGTTGGCGACAAGCCGCGTCTGGGCGGCGGCGCCCTGCCCCAGCCACTGACCTTGGGCGTCGATGCTCTGTCCCGGCCCGCGCGTCTGCATCTGCACGACATGCATGCCGCCCGCGACGGGACGTGTCCGCAGCCTTGCCGTGCCCAGCGCCGCGGTGCCGACGCGCAGATCATCGACATCGATCTCCAGCGGCGGGATCCGGGCCGGATCGACATCCACGCCGGCTGCGGACGTCGGCGTGGCCCGTGCCGCACCCGGCGCCCGGGTCCAATGCAGCCGCTGCAGCCGCCCCTGCACGGCCGCGTGGCGCGACGCCGGCAACTGCAGGCGGCCGGCCAACGCCGGGCCATCGAAGCGCAACGCCGTCGCCGCGCCGGACGGCACCATCTGCACCCGGGTGTCGGCAAACTGGCTGCCAAGCATGTCCAAACGCCCGACGTGGATGTCCGCGGACTGCAACGCCATGCCGCGTCCCTGACCGCCGTTGCCACCGCCGGACTCGCCGCCCGGCAGCAACGCCATCCAGTCCAAGGCATCCAACTGCGGTGTGCGACCGCCAATGGCGATGCCGGAACGCGGCGGCGCTTCCACGACCTGATGCTGGCCCAGCATCACCCGGACGCCGGTCCGGCCGCCGCTGTCGCGGGCGCGCAGCGCCAGGCGATCCGCGAACGCAACCTGCACCTCACCGCTACCCAGGGGAAGCGCCGCATCGATGCGGGTCGCCAAGGCCTGCGTGGCCGGCTTTGCCAGCGGAGCCGGCAGGTCCAGCGTGGTGCCCGTCAGCGAGGAACGCAACGTCAGCCGGGTGGCCCGCCCCGGTTGGCCTGAGGCGGTGCGCGGCATCGCCACGCCGATCGTCCAGGGCGATACACCGCGCACGTGCGGAGCCAGCCAGTCCAGCATCGGCGCACGCGCCAGCAGCTCACGCGCATCCAGACGTGCATCGAGGTCGGCTTCGAAACCGTTGCCTTCGCCGCGCACGTGGTCGCCGACGCGCAGCGACAAACGCCCGGGCTCGCCCTTGTGCAACACCTGAAGATCCTCGGCAACGAAACCGCCACCGTCGTAGCGGGCGCTGCCGCGGACCTGGTCGAACACCAGCTGATGCTCGCTTTCGGCCAGTCGCACGCCCTGCAAGCGCACGTTGCCGCCTATGCGGGCTGCGGCACCCGGGACATGGGTCGGCAGATCCAGGCGGAAATCCAGCGCCGCCGGACCGGCCGCGGCCAGCGTGGCCAGTGCCTCGCCGTGCTGCTTCTGCAACGGGCTCTCGCGCAGCAGCTGCAGCATGCGCGCCGCATCTCCGCGGCCATTGGCGGTCACCGCCAGTCCGGAGCGACCGAAGTCCTCGATGCCGGCCTGGAAGCGTTCGATGGCCACGCCCGACAGCTGCCCGCTGCGCCCGCTCACGCGGAAGCCGTTGCCGATGAAACGGACTTCGCCGTCCACCTGCGTGGCGGCGGGCCAGTCCGGCTGGAAGCGCAAGGTGGCATCACGGATCCGGCCCCCTGCCTCGAAACGGCCGTTGTTGTCGGTGAACGGCCAATCGTCGAGATCGCCCGACACCAGCGCGTACCCATCGGCCAAGGTGCCGCCGGCCAAGGCCATGTCCAGCCACGCCACCGCCGTTTCCGGCATCAGGTGGTGGACCCAGAATCCCTTGGCGACGGGCACCGGGGCCGGATCCAGGCGCGCGGCGAGGTCGATCCACGGCCGGCTGCCGTCACCCTGCCACCACAGGCCACCGCGGGCATCGGCAGCGAAGTCGCGACCCTGCACGCGCAATGCCGGTGTCGCCACCCGCCAGCCACCGGCCTCGCGCCAGGCGCTGACATCACCGCGCAAACGCACCGGATGGACCACGCCGAAGCCGCGCGGCCAGTCGAATTCCACCTGCGCCGCCTCGTCCAGCTGCAAGTGCATGCCGTCGCTGTCGCCGACCAGCGCGCCCGACAATCCACGCAAGCCGGGCGCCTCCCCGTGGGCCGCGAAGCGCGCGTCGGCGATGTGGCCGCTGACCCGCAAGCCACCGTCTCGCCGCGCGGCCAGCGCCACCTGGGACAACCGTGCATCCGGCCGTGCCACCAGCAACCAGCGACGCAGCTCGTCCGGAACCCGATCGCTCAGCGCCAGCACCGAAAGCAATGGGCCGATGTCCACCTGCTCGGCCTGCAAGGCAAGGGAGCGACCACCGCCGAGAACCAATCCATCCAGCACCTGCGTGCCGCGGCCGGCGGGCTCCAGCCGCAAGCGCGGGGCATCCAGCCGCCAGCCTTCGTCAAGCAACTGCCAGCGCAACAAGCTGTCGATCGTGGCGAAGTCGCTGTGGACCCGACCGGCACCCGGTGCCGGTGCCGCACCTCCCAGGCGCACGTCGGTCAACGACGCTTGCGCGGTCAGTGCCACCACGCGGTTGCCACGCAGCTGCAGCCACGCCTGCGATTGTCCTGCGCCGGTTTCCGCACGGACGCCGGCCAGTTGCAGCATGGGCGACCACTCGGCCAGATCGGTGCGTCGGGCATTGAACCAGGCGCGGCCGTCACCGGCGCGTCGGTCCAGTTCCACGACCGCCGTCACTGGCACGCCATCGGCAGCCAATCGCGCACGCGCGCCGGCACGAACCCGGTCGCCTTCGACCTGAAGACGCAAATCCACGTGCGACAGTACGCTGTCGATGCCCAGGTCCGGCGCATGGATGGCGATGCGCGCACCCACCACCTGCAGTTCGCCCAGTGATTGCAGTGCTTCCAGCGGATCACCGCCGCCGCCTTGCTCGCCGGGAAGGCCGCGCACCTGCCAGCGTCCGGCGGCATCGCGTTCCAGCGCCAGGTCAAGACCACGGATGCGCAGTTCGGTCAGTGCCCGGCCAGGAAGCAGGCCGGCGTACTGGGACACCACCAATTCGGCGTCACCGACCTCGACCGCCTGCCCGGGCTCGCCCACGCGCAGGTTCTCCAGTCGCAGCAACGGCCCGCGCCGGGTCCAGCCGGTGCTCACGGCATCGAAGGCCACGGTGCGGCCGGCGCGATCACCCAGCCATTGCGCCACGGCAGCGGGGTTGTCGCGGATCGTGCGCATGCCCTGCCAGACCGCGCCCATCGACAGCGCCACCAGCACCGCGCAAAGGGCCAGCAGATACCAACTGCCGCGGCCGGCATGCCGCAGCCCGCGTCGCAATGGGGTCGGCATCAGGCGCTCGCCCCGTGCCGCACGCGCTTACAGCAGAACCACATCGAACTGCTCCTGCGAATACTGATCGTCCGCCTGGAAGCGGATGTCGCGCCCGATGAACTCTTCCAGCTCGGCCACCGCGGCGGATTCCTCCTCGGTGATCCGCGCCACCACGTTGGCCGAGGCGATCACCAGCAGGCTGGCGGAGCCGAACTGGCGCACGGCGCGCACGATCTCGCGGAAAATCGCGTAAATGACCGTCTCCGCGGTCCGCAGCATGCCGCGGCCGCCGCACTCGTGGCAGGGTTCGCAAAGCTGCCGCTCCAGCGATTCGACCGTGCGCTTTCGGGTCATTTCCACCAGCCCCAGCGGCGAGAAGTCGTACACCGTGGTCTTGGCGTGGTCGCGCTGCAGCGCCTTTTCCAGCGTGCGCAGCACCTGGCGCCGATGTTCGGCATCCTGCATGTCGATGAAGTCGATGATGACGATGCCACCCAGGTTGCGCAGGCGCAGTTGGCGGGCGACCGCCTGTGCGGCCTCCAGGTTGGTGCGGAACGCTGTTTCCTCGAGATTGCGCTGGCCGAGGAAGCTGCCGGTATTGACGTCGACCGTGGTCATGGCCTCGGTCTGGTCCAGCACCAGATAGCCACCGGACTTCAGCGGCACCTGCTTTTCCAGCGCGCGCTGGATCTCGTCGTCGACACCGTACAGGTCGAACACCGGACGCTCGCCGCCGTAATGCTCGATCTTCTCCGCCAGTCCCGGCATGTAGCGCGCGGCGAACTGGCGCAGGCGCTCGCAGGTTTCGCGCGAGTCCACCTTGACCTTCTCGACATCGCGTCGCATCAGGTCGCGCACCGCGCGCATCGGCAAGCTCAGGTCCTCGTAGATGCAGCTGCCCAGCCGACTGTTGCCGAACTGCTCTTCCACCAGCTTCCAGGCGCGGTCAAGGTAGGCGATGTCCTCGACCAAGGCCTCCGACGGCTGGCCTTCGGCGTTGGTACGCACGATGTAGCCGTGCCCCGCACCGGGCAACGCCAGTTCGGCGACCAGGCCCTTCAGGCGTGCGCGTTCGTCCTCGTCCTCGATCCGCGCGGACACGCCGATCACGCCGCTGCCCGGCAACAGCACCAGGTACCGCGAGGGAATCGACAACTGCGTGGTCAGCCGCGCGCCCTTGCTGCCGATCGGATCCTTGACCACCTGCACGACGATTTCCTGACCGTCTCGCAACAGTTCGTGGATCGGGCGGGTGCCGGGCGACGGCACGGCCGGTGCGGCCACCGGGGCCTCGTCACGCACGTCCGTCTGCACGTCCGGCGCGCAGGCATTGATGATGTCGTTGGCATGCAGGAAAGCCGCGCGTTCCAGCCCGATGTCCACGAACGCCGCCTGCATCCCCGGCATGATCCGCTGCACCTTGCCCTTGTAGATGTTGCCGACCACGCCGCGACGCCAGCCACGCTCGATGTGCAGCTCCTGCAGCATGCCGTTCTCGACCACCGCCACGCGCGTTTCGCGCGGAGTGACGTTGATCAGGATCTCCTCGCTCATGCGCCGGCATCCGGCGCGAAATCGCGCAGCAGTCGAGCCGTGGCATTCAACGGCAATCCCATCACCCCCGAGTAACTGCCGGACAAATGGCGGATGAAGGCCTCGGCACCGCCCTGGATGGCATAGGCCCCGGCCTTGCCCATGGGCTCGCCGCTGGCGACATAGGCGGCGATGGCGGGCTCGTCGAGGTCGTCGAACGTCACCTCCGAAACCTCCAGCGCCTGCAGTTCGCGCTCGGCGCTGACCAACGCCACGGCCGACATCACCCGGTGGGTACGGCCCGACAGCATCCGCAGCATTCGCGCCGCATCCGCGGCATCGGCCGGCTTGCCGAACACGACATCGCCCAGCACCACTTCGGTGTCGGCGCCCAGCACCAGCGCGCCGGGGACGGCCACCACGTCCAGAAGCCCCGCACCGGCCTTTTCACGGGCCACGCGGCGCACGTAGTCCTCAGGTGGCTCGCCATCGGCGCGCACTTCCGGAACCGTGACATCAAGCACGCCGAACGGCCGCCCGAGGCGGGCCAGCAATTCGCGTCGGCGTGGGGATTGCGAGGCCAGATGCAGCATCGCCCAAGCATACTGCCTGAACCGGGAATATCCGCTGACGTGGTGCACCGCCACGCCTGCAACCCCGTTGCGGCTCACGGGCCGTTCACCCGGGCGTCGCAACCCTGACGATGACTGCTGGAGAATGCCCATGACCCGACCCACTCTTTTTCCCATGCTGCGGCCGCTCGCCGTGACCGCTGCCCTGTTGCTTGGAACCGCTGCCATGACCGCATCCGCACAAAGTCCAACCCCGATCGCTGCACCCGACGGCGGCACTTGGGTCTCGGTGAGCGCCAGCGCCGAAACCACCCGGGTGCCGGACGTGGCGACCATGTCCGCCGGGGTGGTGACCCAGGGTGCCGACGCCAACGCCGCCATGCGCGCCAATGCCACGGAAATGGCCAAGGTGATGGCCGCGATCCGCGCTGCCGGGATCGCCGAGCGCGATGTGCAGACCAGTGGCATCAGCGTGCATCCGCAATACCGCCACAGCAATGAAGAAGCGCCGAAGATCACCGGCTACAACGCGCGAAACACCGTCAATATCCGCGTGCGCGACGTCGCCCGCCTTGGCCAGGTGCTGGATGCGCTGGTGACCAGCGGTGCAAACCAGGTCGACGGGCCCAACTTCGAGGTGGACGAGCCCGAGGCCGCCTACGACGAGGCACGGCTGGCGGCACTGGACAAGGCCCGGGCACGCGCGGACCTGTATGCCCGCGCCCTGGGAGTGAAGGTTCGCCGCGTTGTGAGCATTTCCGAGAGCGGCAGCAGCGCGCCGCGGCCGCCGATGATGATGCGCGCGATGGTCGCCAGCGATGCTATTGCCGAAACCAGCGTCTCACCGGGCGAAACCACCCTGCGCGCCAACCTCGAGGTGGTCTTCGAACTGGGCCGTTGACCGACCGGCATCGCGTCTTCCGTCGTTTTCAACCGGGCCGGCCTTGCGCCGGCCCGTTGCTTTCCGGGTCCATTTCCTGCCGGCGCCTTCACCCGCGCCTGGGCCGCGCATCGTCCCCTTCGGAAGCCACATGGCACGGACCGCTGGCGGTGCGTGTCGCCGGGTTTCGCGCCGTGTCATGGGACCAACGTTGATCACGTTCACTGCTCGACAGGTTCGCAGCAGATGATTGTTATCGACTATCGATGCGGTCCAAACAATCAACTTCCATGATGCGAACGTGCTTGCGACACTGAACCCACCCTCACCTGACCGGAGCCCGACATGAGCGATACCCCGCAGGACAACAAGGCCATCATTGCCGCCCGCGCCCAGGCGCAGCAGGACCTGAGCACGACGCCGGACGAAAACCACGGCCAATGCCCGGTCACCCGCCTCACCACCAACGCCGGCGCACCGGTGGTGGACAACCAGAACAGCCTGACCGCCGGCCCGCGCGGGCCGCTGCTGTCGCAGGACGTGTGGCTGCACGAGAAGCTCGGCAACTTCGTGCGCGAGGTGATCCCCGAGCGCCGCATGCACGCCAAGGGCTCCGGCGCGTTCGGCACCTTCACCGTCACCAACGACATCACCCGCTACACCCGCGCGGCGATCTTCAGCGAGGTGGGCAAGAAGACCGAGATGTTCGCCCGCTTCACCACCGTGGCCGGCGAGCGCGGCGCGGCCGATGCCGAGCGCGACATCCGCGGCTTCGCGCTGAAGTTCTACACCGAGGAAGGCAACTGGGACATGGTCGGCAACAACACGCCGGTCTTTTTCATCCGCGATCCGCGCAAGTTCCCCGACCTCAACAAGGCCGTGAAGCGCGACCCGCGCACCAACCTGCGCTCGCCCACCAACAACTTCGACTGGTGGTCGCTGCTGCCCGAGGCCCTGATGCAGGTGACCGTGGTGATGAGCGACCGCGGCATCCCGCGCAGCTACCGCCACATGAACGGCCACAGCTCGCATACCTACAGCTTCTGGAACGAGGCCGGCGAACGCTTCTGGGTCAAGATGCATTTCATCACCCAGCAGGGCATCGAAGACCTGACCGGCGCCCAGGCCGAGGTGCTGGTGGGCAAGGACCGCGAGAGCCATCAGCGCGACCTGTACGGTGCCATCGAAAAGGGCGACTTCCCGAAGTGGAAGATGTACGTGCAGGTGATGCCGGAAGCCGATGCCGAGACCTACCGCATCCATCCTTTCGACCTCACCAAGGTGTGGCCGAAGTCCGATTACCCGTTCATCGAAGTCGGCGAGTTCGAGCTGAACAAGAACCCCGAGAACTTCTTTGCCGACGTCGAGCAGGCCGCGTTCGCGCCGAGCAACCTGGTGCCGGGCATCGGCGCCTCGCCGGACCGCATGCTGCAGTCGCGCCTGTTCAACTACGCCGACGCGCAGCGCTACCGCCTGGGCACCAACTTCCACCAGATCCCGGTGAACAAGGCGCGCTGCCCGGTGCACAGCAACCACCGCGACGGCATCGGCCGCGTGGATGGCAACTACGGCTCGCTGCCCCACTACGAGCCGAACAGCTTCGGCCAGTGGCAGGAGCAGCCCGAGTACCGCGAGCCGCCGCTGAAGATCAACGGTGATGCCGACTTCTGGAATTTCCGCGAGGACGACGCCGACTACTTCAGCCAGCCGGGCGCGTTGTTCCGGGCGATGACCCCGGAGCAGCAGCATCGCCTGTTCTACAACACCGCCCGTGCATTGGGCGATGCGCCGGACTTCATCAAGCAGCGCCACGTCGGCAACTGCGCCAAGGCCGATCCGGCCTACGGCGCGGGCGTGGCCGCGGCGCTGGCCGACCTGGCCGCCGCGCCGTTCGACCTGTACGCGCCGCCGGTGGTGGAACCGGAGTTCCCGATGGGCGCGCCGGGCGCGGACGACATCGAACTGTAAGTCCACGCGGGACCATGCAACGCGGACGGGCGGCCGAAGGGTCGCCCGTCCTGTTTCGAGGATCGTCGACGCAAACACCGCGCCAAGGCACTGACCGCGAACGCCCGTGCCGGGGGCAGCTCGCTGACCCGCGCATCAACCCCAATGCCCGCCAGCACCGACAGCGCGGCAGGAGAGCCGCAGTCAGGCGTCGGCTTTGCCGGCCTTGGCCTGCGCCACCAGGCCATCATCGACGGCCGCCGCACGCTTTGCCGCAGGGCGCGCCTGGTGAAGCCGGGCGAAGCGCACGAAGGCGTCGCGCGGCTCGAGCATGCCGAACTGCAAGTAGAACCCGAGGTTGCCGGCCACCACCAGGTCGGCCATGGTGAAGCCGTCGCCGATCAGGTGCTGGCGATCCCCGATGGCCGCTTCCAGCGTTCCCAGCAGGTCCTTCTCGGTGCCATACCCGGCCGATGCCGGATCGCCCAGCGCGCCCACGTGCTTGGCCATCATCAACTGTTCCAGCGGCGCCATGAAGCTGATCCATCGGTAGTATCCCCCACGTTCCGGGCTGCCCAGCGGCGGCGCCAGCTGCTTGTCCGGCACCAGGTCGGCCAGGTACAGGCCGATGGCGGCCACCTCCGTGACCACGGCATCCCCGTGGACCAACGCCGGCACCTTGCCCATCGGGTTGATCGCCAGATAATCGGCCGCCTTCATGCTCGTACCGTAATCCAGCAGCACGGTGTCGTAAGGCAAGCCGGTCTCTTCCAGCATCCAGCGGGCCATGCGGCCCCGGGACATCGGGTTTGTATAGAGGACAAACGGTGTCGTGGCCATGGCGATTCCTGGTCGTCGGGACGGGTCAGTGTGCGCCCGCGTGATGACAGCTGGCCGAACGGCAGCGTCGCCGCGGGCCCTTCGGCAGGACCGGGTCGACGCCGGTCCCGCCAGGTGCCGTCACCGAGCAGCGCGCGGCGCGGCGACCACCGACAGGGTGTAACTGCCTTCGCTGGCGTCCCATGCCGTCGCGTGCAGGCGCCCTTCGCCCTCGGCATCCAGGGTCACGGTGAACTGGGCGCTGGTACCGCCACCGCTGTCATCGTCACGCTGATCCTCGATGAAGTTCTCGCCGTCGTACAGCCCCCAGCGCAGCAGGGCGTCGAAATCCGGCGACTCCATCCGCACCACCACGCGCTGGCCCGGCGTGCCGTTGATCCGGTAGACGTCGTAACGGATCTCGTCCTCGACGGTGAACGGGTCGTTGTCATCCAGGCGACCGCGCACCGACTCGCCCACGGCCAGATCAGCCACCGTGACCTCGCGCTGCCGCGGCGGTTCGCTGACCGTCAAGCGATAGCTGCCCCGGGCATCAGCAGCATAGGACGTCGCACGCACCAACCCCCGACCACGCGAGTCGAGCGGCACCCGCAGGCGCGCGTTCAGCTGATTGCCGCCGTCGTCGTCCTCGTACTCGACCTGGAAGTCATCACCCTGCAGGCGCCCCGACTGCAGGTAGGCGTCGAAATCATCCGACTCCATGCGCACGGTCAGGGTCTGGCCGGGCTGGCCCTGCAAGGTCCAGATGTCATACGGGATACCGGAATCGTCGCGGGTGGCGGTGGTGTCGCTGAACTGGCCGCTGGCCGGTTCACCCACGCGCGCGGCGCGGGTCACGGGCGCTGCCGGCGGTGGCAGCCGGGTCACGCTGACGGTGAAGGGCCCCTGGTCATCCGAGTTGATGGAATTGGCCCGGATCTGGACTTCGCCGCTGGCCGGCAAGGTATAGGCAAGGCTGGCGTTGAGGCCGCCGCCACTGTCGTCATCGTTGCGGCAGTCGCTGCTGCAACCGGGCGCGGCGACGCTGCCGGCGGCAAGCCACGAATCGAATGCATCGGAGGCCATCTGGATGCGCACCCGCTCGCCGGGCTGACCGCGGTAGACGTAAAGCACGTAGGGGGTCCCGTCGTCCGCCCGTGGGCTGTCTGCCGTCAGCTCCCCGGAAACGGGGACATCCAGCTGGATCGCGGATTGGGCGTGGGCGTTGATGGTGCCCAGCGCCATGAGCAGTGCAACGGCAAGCAAGCACGGAATTGGTTTCATGATCGTTCCCTGGACGTGGTGGATGTGACGCAACCCGGCCTTCCCTACCACTGACACCGTTTCCCCGGGGCCGGCCGCAGGCTGATTCTCGCACCAATCATCGGGTTGCGGCGATCGCGAAGATCCCGGGCCTTCCTTCTCGCCACGGCAACGCCGACGGCGCTAAGCTGGAAGGCCATCCCACGGAAGCACCTGCCATGAGCAACAGCATCACCGATGACATTTATTCCCAACTGCAGGGTGCTCCCATGCAGCAGATGGCCCAGCAATTGGGCATCGGCCAGACGCAGATGGCCGGGGCCATCAGCGCTGCCCTGCCGTTGCTGATCGGCGCGCTGGGGCGCAATGCCAGCCAGCCGTCGGGTGCCGAAGCGCTGCTGGGCGCGCTGGGCCGTGACCATGCCTCCAGCGGCGGCAACATCGCCGGACTCATCGGTTCCGTCCTCGGCGGCGGCGCCCCGACCCGCCAGACCGATGGTGCCGGCATGCTCGGCCACATCTTCGGCGCGCGCCAGTCGACCGCCAGCAATGCCGTCGGCCAGACGACCGGCCTGGGCCAGGACAAGGCCAACATGCTGTTGCGCTGGCTGGCGCCGGTGGTGATGGCCTACCTGGCCAAGCAGATGTACGAGCGCCGCCAGGGCGCGGCGCAGCCGACCGCCGATGAACTGGGCCAGGTGCTCGGAGAAGAAACCCGGCAGGTGCAGCAACAGGGCGGCCTGGGGAGCATTCTCGGCTCGGTGCTGGACCAGGACGGCGACGGCCAGCTGGGCCTTGGCGACTTGCTGAAAGCCGGCATGGGGGCACTGGGCGGCCG
This sequence comes from Pseudoxanthomonas suwonensis, assembly GCA_030535605.1. Lineage (GTDB taxonomy): Bacteria > Pseudomonadota > Gammaproteobacteria > Xanthomonadales > Xanthomonadaceae > Pseudoxanthomonas_B > Pseudoxanthomonas_B suwonensis_B. Next base: position 13,803 of record JAUNRQ010000050.1, read on the forward strand.
GCGTTGATCAAGCCGTTCCCCGTGCCGACCCGGACGCCTCGGGGCCGCCTCACCGGCGGCCCCGACGCCATTGGCTGCCAGTGCCCCGCCCGACCCGACCGCTGCCCCCGTGGATGACGAGAGTCGGCCCCTGGCCACCGCCGGCAACGCCCGCGACCTGACGCGCGGCCCGGTCGGCGGCACACTGCTGCTGTTCGCCCTGCCGATCCTCGCCAGCAACGTCCTGCAATCGCTCAACGGTTCGGTCAACGCGATCTGGGTCGGCCGATTCCTGGGCGAAGCGGCGCTGGCCGCGGTGGCCAATGCCAACAACATCATGTTCTTCCTGCTGGGCGCCGTCTTCGGCGTGGGCATGGCCGCCACCATCCTGGTGGCCCAGGCCATCGGGCGCAATGACCTGCTGGGCGCCAAGCAGGCCATCGGCACCAGCCTGAGCTTCTTCGTCGGCGTGTCGGTGGTGATCGCGTTGCTGGGGTTTCCGCTGTCGCGCCACATCCTGGCGTGGATGGGCACGCCCGCCGAAGCGCTGCCGTTGGCAGAAAGCTACTTGCGCATCATCTTCATCGCGATGCCGGCGATGTACCTGTTTGCCTTGCTGACGGCCATCCTTCGTGGCTCCGGCGACACCCGCACGCCATTCTGGTTCCTGCTGCTGGTGGTCGCGCTGGACGTGATCCTCGTGCCGTTGTTGATGTTCGGTGTCGGGCCGTTGCCGCGCATGGGCATCGCCGGCGCGGCCATGGCCACGCTGATCTGCAACGTCGTCGGCTTGGCGGCGATGCTGGCTTGGCTGCGCCATCGCGACCACCCGTTGTGGCTGGACGCGTCCGAACGCCATTACCTGCGCCCGGACCCGCGGATCCTGAAGGCGCTGGTCATCAAGGGCGTGCCGATGGGCCTGCAGATGGTTCTGGTCTCGCTGGCGATGCTGATGATGATCAGCCTGGTCAACCGCCAGGGACTGGCCTGGACCTCCGCCTACGCCGCCACCCTGCAGCTGTGGAACTACGTGCAGATGCCGGCGATGGCGATCGGCGCGGCCTGTTCGTCGATGGCAGCGCAGAACGTGGGTGCGGGGCGTTGGGACCGGGTCGATGCGACGGCCCGCACCGGCATCCTGTTCAACGTCCTGCTGACCGGCTCGTTGATCGCGCCGACGGTGCTGCTGGCGCACCACAGCCTGGGCCTGTTCCTGCCCGCGGACAGCATTGCCCTGGAACATGCCAATCACCTGAACCGGATCGCGGTCTGGTCCTTCCTGTTCTTCGGCGTCACCTTCGTCATTTCCGGCGTGGTGCGCTCGACCGGCGCGGTGCTGGTGCCGCTGCTGATCCTGGCCGCGGCCCTGTGGGGCGTGCGCATTCCGTTCGCGCTGGCACTGCAGCCGGTGCTGGGGGTGGATGCCATCTGGTGGAGCTTCCCGGTGTCGGCGCTGTGCGCGATGCTGTTGTCGCTGGCCTACTACCGCTGGGGCCGCTGGCGCGAAGCACGCATGCTCGCGGACCGCAGAACCGAGGGCGAGCCGGATGAGGAAACGGTGGATTCCATCGCGCTGCCGGCCACGGTGCAGACCGCCAGCACCAGTGCCGTGGCCGACTGCTGTCCGCGCACCACGCCGCATCGCCATCTTGCCGACGGCCGGGTGGTGCCAGTGACGGACTGAGGGGCGTCAGCTGGCGTCGATGTCGCCGAGTGCGCGAATCAAGCGGCGCGCGCGCTTGTCCGGCTTTCCTTCGGGGGCACGATAGCCCGCACGCTCGGCACTGCGCAGCGCGCGCTGCTGCTCCCTCGCCTGCCGGGATTGCTCGGTTTCGACATACAGTGCCTGCGCCCGGCTGGCCGGCCCCCGGACATCGTCCAGCCCCGCCACCTCGATGCTGAACAGCTCCTCGCCGCGCTGGATGTCCAGCACGTCACCGATTCGCACGCTGCGAGCCGGCTTGGCCACGCGCTCGCCGTTGGCCTTGATCTTGCCCGTCTCCACCGCCTGCCTGGCCAGCGCACGGGTCTTGAAGAAACGTGCGGCCCACAGCCACACGTCGATGCGCACAACCGCCAGCACAGGCACGTCACTCATGGGCGGCCATCGCCCAGTGCAGAAGGCGGACACGACAACGGCCGCGCAATGGCGGCCGTTGCCTGAAACTGTCCGGTGGACGACATCGTCGCCGGATTACTCCGCGGCAGGCGCGTCTTCGGCAGCGGCGGCCTGGGCAGCAGCCTTGGCCTTGGCCACGGCAGCCAGATCTTCCTTGATGCGGGCCTTGCGGCCTTCGAGGCCACGCAGGTAGTACAGCTTGCCGGCACGCACGGCACCGCGACGCTTGACCACGACCGAGTCGATGGCGGCGCTGTGGCTCTGGAACACGCGTTCCACGCCGTAACCGTGGGAAATCTTGCGGACGGTGAAGGCCGAGTTCAGGCCGGCGTTCTTCTTGGCGATGACCACGCCTTCATAGGCCTGGACACGCTCGCGGTTGCCTTCCTTCACCTTGACGTTGACCACGACGGTATCGCCGGGGCCGAATTCGGGGAGCTTGCGGTCCGCCTGGGCGGTCTCGAAATCCTGGACCAGGGTGTGGATCGACGGCTGGGACATGATGGTTGCCTTTGTGTTTGTTGGTGGCGTATCGCCGGCCGGGCGATCACCGGTTTGTCGGCGCGGGTGCACGTGGACGCCGCGTCCGGGCTTTCTGGTTGATGCAGCCGCGCAGTATAGCGGGACTTTTCCAGCACTGGCAACTGCTTAGCGGATCTTTCCTGAGCCGTCGCCCGGTCCCTGCCCGGCCTCGTCCTGCAGGTGCTGCAGCCAACGCCGGTCGGCATCGTCGAGCGATGCGGTACCGATCAGATCCGGGCGCCGCGCCAGTGTGCGAGCCAGCGCCTGGCGGCGACGCCAACGCGCGATTTCCGCGTGGTTGCCGGACAGCAGCACGTCCGGCACGTTGCCCAGGACATGTTCGACCGGGCGGGTGTAATGCGGCCAGTCCAGCAACCCGTCCTCGAAACTGTCCTGTGCGGCGGAGCCGGCATCGTTCAATGCGCCTTCCAGCAGCCGGCCGATGGCATCGACCACGACCGCGGCGGCCAATTCGCCGCCTGAAAGCACGTAGTCGCCGATCGACAGCTCCTCGTCCACTTCCGCGGCAACCAGACGCTCGTCGACGCCCTCGTAGCGTCCACACAGCAGCAACAGGCGGGGCTGCGCGGACAGTTCGCGGATTTTCGCCTGGTCCAGCCGACGCCCCTGCGGGCTGAGGTAGATGAGCCGGCCGGGACGCGGGTCGGCCTCGCGGGCAGCACGGATCGCCGCCCGCAGCGGGTCGATCATCATCACCATGCCCGGGCCACCGCCGAACGGGCGATCGTCGACGCGTCGGTAGTTGCCTTCGGCAAAATCGCGCGGGTTGAAGCCGTGCAGGGACAGCAGGCCGCGCTCTGCCGCACGCCCTACCACGCCGTGGCCGGCGATCTGGGCAAGGAACTCGGGAAACAGGGAGATCAGGTCGATGCGCATGGCGTGATTGTCCGCGATCCGGGCGGAACCGCAGCCCGCAGCCGGATCAGAACTCCGGATCCCAGTCGACGGTGATCGTGCCCTGGTCGAAGTCCACCGCCGTGATGACACCCGGCTCGATGAACGGCAGCATGCGCTCGCGCTCGCCCTGCACCACCAGCACGTCATTGGCACCGGTGTTGAACAGGTACGAAACCCGGCCCAGTTCGATGCCGTCGATGGTCAGCACGCGCAACCCTTCCAGATCGACCCAGTAGTACTCGCCCGGTGCCGGCGGCGGCAGCACCGAACGCGGCGCCCACAGTTCCAGCCCGCGCAGCGCCTCGGCCTGGTCACGATCGTCGACCTCGGGGAAACGGGCGACGATGCCCTTTGGCGTCTGCCGCCCGGTGACGCCGGCAACCGTGCGCTCGCCACCGCGCTCGTCGCGCAGCGTCCAGGGCTGATAACGCAACAACGCGTGCAGCGGATCGGTGAAGGATTCGACTTTCACCTCGCCACGAACGCCGAACGCGCCGACGACCCGCCCCACCAGGATCATCGTTTCCTGTACGGGCGGATGCGGCGCGTCCATGGATCGCGTGCGGCGGCGGGCCGTCAGTGCGGCCCGGACCGCATCAGGCGGCGGCAGCCTGCTGCTTGGTGTACTGCTTGTACAGGTAGGCGACCTTGTCGCTCATCTGCGCGCCGT
>JAUNRQ010000006.1 GCA_030535605.1 Pseudoxanthomonas suwonensis
CCTTGTGGCTGAAGTGGGTGTCGGTGGTGACGATGAACACCTGGGCGCCGGCCTTCTCGAACTCGGCGTAGTTGTCGGCGGCGTCTTCGATTTCGGTCGGGCAGTTGAAGGTGAACGCGGCCGGCATGAAGATCAGGACGGACCACTTGCCCTTCAGGTCGGCTTCGGTGACGGTGATGAATTCGCCATTCTTGAACGCATTGGCCTTGAACGGCTGGACTTCGGTATTGATCAACGACATGGGTTGACTCCTGGTCGGGGGTGGGTGGAAAGGACGCCGATCATGGTAGGCAGGGGCTATCGTTCAATCAAATTGATTAAATGGATGCTATTGATAGCAGGAGGCTATCGACAAGGCCTTGGGCGTCGATCCCAGTATCCGCGGCGGTGATGACGTCCGCGTGTGCGGATCCTCGCCGGCCACGCGCCGGTGACGTGACGACTGCCGGCCGCCTACCATGGGCAAATGGATCACCCAGCGCCCCCGCCGCCCGAACCCGAGCCCCCCCGCGCCATCGGGCAGATGTTGCGTGTCGCGGCGCAGCGCATCGATGCCGGGGACGCGCGGTTGTTGCTGGCCCACGTGTTGCACAGCGATCCGGGCTGGCTCTACGCGCATGCCAACGACCCCCTCGGTGTGGCCGAATCCGACGCGTTTCTCGCACTGGTGGCGCGCCGCGCGGCCGGCGAGCCGGTGGCCTACCTGACCGGTGTCCAGGGGTTCTGGTCACTGTCGCTGGCCGTGACCGCCGACACCCTGATCCCGCGCCCGGAAACCGAGAGACTGGTGGAGCTGGCGCTTGAGCGGCTGCCCGCGGACCTTGCCGTGGACGTGGCCGATCTGGGGACCGGCAGCGGGGCGATTGCGCTGGCGATCGCCAGCGAACGACCGCTGGCGCGGGTGTTGGCGAGCGACGCCAGCGAGGCGGCGCTGGCGGTGGCACGCGGCAATGCCGCTCGACTGCGGCTGAACAACGTCCAGTGCGTCGCCGGCGACTGGCTGGCGCCGCTGGCCGGCCGGTGTTTCGACCTGATCGCCAGCAATCCGCCCTACATCGAGGAAGGCGACGCGCATCTGCAGCAGGGTGACCTGCGCTTCGAACCGCCGGCCGCGTTGGCCTCCGGTACCGACGGGCTGGCGGCGTTGCGGCAAATCACCGTCGGCGCACGCGCCAACCTGCGCCCTGGGGGCTGGCTGCTGCTGGAGCACGGCTGGACCCAGGGCGCAGCGGTCCGCGCGCTGCTGCAGGCGGCCGGCTTCGTGGACGTGGGCACCGCCGCGGATCTGGAAGGGCGCGAACGCATCAGCCTGGGGCGCGCCTGACGCGCAGCGCCGGTGATCTCGCCGGTTCCGCGTATCCTTCGTCCGCGACGAACCGGATCCGATGACTCCGCGCTGATGACTGCGAATCGATGACCCCAAGCCTGCCTCCCCCGACCGACGACGAGCGCCACCACAGCGACCGGCTGGCCGCGCTGTTGACCAGCCACATCGCCAGCGAAGGCGGTGCGATACCGTTCTGGCGCTTCATGGAACTGTGTCTGTACGCGCCGGGGCTGGGCTACTACAGCGCCGGTGCACGCAAGTTCGGTGCCGAGGGTGACTTCGTGACCGCGCCGGAGCTGGGTGCGCTGTTTGCCGAATGCGTGGCCGAGGCCATGGCACCTGCGTTGCAGGCACTGGGACCGCAGGCGCGCTGGCTGGAACTGGGCGGCGGCAGCGGTCGCTTCGTGGTCGACGCGCTGCGCCACCTGCAGGCGCTGGACGCACTGCCGCAGCGCTACGCCATCCTCGAACCCAGCGCCGACCTGCGCGAGCGCCAGCAGCAGCGGGTCCGCGAGGAATTGCCGCACGCATTGGCCAGCCGTGTGGAATGGATCGACCGGCCGATGGATGGCGACTGGAACGGTGTGATGTTCGCCAACGAGGTCATCGACGCACTGCCGACGCCGCGATTTCTCATCGACGGCGGTCGCGTGCTGGAGGAATACGTCGCCCACGATGCCGAGCACGGTTTTCACGTGATCGAACGTCCGGCCGATGCCCTGATGGAGGCAGCCGTGCGCCATGTCGAGCGCGACCTGGAGCGCACGCTGCCGGACGGCTATCGCAGCGAGTTGCTGCCACAGTTGCCGTACTGGCTGCAGGCCGTCGTCGGCGGCTTGCGTCGTGGCGCGGTGCTGCTGGTGGATTACGGCCATCCGCGACGCGAGTACTACGCCAGTCACCGCGACGACGGCACCCTGCGCGCGTTCCGGCGACAGCATGTCGTCAGTGACGTGCTGGCTTGGCCCGGCCTGCAGGACATCACCGCGTCGGTGGATTTCACCGCATTGGCCGAAGCCGGGACCGGCGCCGGTTTCGAGTTGGCCGGCTACTGCAGCCAGGCCAGCTTCCTGCTGGGCAACGGCTTGGACCGTCGCTTGCAGGCCGCCGAAGCCCAAGCCGCCGACGAAACCGCGTGCCTGCGTCTGCGACAGCAAGCCAAGACCCTGACATTGCCGGAGGCGATGGGCGAGCGGTTCGGGGTGATCGGCTTCGCCCATGAGGTGGACCTGAACGCGGCGTTCCTGGTCGGTGACCTGACGTGGCGTCTGTGACGCGTTACCGTCCAGGGCGCTCGTTCAAGCCGTTGCGCTGGCCCTGGTTGTGGGCCGGACTGTGGGCAGCGGCGATTGCCGCGGTGGTCATCGGCTCGATGCTGCCGGCATCGGACCTGCAGTCGTTGCCGAGCGTCAACGACAAGCTGCTGCACTTCCTCGGCTACTTCGCGTTGGCCGCCGGCGCGGTCCAGCTCTTCGCCCGTCGCAGCGCGCTGCTGGTCGCCTGCGTGGCCATCGGCCTGCTCGGCATCGGCCTGGAGTGGGCGCAGGGTGCCTTCGCCAGCGGCCGGCAGATGGACCCGTCAGATGCCGTGGCCAACTGCGTCGGCGTGCTGGCCGGCCTTGCCACGCAGTTCACGCCGCTGCGCGATGCGCTGCCCTGGCTGGAGGCGAGGGCGGGGATGATGACCAGGAACGAGTGAAGGGGAGTGAGGAACGAGTAAAAGCAGTCCACTTTTTCTCACTTCTCGCTTCTCTTCACTCGTTCCCGCTCTACAGCTTTCTCCCCGGCATCGGAAACGGCGTGACCACGCTTTCGCCGGAGGTGGCATCGCGGATCGCGGAGGCGCCTTTCTTGTCGACTTCCTCGATGCGCACGATGCTCTGCATCGGCAGGTGCAGCACGCGGGTGTTGCCGAACTCGTCGCGCAGGCGCTCTTCCGTCGGATCCAGCACCAGACCGTCGCGTACATCGAACTCCAGGCCCGACACCTCGGTGAAGCCCCACAGCGCACCGGAGGCGACGGAACGGGCGTACAGCTCGTACACCTTGCCGTGGTTGAAGAACGTGACCTTGTAAAGCGGCTTGCCCATGGACCGATTATAAGTGCCGCTCACGCACCCCGGTGGCGCAGGCGCCGGGCGATCCGCTGCCGCAGCAGGAGGGCGAAGGCAGCGCCGAGCAGGAAGCCGCCGACGTGCGCGACCCAGGCGGTCTCGCCGAAGGAGGGGCCGATGTAGGCGAAGCCCATCTGCAGCAGGACCCAGACTCCGATCAGCAGCGATGCCGGCACCTTCACGAATTCCAGGAACAGCCCCAGCGGCAGCACCAGCCCCAGTTGCGCACGCGGGAACAACGCCAGATAGGCACCGATCACCGCCGAGATCGCGCCGCTGGCACCGATCACGCTCAATCCTGGGGTGCCGGCGAGCAGTTGCGCGCCGAAGTTGGCCAGCGCGCCGCCGCCAAGGAACAGCCCGAGCAACCAGCCGCCCCCCAACACCCGTTCCGCCGGCAGCGCGAAGATCAGCAGGAACGCCAGGTTGCCCAGAAGGTGCGGCCAGTCGGCATGCAGGAACAACGCGGTGAAGGGCCGCAGCATGCTGCCGTCCAGCAGCGCATCCCGCCACTCCGCCCAATGCAGCGTTGGTGGATTGCCATCCAGTGCCCCCCAGTCCGTCAGCCAGTGCGCACGCAGCCCCGGCTCCATGGTCTGCAGCCAAAGGAACACGCCCACGCAGGCCAGCAGCAGCAGTGGCGTTGCCCAGCGGATCCCGGGGCGGGTGCGATTGGGGATGGCGACGAACATGGATGAAGCTGTCCTGAATCCGCACCGCTGGCGACGGCCACCAGCGTGTGAGCTGCGACGATGATTGTCGCCCGGCGGACGGCACGGCATTATAGTGATCAATACCCTGCTGTATGGTGCGCCGCCCGCTGAGCAGACCGCCACCGTACACGCACGTTCCCCCGAGCAACAACGCAACCGGAGTTTCCCCATGGCGAATGCCACCCGTTACACCACCGTTTCCCTGCTTGCCCTGGCCATTGCCGGCACCTTCGCCGCCGGACAGGCCCATGCCTCCGGCTTCCAGCTGAAGGAAAACAGCGTCAAGGCCATGGGCCGCGCCTTCGCCGGTTCCGCGTCCGCCGCCGGCGACGCCTCGGTGGTGGTCAACAACCCCGCCGCGATGCGCCAGTTCGACCAGGCGGTGGTCCAGGGCGACCTGACGGTGGTCGACCTCAACGCGACCTTCAATGGCAGCGGCACCGACGCGTTCGGCCTTCCGCTGGCCGGTGGCAACGGCGGCAACGCCGGTGACGTGACCCCGATCCCGGCCGTGTCCTTCATCAAGCCGCTCTCCGGTGCATTCGAGAACGTCACCGTCGGTGCCATGGTCAGCGCGCCCTTCGGCCTGAAGACCGAATACGAGAACGGCTGGGTCGGTCGTTACCACGCGCTGGTGTCGGACGTGAAGATCGTCGACCTGACCCTGTCGGCCGCGGTGGACGTCACCGACCGCTTCTCGCTGGGCCTGGGCCTGATCGGCGAGCGCGCCGAGGTGCAGCTGTCCAAGGCGGTGGACTTCGGTTCGCAGATCTGTGCGCCGTCGGCCGCCACCGGTGGCCAGATCCCGCCGTTCTGCCTGCCGCTGGGTAGCGGTGCCTTCGGTCCGCAGATGAACGACGGCGTGGTCGACGTGCAGGGCACCTCCAACGGCTTCGGCTTCATCGTCGGCGCCAACCTGCGTCCGACCGACGCGGTCAGCATCGGTTTCTCCTACCGTTCGCAGATCGACCACGACATCCAGGGCGACGTGGTGTTCGGCGGCGTGCCGCCGGTGCTCGCCGGCCATCCGTCGCCGGCCGTGCGCGCCTCGGTCGCCGACTCCCCGGGCGGTGCCAAGCTGACCACCCCGAGCGTGGCCACCGTCTCCGCGACATGGGCGGTCAATGACAACCTGCGCCTGATGGGTGACGTCAGCCGTACCGGCTGGTCGAGCCTGCGCGAAGTGCGCATCGTCCGCGACAACGGTGCGGTGGTCGGGCTGGAGCCGTTCCACTGGCGCAACACCGACTTCTACGCCCTGGGTGGCGAGTACGACATCAGCCCGACGGTGACCCTGCGGGCCGGTGTGGCCTATGACGAGACCCCGACCATCGACGCCGAGCGCACCCCGCGCCTGCCCGACTCGGATCGCACCTGGTACTCGATCGGCGCGACTTGGAACGTCAATGACGCGCTGTCGTTCGACGCCGGTTACACCCGCATCGTCCCGGGCGACTCGACCATCAACAACCCGGTCAACAGCTCCAACGCTCGCCTGAGTGGCGACTACGACGCCAGCGTCAACCTGTTCGGCGTGTCCGCGCAGTACCGCTTCTGATTCAAAGCACATCCGTGCTTCGCGAAGAACCCCGCCTCGGCGGGGTTCTTTCGTTTGCAGGGACGCCTCGCCGACCCGCAGGGCGCAGCGCGGAGGCTTGCCCCGCCTCGACGGCGTTGTCGATCAATCGCCGGTGGCCGTCGATGCGCTTGACCAGCCCCACGCGTCCATCATCACCCGGAACAGATGGGTGCTGGGGAAATACCCGCGCACGCGCTCTGCACCGGGGCCGATCGCGGTGGCGATGACTTCCTCGGCGGTGTGGGTGCGGTTGACCATGATGTGGTCCAGCCGCACCAGGTCCTCGTCGGTGCCGGCTGCCTTCCATGCGTCATAGCCGGCCAGCAGCGGCTTGCCGCGTTCGCCGCCATCGACCAGCACGCCGAAGGAATGGTCGGCGGTGAACAGCAACAGGGTGTCGGCGAGGTCCACGCGCTGCTGCACTTCGGCAATCAGCCGATCGAAGTCGACCAGGTTCTGCAGACCCTTGCGGATGTCGTCGGTGTGCGCGTCCCATTCGACCACCAGCAGGTAGCCTTCCGGTGCCTGCTGCAGCACGTCCAGCGCCCGCAGGGTGGCGGCACGCACGTCCAGGGTGTCGGCCACCACCACCGGCCGCGTGTTGCCGTCCTCGATCGCATCAAGCGAGGCATAGATCGGGCGATCGTGGCGTTCGGCCAGCGCCTCGAAGCTGCTGCCGGCTTCGGCCAGCTGCGTGCCGATGCGCTCGCGGCCGGTGCCCATCAGCACATCCACGCCATCACCATGGCGTGGGGCAAAGGCCTGCGGAAAGATCTCGGCCCACTTGCGACGGTCGTTGGCATGCGCGTAGGTGGCCGCCGGCGTGGCATCGGCGATCGACTGGGTGCTGATCACGCCGGTGCGCAGCCCGCGCTCCTCGGCGTGTTCCAGCAACGTTTTGGAAGGCGTGCCGTCGCGCTCGCCGCGGACCACGTCCGGGCCCTGGCTGATGACGCCGTTGCGGGTCCGCACGCCGGTGATGATCGAGGACATGCCGTTGGCCGAATCCGACACGAAGCGGTCCACCGGCGAGGTGTCGCTCAGCCCCAGGTGCGGCCACTGCTGGATGTGCAGGCGCAGCGGCTCACCGTAGCCGTGCAGGCTGGCGGCGTTGACCGTGGACACGCCGGCGGCATCGGCGACGAACAGGATGATGTTGCGCGCGCGCGGCGCGCCCTCGTCGGCCCGGGCGCCGGGTGCCAGCAGCAGGGCAGTGGCCAGGAACAGGGCGGCGAGCGGGTGCGGGAATTTCAGGCGGGTCATCGTTTCTCCGGGCGCGGACAGCCGTGGTCGGGACATAAAGGGCTCAGCATGACAGCCGAAGGTTTCGTTCCCGCTACAGCGATCCTTGCTCCGGCCGGACTCGGCACCGGGTCATGACGATGGCCCGGATCCACTGACTGTTGCTGCCACCCGCAAGCTGCCGCTGTGGGCCAGTTCGTATCCCCGGCGATAGAGGTCGTCCGGCGTGCCGCGCGAGCCGTCGTTGCAGGTCGCAGGTCAACTCGTGCTGGAAACGGCTGCCCATCGGGGTGGGGCGGGCTCAATTCGCTCCGGTCGCGTCATCAAGGTGCGGTCACGACCGAAGACGATGCGCTGGCCCCCCGAGATCCTGCATTCGGACAACGACCCGAAGGCACTGCGTCGCTGGGCAACGCGGGAGCGTCTGGATCTGGCCCGATCGAACCCGGCAAGCCGTGGCAGAACGGTACGGCCGAGAGCTTCAACGGCAAGTTGCGCGATGAATGCCTGTCCATGGAGTGGTTCCGCAGTCACGCCGAAGCCAAGCTCGTCATCCGGCAGGGGCACCATCAGTCAGGCCGCACCTCACCCTCTCCTGCCAAGCCCTTAATGCGTTCCGGACCCGACGCCCAACCGGCACAACGACCGAAGCCATTTTCCAATAATCCAGCAGTCGGAAGCAGGGCTGGCCGTACAAGTCGCCCGAAGAGTGCGATCTCTGTCCAGTACCAGCCGTTGCCACGAAAGTAGATGTCATCGTGCGGAGGTATAGACAGTAAACGCGCCTTGGGATACAAGGTGGATTCTGCGGGGCGGCATGTCTTAGGTATTTCCTCAAGGTTCGCGGCAATTACCAAGGAGTGGGTGATGTCTGTGTTGGCTAGAGGCTCCGATTCCTCACATTTCGGCACGCGTGGCTGCCGTCCTTTGACTGACCTGACGGGCGCGCTGCTAGTCGCACTCCTGTTCGTGATTCTGGGCGCGTTCCCGGCATCATTGAAGGCGCGTGAAGGGGTCTGTTGGCAAGTTGACAAGAGCTATGTCGACTCAAAAGGAGTTCACGTAATCCTGGAGACCCGGTGTTACTACTGGGATGACGGCTTTGGCGGCGTTCGCGATGTCGGATTTGGTGGGGGGAGCGGGACAGTCGCCAATTCCGGCGATCAAGGCCAGCCGACCCAGGACAACGATCCGGAAATCGACTGCGAGCACCAAGCAGGCAACCCCATTGTCTACTCGACGGGCAACAAGGTGGAATTCGAGACTGACTTCACCTCCGAGGGGGAGATGGGCTTGTACCTGTCGCGCACCTACAACCACTACTGGTCGGGGGTGGGTCTGTTTGGTCAGCACTGGCTGAGCAACTTCGACTATTCCTTGACTTCGTCGGGCGGTGGAGTGAACGCGGCCAACCTGTGGCTGCAGAGGCCGGATGGCCGGCGCATCAAGTTCATCCGCAAGGCCAGTGGGCGCTGGGAGGAGGACAAGGCCCAAGCGATCGCGTACATCACGCTGGCCGGTAGCGTGTACACCCACCATTCCGAGGATGGCAGGGTCGAGCGGTACAACCTCAATGGCTTTGTCACCCGTGTGGCCAATCGTCAAGGAGTGGGTTGGGATTTCACGTACAGCAACAACTACCTGCAACGTGTGACCCACACCAGTGGCCGCCATGTCCAGTTCACATGGAGCAGCGGCCGTCTGATCCGTGTGACCGACCCGGCCGGAAACCAGTACAACTACGGTTACACGGCCAATGCATTTGGTGCCGGTCGGCATCGGCTGGCGAGCGTCACCCTGCCGGCCCTGCCTGCAACCACCGTGCAGTACCACTACACGGACAACCGCTTCCCCGGGGCGTTGACCGGCAAGTCCTACAATGGTGTCCGGTATTCGACCTTCGCGTACGACGCCAACGGGCGTGCCGTGCTGAGCGAGCATGCAGGTGGGGTGGACCGCTACACGTTCTCTTACGAACTGGCGCAATCGGCGCCTCTGCCGCCGCCCCCGCCCACTCCGCCACCAGGTGGCGGCTGTGATCCGAGCACCGGCATCTGCACGCTGCCACAATCCGTTGGTGGCGCGTTCCCCCTTCTGGCCATGAGGCCTGCTGCCGGCGGTGGCGGCACGGTCAGGCGAGTCGTGCAGACCAACCCGTTGAACAAGAAAACCACCTACGAGTTCGAGAACGGCCGGTTGATCGCTACGCTTGGACATGCGTCAACGCATTGTCCGGCCGCGCGCAAGGACATCGGTTATGACGCGAACGGCTATCCGACGGTCGCCAAGGACTTCAACGGCAACGAAACAATCACGATACACAACGCCAAAGGGCAGTTGATCGAGAAGCGCGAGGCGGCTGGAACCCCCGCCGAACGACGGTTCCTTTACGCATGGGGTGCCAACAACCGCATCGTCCGCGAGACCTTGGTCGGCCACCTTGAAACCACCTGGACTTACGACGGCAACGACCGGCTCGTTTCGATTTCGCGCAAGAACCTCACGGCAAACGGAGTGGCCAACCAGGTTCAAACGACCACCTTCGCCTATACAAGTCATGCTTCGGGCCTGACTGCTTCCATCCGGGTCGATGGCCCGCTGCCCGGGGCTGGTGATTCGATGAAGCGCGTGTTCGCGACCAACGGGGCGATGGTCCGGGTCGAGAACGGTTTGGGGCACGCAACCATCTATCAGAACCATGACGCCCTGGGCCTGCCTGGAAAAATCACCGGACCGAACGGCGATGTGCACGAGTTGACCTACGACGCACGTTCCCGCTTGGTGCGAGAGCGCCGCTATCCGACCGGAACAGCCGCCGACACGACGTACAGCTATGACAGTGCAGGGCTGCTGGCGCGCATGACTTCACCCGACGGGCACTACCGTGAATGGGAGTATGCAAACAACCGGCGGCTGATGGCGATGCGCGAGCCCGAAGGAGGGAATGACTTCGCTGTGGTCCGCTTCACCTACGATGCGATGGGCAACATCATCCAGACAGATATTTCCAAGGATACGTGGGTGCCAACGGACAGTGCCGCGTTTGCAAGCCAGGTCGTGCCAAGCTCGATGGCGGCCGGTCAGAGCTATTCGGTGCGGGTGGCCATGCGCAATTCCGGTGATACCACTTGGAGTGCCGGTGGTGGTTACGTGCTCGGTTCCCAGAATCCCGCGAACAACAGCCACTGGGGCCTGAGTCGGGTGGCGCTGCCGGCCAACGTGCCTCCGGGAGGGACGGTTTCCTTCAACTTCACCGCCAAGGCACCCGCCACCGCCGGGGTCTACAACTTCCAGTGGCGGATGCTGAAGGGCTCCACCTGGTTTGGGGCCAGTTCGAGCAACGTGCGTGTTACCGTCCATGCGGCGCCGGTCGATCCCCCACCCGGAGGTGGCTGGTGCGACCCCGAGACGGGCATCTGCTGGAATCCGCAGGGCGGAGGCGGTGTTCATGGCGCCGCGGAACGCTCGACGCAGATGCCGCTTGCGACCCACAGCACGCTGATCCATCGGCAGCGTGCCGAATACGACGAGTTGGGAAGGGTGCGGGTGCAGCTTGGCAACAATGGGCAGCGCGTGACCTATTCCTACGATCACAACGGCAACGTCCGCACGGCGACCAATGCTCTGGGACACACCACGACCTACGTCTATGACGCGCTGAATCGACTGGTGGAGTCGCGTGATCCGCTGAATGGCACGACGCGGCTGCAGTATGACAAGGCGGACAATGTCGTTGCTGTCATCGACCCGAGGAACAAGGCGACGACCTACCAATTCGACGGCTTCGGCCAGCTTTGGCAACAGGTCAGCCCGGACACGGGAACCACCACGTTCCAGTACAACGCCAGCGGGCAACTGACGGCAACGACTCGAAGCAGTGGCGTGGTGACCACCTACGGGTACGACAGCCTGGGGCGCGTGGTCAGCCGCAGTGCGGGTGGCCAGACGCATGGCTTCGCGTATGACAGTTGCACCAACGGCAAGGGGCGGTTGTGCACGGTGACCGATCCGAGCGGGGTCATCGGCTACAACTACTCTCCGGAAGGCCTGCTGCTGTCGCAATCCCAGAGCATTGCCGGCAGCGGCATTGCCTTTGGTCAGTTTTATGCCTACGACAGCAGCGGGCGCCTGACCGGCATCAGCTATCCGGGCGGGGTTTCCGTCGGGTATGGCTACGGGCGCGGACGGCTCACCACCATGACCGCCAAGGTCGGCAGCGCAACGCACAACGTGCTGACCAACATCTCGCACCAGCCGTTCGGGCCGGCGATTGGCTGGACGCACGGCAACGGGCTGACCCGAACGGCCACGCTGGATCTGGATCGTCGAATGACCGCGCTGCACACCCGCAACGGCTCCAGCAACGTGCAGGCATTGGCCTACGCCTTCGATGCCAACGACCGGATCAGCAAGATCACCAACAGCGCACGCCCGGCAGCGACCCAGACCTATGGCTACGATGCTCTGGACCGCCTGACGGCGGTCACCTCGGCCCTGGGCAACCAGTCCTTTGCCTGGGATGCCAACGGCAACCGCGTCCAGCATGTTGCTGCCGGGGTGACCTCCAGTCTGGGATATTCAGCCAGCAGCAACCAACTGCAATGGCTGACGGGTGCCGGTGCAGCCACGCGTTCCTTCAACCATGATGCCGATGGCAACATCACGGCATCGGGGGGCATCAGCTACGCCTACGATGGCTTCAACCGCATGATCCGGGCCAACAGCGGTGGCGTCGTCACGCAGTACCGGGTCAATGCCCTGGGGCAGCGCAATTACAAGCGGGTCGGCACCAACGGCACGGCCTACCTGACCGGCCCCAGCGGGCAGCTGGAGGTGGAGTACAACTGGGGCGGTGCCGGTTGGACGCACTACCTGCGGTTCGGCGGTCAGGTGGTAGGACTGGTGCGGGGTGGTCAGTTGCATGCCGTCCACAACGATCACCTGGGCCGACCGGAGCTGGTGACCAACAGCAGCAAGGCGGTGGTCTGGCGTGCCGACAACCAGGCGTTCGACCGCACCGTCACGCACGATGCCATCGGCGGGTTCAACATCGGATTTCCCGGCCAGTACCACGATGCGGAAACCGGCAACTGGAACAACGGGTTCCGGGATTATGATGCCAGCATCGGCAGGTACCTGCAGTCCGACCCGATCGGGCTGGCGGGCGGGTTGAATACGTATGCGTATGTTCGTGGAAACCCGATTTCATTCGTCGACCCGCTAGGGTTGACTGAGTGTGACATTGCAGCCGCCTATATGGCTGCTCGAACGATCAACAAAGACTTATTCTTTGGCGACGGGCCGCCGTTGGCTACTATTTCCAGGGATACCCCAAATATCAGTGGCGAAGCGCGAATAAGGGGATTGAATTCCAGCTTCGACAACAGGATTCATCTTAACGAGAGGTTTTTGGATGCTCTAAGTGTTGGGTCTTTAGTGGAGTTGCTTAATACGGTTATTCATGAAGCACTTCATTTTACTCGCCCACTCCACCTTCAAACAAAGGATCATGATTATGATCACGACTACATCTTTCCGGAGTCCGCTGTTCGTACGGGTAAGACCATGAGGGAATTTGAAAAGGAGCGGGGGAGGTGCGGATGCAATATCTAAGTAGATTTTTCGCCATTCTTGCTGGTCTTCTATTTTGCAGTGGAGTTTATGCGGCCGATTGCCTGATTGTGAAGGAGGCTTCAATTGTTGATCGGTTCGAACTGGTACGGGCTACGGATGATTTTGAACGCATGTTGCAGATTGCTAATCATGGGCATGTTTTAACGCGTGGCTCAGGGGTTGTTTTTGTCTACCGGGATTTTGAGGAGATGGGCGGGATAGATTCTGCAGCCTTTGCAAAGATTACCTTTCCGATTGATAGTCATGAAGATGGAGTTTATTTGATTGAAGGTATGCATGTGACGGTTGGCGCGTCGGGTTTTGTGCGCTCCGGAAACTTCTCTCGAGTATTGGGGGCAAGTGGCCATCTGGTATTCCAAACAAAAGATGGTCGGCTTAATGCTGACGCTTTCATTTACGGGGTTGAGGTTGGTCTTTCGGCCCATGAAGAAAGGGGGGGTGGTGGTTTCCGTAAGGCATTCTCTTGCAGTGTTGCCTTTGTTGGTGTAGATGAGCTGAATTCTTGGTTCGGCGCGCCCGGTCGGGGGGACTCTTTTTATTACAAGCAACTTCGTCCTGCTGATTAGTCGGGCATTTGATATGCTCCGGGACATTAAATGGATTGCGGAAAGTCGCCCTCGCAGGTCGCCGCGCTGCCGGCGGGTGGCTCCGCCAGCCACACCTACCTGCATGATGCCGCCGGCCGGCTCACGGGCGTGGGGTATCCGGGTGGCGTGGGGGTGGGGTACGGCTACCTCAACGGGGTCCTGCGCGTGGTCACCAGCACCGTGGGCGGCGCGCCGGTACCGATCGCCAACGAGATCGCGCATGAGCCGTTCGGTGGCATTCGCAGTTGGACCTACGGCAACGGGCTGACGCGCGTGCAACAGCGTGACCTGAACGGCCGGCTGACCGAGATCGCCACCCGCAACGGCAGCAGTCCCTTGCAGCGCCTGACCTATGCCTACGACGTGGCCGACCGCATAACCGGCATCACCAATGCGGTGCACGGCACCCTCAGTCAGAGCTGCGGCTACGACGCGCTGTCACGGCTGACGTCGGTCACTGCCAGCGGGGCCAACCAGAGCTTCGCCTGGGATGCCAACGGCAACCGCAGCAGCCATGTCTGGGCGGGTGCCACGGACGGCTACACCACGGCCAGCACCGGCAACCGCTTGCTGGCGATCACCGGCTCGCGGGCCACCAGTTACGGTTACGATGCGGCAGGCAACACCCTGAATGGTGAAGGCATGCAGTTCAGCTACAACGCATTCGGCCGCCTGGCCACGGCCACCAAGGCCGGTGTCACCACCACCTACGCCATCAATGCGCTGGGTGTGCGGGTGCACAAGAAGGTCGGCACCGGTGCGCATCACTGGTTCAGCCACGGCCCCGCGGGGCAATTGCTGGGTGAACACCAGGGTGGGGCATGGACTCATTACGTGCGCCTGCCCGACGGTACGCCCCTGGCGCGGATCCGCGGCGGGCAGGTGGCGATGATCCACACCGATCATCTGGGTCGGCCGGAGGTCGTGACCGACAGCGCCAAGGCGGTGACGTGGCGGGCCAGCAACGGGGCGTTTGACCGCACGGTGACGCTGGACAGCATCGGCGGCCTGAACCTGGGGTTCCCGGGGCAGTACCACGACAGCGAGACGGGTTTGGCGTACAACCATTTCCGCACGTACAACCCGCGGACCGGGCGGTATCTGGAGAGCGATCCGATCGGGTTGGCGGGTGGGTTGAATACGTATGGCTATGTTCGTGGAAACCCAATATCGCTAGTTGATCCGCTGGGATTGGCGGATATGGTGCTGCTTGCTCCCGGAGCGCCCGGACATACTTTTGCGAACAATCTGAATCCGCCAGGTGTCTATTCAGTGGTTGCGCATGCGAATCCATGGGGCGTCAGAGATGGCATAACTGGGAATCTCCTTTCCCCTGCGGACTTGGCGGCAAAGATAAAAGCTGATCCAAATTACAAGCCGGGCACCACAGTTGAACTGTATGCCTGCAGGACTGGACAAGAGGATTTCGGTCAGCAGTTGGCAAACGAACTGGGCGCGAATGTTCGTGCGCCAAATCAATTCTTATTCGGGTATAGCAGCGGACGCTTTGTCTTTGCCGGGCATAACGCCCCGCCTAATGGGTATCCGGACATGAACAATCTGGGGCAGTTCATCTTGTTCACGCCGGGTGGGCCATGAAGCCTCTTGCATCATTGCTGTTCTTTGGGGCTTTGCTCGCCGTGTCTGGAGGTTGTCATTCGACAGAGCCAGAGAAGCCGGACTTTTCTTGTGACGGTGAGCTTTCTTGTGGGCAGCTCGAAGAGCTGACTGAGAGCGCATTGAATGGTTCCGCTAACGCGGCCCTTGACCTGTTTTGGGCGTCTCTCGACAAAGGGGAGAAAGAGGAGGCGCTTTATTGGGCCCAAATCGCAATGGAGAACGGAAGTGCTGCAGGCCGGCGTAATTACGCGTCCCTGCTCAGTGAAAAAGGGGACGCTAAATCTCTGGCAAGAGCCCGATATCATCTGCGAATGCTAGTTAGCCAAGGATACGAAGGCGCAGATGTGCTTCTCGGAGCAGTTGAGCGCAAGTTGGCAGAGAGCCCGTAACTGCTGCCCTATGATGATCGAAGCCCCGCACTGCGGGGCTTCTCTTTTAGCCGCTGCTGTTGCCGTTGCTGTCAGCTATGCAGTTCGCCGACGATCTGCTTGGTGCGGTGCTTGACGATCATGCCGTCGAGCATGGCCTTGATGGCTTGGCGGTCTTCGGGCGGGAGTTGCCGCACGGCTTCAAATTGCAGCTTGAGGTCGTCGCCCGGCCCGCGCTCGTCGGGATCGAAGATCAGGGTGTCGGCCGAGACGGCCAGGGCGATGGCCAGCTTGCGGATGACCTCCAGCGTGGGCTGGGTGTCGCCCTTCTCGTAACGCTGAATCTGCGTCAGGTGCACGCCCACCAGTTCGGCGAGCGCCTGCTGGGTGAGGGTCTGTTGCTTGCGCAGGGCGGCGAGGCGTTGCGGGAAGGCCATCAGCAGCACATCCGGGGTGAGGTGTGCGGCCACTGTAGGGGTCTCCTGCGGGGATGCTGGTTGAAAAGTAGCATATACGCTGTTACAAATACAGCGCATCTACGGCTTGACAGCTTTTGCCCCGAAGGAGGGTTCCGATGGCCCGTATCCCCGAGTCCGAGATCGAGCGGCTGAAGGCCGAGGTGTCGTTGCAGCGGCTGGTGGAGGCCAAGGGTGTCAAGCTGGCACGGCAGGGCAAGGACTGGCTTGGGCGCTGCCCGTTCCACGACGACCGCACGCCGTCGCTGGTGGTATCCCCGGCCAAGAACCTGTGGCATTGCCTGGGCGCGTGCGCCATGGGCGGCACGGTGATCGACTGGGTGATGAAGGCCGAAGGGGTGTCGTTCCGGCATGCGGTGGAGCTGCTGCGCAACGATGCCCCGCTGACCGGGCCGGTGGTGCGTCAGGCGACGGTGCCGAAGCTGGCCGCGCCGGTGGATGCCGATGCCGATGATGCGTCGGCGCTGGCGCAGGTGATCGACTACTACCATGCGACCTTGAAACAGAGCCCCGAGGCGCTGGCGTACCTGGCCTCGCGCGGGCTGGAGGATGCGGCGCTGATCGACCGCTTCCGGTTGGGCTTCGCCAACCGCACGCTCGGGCTGCGGCTGCCGGAGAAGAACCGGAAGGCCGGCGCGGAAATCCGCACCCGCCTGCAACGGCTCGGCGTGCTGCGCGAGAGCGGCCACGAGCACTTCAACGGCTCGCTGGTGGTGCCGGTGTTCGATGCCGCCGGGAGCGTGGTCGAGGTGTACGGCCGCAAGATCACGCCGAACCTGCGGCCGGGGACGCTGCAGCACCTGTACCTGCCGGGGCCGCACCGGGGCGTGTTCAACCGCGAAGCCCTTGTCTCACCGGAAATCATCCTCACAGAATCGTTGATCGACGCACTGACGTTCTGGAATGCCGGCTATCGCAACGTCACCGCCGCCTATGGCGTGAACGGCTTTACCGGCGAACACGCGGCGGCGCTGCGCGAGGCCGGCACACAGCGCGTGCTGATCGCCTACGACCGTGACGCTGCCGGCGACGAGGCCGCCGCCAAGCTGGCCGAATCCCTGATCGCGGATGGCATCGAGTGCTATCGCATCCAGTTCCCGAAGGGGATGGACGCGAACGAATACGCCTTGAAGGTGACGCCTGCGGCGAAGTCGCTGGGTGTGGCGATCCGCAAGGCCGAATGGCTCGGCCAGGGCAAGCCAAAAGCGGTCATCAGTACGGAGTGTGTCGCTTCGGATGACATGCCGGCGGCGGATACGGCTTCTTCCTTAGTGGCTGCTGTTGAAGAAGAACCCGCAGCTAAAGAAAACGCCCTCGATGCCGGGCCTGTCGAACCCTTGCCTGCTTCGCCTGTACCGATGTTGCCTGCGGTGCCGGTGGAGATGGGCGAGCGCGACGTGACGCTGACGCTCGGCGAACGCCGCTATCGGGTGCGTGGGCTGGCGAAGAACCTGGCTTACGACACGTTGAAGGTGAACCTGCTGGTGTCGTGTGGGGAACGGTTCTACGTGGACACGCTCGACCTGTACGCGGCGCGTGCGCGGGCCAGCTACACGACGCAGGCGGCGGTGGAGTTGGGGGTGGCCGAGGATGCGATCCGGGCCGATCTTGGGCGGGTGCTGTTGCAGTTGGAGACGTTGCAGGATCAGACGATCCGGCAAACCCTCGCCCCCGCACCGGCGGAACCTGCGCTGTCGCCGGAGCTGGAAGCGGCGGCGCTCGACCTGCTGCGTGCGCCTGATCTGGCGCAGCGCATCGTGCGCGACGTGTCGGCGGTGGGCGTGGTCGGGGAGGACGGCAATGCGCTGGTGGGCTATCTGGCGGCGGTCTCGCGCAAGCTGGACAAGCCGCTGGCGGTGCTGATCCAGTCCACCAGCGCGGCGGGCAAATCGACCCTCATGGACGCGCTGCTGTCGCTGATGCCGGAACACGACCGTGTTCACTACTCGGCAATGACCGGGCAATCGCTGTTCTACATCGGCGAAGGCGACCTGAAACACAAAATCCTCGCCATCGCGGAAGAAGAAGGCGTGCGACAAGCCGCCTATGCGTTGAAGCTGTTGCAGAGCCAGGGCGAACTGACCATCGCTTCGACGGGCAAAGACCCGGTCACGGGCAAGCTGGTGACGGAGGAATACCGGGTCGAAGGCCCGGTGATGCTGCTGTTGACCACCACGGCCATCGACATCGACGAGGAACTGCTGAACCGCTGCGTGGTGCTGACGATCAACGAGAGCCGGGAGCAGACGGCGGCGATCCATGCGCGCCAGCGGCAGGCGCGGACGCTGGCGGGCCTGCTGGCGGGCAAGGACGCCGAGCGCATCCGGGACGTGCATCGGGCCGCGCAAACGCTGCTGCGGCCGGTGGCGGTGGTGAACCCGTATGCCGAGGCGTTGACGTTCCGCAGCGAATCGACCCGGATGCGCCGGGATCACGCCAAATACCTGACGCTGATCGACGCGATCGCGTTCCTGCACCAGCACCAGCGGCCGGTGCGCACGGCGATGGTGGCCGGCCATGCCATCGAATACGTCGAGGTCACGCGCGAGGACATTGCGCTGGGGAACCGGCTGGCCGGCGAGGTGTTGGGGCGTTCGCTGGACGAGTTGCCGCCGCAGACGCGGCGGGTGCTGTCGCTGATCGTCGGCCTGGTCGAGGCCCGTATGCACGAGCAGGCGATCCCGCGTTCGGCGGTGCGGTTCACGCGCAAGGAACTGCGGGCGGTGGCCGGGATCACCGACACGGCGCTGCGGCTGCACCTGGAACGCCTCGTGGAACTGGAATACCTGCTCCCCCACCGCGGCAGGGCTGGTCAGCGGTTCGTGTACGAACTGCTGTTCGATGGCGACGTGGCGGCGGACGGGCCGCAGTTGATCGGGCTGATCGACGTGGCGGCGCTGGAATCCACGGCTACGACGGCGAACTGCGCACCCCCGGCGGCCGACCTCGCACCCCGTTCGCACCCCGAAAACACCCCGCTTGCACCCACCTTGCAAGGCCGGAAAATCCCCGCAACCCCTTGTGCGCAGGCGGGTTCTTCTTCCTTAGCTGCTGCTGTTGAAGAAACCCCACTTCTCCCGGTGCCCCGCGAGCCGCGTCGTAGTCGTAACGGTGCCGCCGTGGCGGCGGTGCGCTGATGCCGCGCCGGGGCCAGCGGATCAAGACGCGCAAGGCGGCGGCGGTGAAGCCGTCGGGGCCGCGCACGCGCCGCGATGACCCGCTGGCCGCGCATCCGTTGACCCGTTACATGCACGCGCACTTCGAGTGGATGCTCACGCACGGCTACAGCGCGGACACGGTGCGGGCGCGCAGGATCGCGCTGCGGCGGTTCATCGGCTGGTGCGCCGAACGCGACCTGAACGACGTGCGGGCGATCACCGCGCCGGTGCTGGAACGCTACCAGCGGCACCTGTTCCTGTATCGCAAGCCGGACGGGCAGCCGCTGACGCTGGGCTCGCAGCACGGGTGCCTGGCCCCGCTCAAGACCTGGTTCAAGTGGCTGGTGCGCGAGCGGCACATCGCGTTCAACCCGGCCTCGGAGTTGCAGTTGCCGAAACAACCCAAGCGCCTGCCGCGCAGCCTGCTGGCGGTCGCCGATGTGGAGGCGATCCTGCACGAAGCCGAACCGGCAACGCCGGCGGGCCTGCGCGACCGGGCGATGCTGGAACTGCTGTACGCGACGGGTCTGCGGCGGATGGAGGTACCGGCGTTGGCGCGCTACGACGTCGACCTGAACCGCCGGCTGGTGTTCGTGCGCGAGGGCAAGGGGCGCAAGGATCGCGTCGTCCCGATGGGCGAACGGGCGGCGGCGTGGCTGGACAAGTACCTGGTCGAGGCGCGGCCGCAGTTGCTGGCGGCCGACACTGACGCCTTGTTCGTGACCGACTACGGCGAGCCGATCAGCCCGGCGTGGCTGGCGGAGAAGGTGAAGCGGTACATGGCCTTCGCCGGGATCGACCGGCCGGGGGCGACGCACCTGTTCCGGCACGCCTGCGCCACGCACATGCTGGAGAACGGGGCGGATATCCGCTACATCCAGGACATGTTGGGCCACGCGCACCTGGCGACGACGGAGATCTATACGCACGTGGCCATCGACAAGTTGCAGAGGATCCACGCGGCGACGCATCCAGCGGGGAGGCTGGAACGCCGCACGGCCGACACGGAGGTGATGCCATGACCGACGACGAACTGCGCCTGCTGGAAGCGCGCTTGAGGGCGTGCGAGCGCGACGCCGACGTTGGCGCGGCTTAACCGCTGCGCGGTTCAAGCCGACGCCGCATCGCTCCGTCGGGCATGGTCGCGATCGGACAGCAAGAACGCGTCGGTCAGCGCCCTGCTGCGCAGCGCGCTGTGCGTTACCTGTCCGGGGGTAAGTCGGCCTGCGGCCGACTTAACATAACGCTGCGTTACGCAAACCGCCGGGCTGTCACGGCGCTTGCGATGCTGCAGTGGGCCAAGGGCGGGTTCGCAGGCAAGCGCCGCGCCAGCCCGGCGCTTCGCGTAACAAGCGTTCATGTCTTGCGCCCCCGGAAGAGCAAGAGCCAGTCAACCAACCTTGGGTGTGGCCGCGTGTGCTGCGCACACCCGCCCACGGTGTGTTGGTGCGCGCCGCTGCGCGTCGCGCCCGCTCCGGCCAGGCCTGCGCGGTTGCGCGTGGGTTGGCCGGCATCGCTTCGGCCAGTATCCCGCCACGCGCTTCGTGCGCGTGCTGCGCACGCCCACAGAGCCTGCGTGCTACGCGCCCACGCTCGCGCCTGACCGTCCCCGGCGCGTCGGCTTAACCGCTGCGCGGTTCAAGCCGAACGCGGATCGTTGCGCAGTGGTTCCGGGCCAAAGGCAAGGGCGGCGGCTAAAAGGAAAGTGCTTGACGGCGGCCGCGGGGTGGGCCAAAAAGGCGCATCAAGGGAATTTTACGAAGCCCGGAACCCGCCTCAATGGCCGCAGCGTTGCTAAGTCCAAGTCGCGTCAGGGAAAAACGCCGCCGGGTACGACGGCGCACGTCAGGGCGAACTATCTATGCGTATGTTCGTGGAAACCCGATTTCATTCGTCGACCCGCTAGGGTTGACTGAGTGTGACATTGCAGCCGCCTATATGGCTGCTCGAACGATCAACAAAGACTTATTCTTTGGCGACGGGCCGCCGTTGGCTACTATTTCCAGGGATACCCCAAATATCAGTGGCGAAGCGCGAATAAGGGGATTGAATTCCAGCTTCGACAACAGGATTCATCTTAACGAGAGGTTTTTGGATGCTCTAAGTGTTGGGTCTTTAGTGGAGTTGCTTAATACGGTTATTCATGAAGCACTTCATTTTACTCGCCCACTCCACCTTCAAACAAAGGATCATGATTATGATCACGACTACATCTTTCCGGAGTCCGCTGTTCGTACGGGTAAGACCATGAGGGAATTTGAAAAGGAGCGGGGGAGGTGCGGATGCAATATCTAAGTAGATTTTTCGCCATTCTTGCTGGTCTTCTATTTTGCAGTGGAGTTTATGCGGCCGATTGCCTGATTGTGAAGGAGGCTTCAATTGTTGATCGGTTCGAACTGGTACGGGCTACGGATGATTTTGAACGCATGTTGCAGATTGCTAATCATGGGCATGTTTTAACGCGTGGCTCAGGGGTTGTTTTTGTCTACCGGGATTTTGAGGAGATGGGCGGGATAGATTCTGCAGCCTTTGCAAAGATTACCTTTCCGATTGATAGTCATGAAGATGGAGTTTATTTGATTGAAGGTATGCATGTGACGGTTGGCGCGTCGGGTTTTGTGCGCTCCGGAAACTTCTCTCGAGTATTGGGGGCAAGTGGCCATCTGGTATTCCAAACAAAAGATGGTCGGCTTAATGCTGACGCTTTCATTTACGGGGTTGAGGTTGGTCTTTCGGCCCATGAAGAAAGGGGGGGTGGTGGTTTCCGTAAGGCATTCTCTTGCAGTGTTGCCTTTGTTGGTGTAGATGAGCTGAATTCTTGGTTCGGCGCGCCCGGTCGGGGGGACTCTTTTTATTACAAGCAACTTCGTCCTGCTGATTAGTCGGGCATTTGATATGCTCCGGGACATTAAATGGATTGCGGAAAGTCGCCCTCGCAGGTCGCCGCGCTGCCGGCGGGTGGCTCCGCCAGCCACACCTACCTGCATGATGCCGCCGGCCGGCTCACGGGCGTGGGGTATCCGGGTGGCGTGGGGGTGGGGTACGGCTACCTCAACGGGGTCCTGCGCGTGGTCACCAGCACCGTGGGCGGCGCGCCGGTACCGATCGCCAACGAGATCGCGCATGAGCCGTTCGGTGGCATTCGCAGTTGGACCTACGGCAACGGGCTGACGCGCGTGCAACAGCGTGACCTGAACGGCCGGCTGACCGAGATCGCCACCCGCAACGGCAGCAGTCCCTTGCAGCGCCTGACCTATGCCTACGACGTGGCCGACCGCATAACCGGCATCACCAATGCGGTGCACGGCACCCTCAGTCAGAGCTGCGGCTACGACGCGCTGTCACGGCTGACGTCGGTCACTGCCAGCGGGGCCAACCAGAGCTTCGCCTGGGATGCCAACGGCAACCGCAGCAGCCATGTCTGGGCGGGTGCCACGGACGGCTACACCACGGCCAGCACCGGCAACCGCTTGCTGGCGATCACCGGCTCGCGGGCCACCAGTTACGGTTACGATGCGGCAGGCAACACCCTGAATGGTGAAGGCATGCAGTTCAGCTACAACGCATTCGGCCGCCTGGCCACGGCCACCAAGGCCGGTGTCACCACCACCTACGCCATCAATGCGCTGGGTGTGCGGGTGCACAAGAAGGTCGGCACCGGTGCGCATCACTGGTTCAGCCACGGCCCCGCGGGGCAATTGCTGGGTGAACACCAGGGTGGGGCATGGACTCATTACGTGCGCCTGCCCGACGGTACGCCCCTGGCGCGGATCCGCGGCGGGCAGGTGGCGATGATCCACACCGATCATCTGGGTCGGCCGGAGGTCGTGACCGACAGCGCCAAGGCGGTGACGTGGCGGGCCAGCAACGGGGCGTTTGACCGCACGGTGACGCTGGACAGCATCGGCGGCCTGAACCTGGGGTTCCCGGGGCAGTACCACGACAGCGAGACGGGTTTGGCGTACAACCATTTCCGCACGTACAACCCGCGGACCGGGCGGTATCTGGAGAGCGATCCGATCGGGTTGGCGGGTGGGTTGAATACGTATGGCTATGTTCGTGGAAACCCAATATCGCTAGTTGATCCGCTGGGATTGGCGGATATGGTGCTGCTTGCTCCCGGAGCGCCCGGACATACTTTTGCGAACAATCTGAATCCGCCAGGTGTCTATTCAGTGGTTGCGCATGCGAATCCATGGGGCGTCAGAGATGGCATAACTGGGAATCTCCTTTCCCCTGCGGACTTGGCGGCAAAGATAAAAGCTGATCCAAATTACAAGCCGGGCACCACAGTTGAACTGTATGCCTGCAGGACTGGACAAGAGGATTTCGGTCAGCAGTTGGCAAACGAACTGGGCGCGAATGTTCGTGCGCCAAATCAATTCTTATTCGGGTATAGCAGCGGACGCTTTGTCTTTGCCGGGCATAACGCCCCGCCTAATGGGTATCCGGACATGAACAATCTGGGGCAGTTCATCTTGTTCACGCCGGGTGGGCCATGAAGCCTCTTGCATCATTGCTGTTCTTTGGGGCTTTGCTCGCCGTGTCTGGAGGTTGTCATTCGACAGAGCCAGAGAAGCCGGACTTTTCTTGTGACGGTGAGCTTTCTTGTGGGCAGCTCGAAGAGCTGACTGAGAGCGCATTGAATGGTTCCGCTAACGCGGCCCTTGACCTGTTTTGGGCGTCTCTCGACAAAGGGGAGAAAGAGGAGGCGCTTTATTGGGCCCAAATCGCAATGGAGAACGGAAGTGCTGCAGGCCGGCGTAATTACGCGTCCCTGCTCAGTGAAAAAGGGGACGCTAAATCTCTGGCAAGAGCCCGATATCATCTGCGAATGCTAGTTAGCCAAGGATACGAAGGCGCAGATGTGCTTCTCGGAGCAGTTGAGCGCAAGTTGGCAGAGAGCCCGTAACTGCTGCCCTATGATGATCGAAGCCCCGCACTGCGGGGCTTCTCTTTTAGCCGCTGCTGTTGCCGTTGCTGTCAGCTATGCAGTTCGCCGACGATCTGCTTGGTGCGGTGCTTGACGATCATGCCGTCGAGCATGGCCTTGATGGCTTGGCGGTCTTCGGGCGGGAGTTGCCGCACGGCTTCAAATTGCAGCTTGAGGTCGTCGCCCGGCCCGCGCTCGTCGGGATCGAAGATCAGGGTGTCGGCCGAGACGGCCAGGGCGATGGCCAGCTTGCGGATGACCTCCAGCGTGGGCTGGGTGTCGCCCTTCTCGTAACGCTGAATCTGCGTCAGGTGCACGCCCACCAGTTCGGCGAGCGCCTGCTGGGTGAGGGTCTGTTGCTTGCGCAGGGCGGCGAGGCGTTGCGGGAAGGCCATCAGCAGCACATCCGGGGTGAGGTGTGCGGCCACTGTAGGGGTCTCCTGCGGGGATGCTGGTTGAAAAGTAGCATATACGCTGTTACAAATACAGCGCATCTACGGCTTGACAGCTTTTGCCCCGAAGGAGGGTTCCGATGGCCCGTATCCCCGAGTCCGAGATCGAGCGGCTGAAGGCCGAGGTGTCGTTGCAGCGGCTGGTGGAGGCCAAGGGTGTCAAGCTGGCACGGCAGGGCAAGGACTGGCTTGGGCGCTGCCCGTTCCACGACGACCGCACGCCGTCGCTGGTGGTATCCCCGGCCAAGAACCTGTGGCATTGCCTGGGCGCGTGCGCCATGGGCGGCACGGTGATCGACTGGGTGATGAAGGCCGAAGGGGTGTCGTTCCGGCATGCGGTGGAGCTGCTGCGCAACGATGCCCCGCTGACCGGGCCGGTGGTGCGTCAGGCGACGGTGCCGAAGCTGGCCGCGCCGGTGGATGCCGATGCCGATGATGCGTCGGCGCTGGCGCAGGTGATCGACTACTACCATGCGACCTTGAAACAGAGCCCCGAGGCGCTGGCGTACCTGGCCTCGCGCGGGCTGGAGGATGCGGCGCTGATCGACCGCTTCCGGTTGGGCTTCGCCAACCGCACGCTCGGGCTGCGGCTGCCGGAGAAGAACCGGAAGGCCGGCGCGGAAATCCGCACCCGCCTGCAACGGCTCGGCGTGCTGCGCGAGAGCGGCCACGAGCACTTCAACGGCTCGCTGGTGGTGCCGGTGTTCGATGCCGCCGGGAGCGTGGTCGAGGTGTACGGCCGCAAGATCACGCCGAACCTGCGGCCGGGGACGCTGCAGCACCTGTACCTGCCGGGGCCGCACCGGGGCGTGTTCAACCGCGAAGCCCTTGTCTCACCGGAAATCATCCTCACAGAATCGTTGATCGACGCACTGACGTTCTGGAATGCCGGCTATCGCAACGTCACCGCCGCCTATGGCGTGAACGGCTTTACCGGCGAACACGCGGCGGCGCTGCGCGAGGCCGGCACACAGCGCGTGCTGATCGCCTACGACCGTGACGCTGCCGGCGACGAGGCCGCCGCCAAGCTGGCCGAATCCCTGATCGCGGATGGCATCGAGTGCTATCGCATCCAGTTCCCGAAGGGGATGGACGCGAACGAATACGCCTTGAAGGTGACGCCTGCGGCGAAGTCGCTGGGTGTGGCGATCCGCAAGGCCGAATGGCTCGGCCAGGGCAAGCCAAAAGCGGTCATCAGTACGGAGTGTGTCGCTTCGGATGACATGCCGGCGGCGGATACGGCTTCTTCCTTAGTGGCTGCTGTTGAAGAAGAACCCGCAGCTAAAGAAAACGCCCTCGATGCCGGGCCTGTCGAACCCTTGCCTGCTTCGCCTGTACCGATGTTGCCTGCGGTGCCGGTGGAGATGGGCGAGCGCGACGTGACGCTGACGCTCGGCGAACGCCGCTATCGGGTGCGTGGGCTGGCGAAGAACCTGGCTTACGACACGTTGAAGGTGAACCTGCTGGTGTCGTGTGGGGAACGGTTCTACGTGGACACGCTCGACCTGTACGCGGCGCGTGCGCGGGCCAGCTACACGACGCAGGCGGCGGTGGAGTTGGGGGTGGCCGAGGATGCGATCCGGGCCGATCTTGGGCGGGTGCTGTTGCAGTTGGAGACGTTGCAGGATCAGACGATCCGGCAAACCCTCGCCCCCGCACCGGCGGAACCTGCGCTGTCGCCGGAGCTGGAAGCGGCGGCGCTCGACCTGCTGCGTGCGCCTGATCTGGCGCAGCGCATCGTGCGCGACGTGTCGGCGGTGGGCGTGGTCGGGGAGGACGGCAATGCGCTGGTGGGCTATCTGGCGGCGGTCTCGCGCAAGCTGGACAAGCCGCTGGCGGTGCTGATCCAGTCCACCAGCGCGGCGGGCAAATCGACCCTCATGGACGCGCTGCTGTCGCTGATGCCGGAACACGACCGTGTTCACTACTCGGCAATGACCGGGCAATCGCTGTTCTACATCGGCGAAGGCGACCTGAAACACAAAATCCTCGCCATCGCGGAAGAAGAAGGCGTGCGACAAGCCGCCTATGCGTTGAAGCTGTTGCAGAGCCAGGGCGAACTGACCATCGCTTCGACGGGCAAAGACCCGGTCACGGGCAAGCTGGTGACGGAGGAATACCGGGTCGAAGGCCCGGTGATGCTGCTGTTGACCACCACGGCCATCGACATCGACGAGGAACTGCTGAACCGCTGCGTGGTGCTGACGATCAACGAGAGCCGGGAGCAGACGGCGGCGATCCATGCGCGCCAGCGGCAGGCGCGGACGCTGGCGGGCCTGCTGGCGGGCAAGGACGCCGAGCGCATCCGGGACGTGCATCGGGCCGCGCAAACGCTGCTGCGGCCGGTGGCGGTGGTGAACCCGTATGCCGAGGCGTTGACGTTCCGCAGCGAATCGACCCGGATGCGCCGGGATCACGCCAAATACCTGACGCTGATCGACGCGATCGCGTTCCTGCACCAGCACCAGCGGCCGGTGCGCACGGCGATGGTGGCCGGCCATGCCATCGAATACGTCGAGGTCACGCGCGAGGACATTGCGCTGGGGAACCGGCTGGCCGGCGAGGTGTTGGGGCGTTCGCTGGACGAGTTGCCGCCGCAGACGCGGCGGGTGCTGTCGCTGATCGTCGGCCTGGTCGAGGCCCGTATGCACGAGCAGGCGATCCCGCGTTCGGCGGTGCGGTTCACGCGCAAGGAACTGCGGGCGGTGGCCGGGATCACCGACACGGCGCTGCGGCTGCACCTGGAACGCCTCGTGGAACTGGAATACCTGCTCCCCCACCGCGGCAGGGCTGGTCAGCGGTTCGTGTACGAACTGCTGTTCGATGGCGACGTGGCGGCGGACGGGCCGCAGTTGATCGGGCTGATCGACGTGGCGGCGCTGGAATCCACGGCTACGACGGCGAACTGCGCACCCCCGGCGGCCGACCTCGCACCCCGTTCGCACCCCGAAAACACCCCGCTTGCACCCACCTTGCAAGGCCGGAAAATCCCCGCAACCCCTTGTGCGCAGGCGGGTTCTTCTTCCTTAGCTGCTGCTGTTGAAGAAACCCCACTTCTCCCGGTGCCCCGCGAGCCGCGTCGTAGTCGTAACGGTGCCGCCGTGGCGGCGGTGCGCTGATGCCGCGCCGGGGCCAGCGGATCAAGACGCGCAAGGCGGCGGCGGTGAAGCCGTCGGGGCCGCGCACGCGCCGCGATGACCCGCTGGCCGCGCATCCGTTGACCCGTTACATGCACGCGCACTTCGAGTGGATGCTCACGCACGGCTACAGCGCGGACACGGTGCGGGCGCGCAGGATCGCGCTGCGGCGGTTCATCGGCTGGTGCGCCGAACGCGACCTGAACGACGTGCGGGCGATCACCGCGCCGGTGCTGGAACGCTACCAGCGGCACCTGTTCCTGTATCGCAAGCCGGACGGGCAGCCGCTGACGCTGGGCTCGCAGCACGGGTGCCTGGCCCCGCTCAAGACCTGGTTCAAGTGGCTGGTGCGCGAGCGGCACATCGCGTTCAACCCGGCCTCGGAGTTGCAGTTGCCGAAACAACCCAAGCGCCTGCCGCGCAGCCTGCTGGCGGTCGCCGATGTGGAGGCGATCCTGCACGAAGCCGAACCGGCAACGCCGGCGGGCCTGCGCGACCGGGCGATGCTGGAACTGCTGTACGCGACGGGTCTGCGGCGGATGGAGGTACCGGCGTTGGCGCGCTACGACGTCGACCTGAACCGCCGGCTGGTGTTCGTGCGCGAGGGCAAGGGGCGCAAGGATCGCGTCGTCCCGATGGGCGAACGGGCGGCGGCGTGGCTGGACAAGTACCTGGTCGAGGCGCGGCCGCAGTTGCTGGCGGCCGACACTGACGCCTTGTTCGTGACCGACTACGGCGAGCCGATCAGCCCGGCGTGGCTGGCGGAGAAGGTGAAGCGGTACATGGCCTTCGCCGGGATCGACCGGCCGGGGGCGACGCACCTGTTCCGGCACGCCTGCGCCACGCACATGCTGGAGAACGGGGCGGATATCCGCTACATCCAGGACATGTTGGGCCACGCGCACCTGGCGACGACGGAGATCTATACGCACGTGGCCATCGACAAGTTGCAGAGGATCCACGCGGCGACGCATCCAGCGGGGAGGCTGGAACGCCGCACGGCCGACACGGAGGTGATGCCATGACCGACGACGAACTGCGCCTGCTGGAAGCGCGCTTGAGGGCGTGCGAGCGCGACGCCGACGTTGGCGCGGCTTAACCGCTGCGCGGTTCAAGCCGACGCCGCATCGCTCCGTCGGGCATGGTCGCGATCGGACAGCAAGAACGCGTCGGTCAGCGCCCTGCTGCGCAGCGCGCTGTGCGTTACCTGTCCGGGGGTAAGTCGGCCTGCGGCCGACTTAACATAACGCTGCGTTACGCAAACCGCCGGGCTGTCACGGCGCTTGCGATGCTGCAGTGGGCCAAGGGCGGGTTCGCAGGCAAGCGCCGCGCCAGCCCGGCGCTTCGCGTAACAAGCGTTCATGTCTTGCGCCCCCGGAAGAGCAAGAGCCAGTCAACCAACCTTGGGTGTGGCCGCGTGTGCTGCGCACACCCGCCCACGGTGTGTTGGTGCGCGCCGCTGCGCGTCGCGCCCGCTCCGGCCAGGCCTGCGCGGTTGCGCGTGGGTTGGCCGGCATCGCTTCGGCCAGTATCCCGCCACGCGCTTCGTGCGCGTGCTGCGCACGCCCACAGAGCCTGCGTGCTACGCGCCCACGCTCGCGCCTGACCGTCCCCGGCGCGTCGGCTTAACCGCTGCGCGGTTCAAGCCGAACGCGGATCGTTGCGCAGTGGTTCCGGGCCAAAGGCAAGGGCGGCGGCTAAAAGGAAAGTGCTTGACGGCGGCCGCGGGGTGGGCCAAAAAGGCGCATCAAGGGAATTTTACGAAGCCCGGAACCCGCCTCAATGGCCGCAGCGTTGCTAAGTCCAAGTCGCGTCAGGGAAAAACGCCGCCGGGTACGACGGCGCACGTCAGGGCGAACTATCTATGGCTATGTTCGTGGAAACCCAGTTAATTTCACTGATCGGCTAGGCTTGGATTGCGACCAGCGTGGTTGCTGGGTCACGCCCGAGCAGCAAGCATTTGCGAACTCCGGTAACTATTCTGCCTACTACCAGTCCGCATGTGGCGGTGGAGATATGTACGCTTGCGCTGCTGGAAGAGTGGCAGCAAATCAGGGTTGGGCTGCCAACTTTACGAACAGACTCTTGCGAGGCGGCCTTAAGAAAAATGGCGCATCTGACAAGGAGTGCGAAACCGCGATGGAGGGCATTCGCGAAGATTTAGCGAAGGCGCATGCGGATGCGCTGAGTGGGGGATCACCACAAAGCCCCATCCGGCTTACTGGCGATCAGATTTCCGCTTTCCACCATGATGTTTTTTCGCAGCACTACGGCGGTCAGTATTTGATATTTGGCGGAGACATACCCGGTGCATGGGCTACAGGCTGGTGCACTGCGCCCGGGTGCTGGTAATGAGTGCGTTTCAACCGATTTTGATAGCGGCCTTGGTGTTATCGGTCATTGGCTGCAACTCTCACGATGTGCATGAAATTAAAGGGGTGAGCGGCAAGTTCTGTGTCCCCAAGAATCACGTGGTTGGACGCGTTCCTTGGCTGCCTTCGGATGCTCCTAAAGGGAGTGGCTTCGCTTTTAGTGGCTGCTGGCGTGGCGACTTGAAGGGCGAGACGGGATGTTTGTTGCCGAAGATGGTTGTCGGCGGAGTGGCCGAATCTGTTGGAGATTTTAGAGGGCAGCGATGGCAAGACTTTGGTGATGATTCTCTTGTAAAGCGGACGATAAGAAGCCAAGAGGCTTCGCTTGAGTCTATTGATGATGGGCGCATGGTTATCGCCGCTAATCCGCATACTTATTGGGGTTGGTTTGTTTGGCGAAAATTCACGCCTTCGGTAGCTGATGGCAGCGTGGCATTGAATGAAGTCGATGAATTGATTGCTACTTGCCAGAAAAAGAATGTGGCCTTGCCTGGCGTGCCTAGCACACGCGAAGCAATCATGTGTGAACGAAAGGTGCTCGGTAAGGATTATGCAATCAGCTATTCCTTCGAGTCGAAAGAACGTGCTCCCAAAGATGTTGCCGCGTTGGATGCGCAGATGTTCGCTGGAATAGATAGCTGGCGTTGCAAGAAATAGCGCTGCTCGGCAAGCTGGGGTTGGGTCATGCCGCGTTGCTTGCAGTGCCGGGCGAGACTGGTGGCAAGGTTCACGCGCTACCGCAGGATGAGCGGTACACCATGGAACGTGACCCTTACACTCAACATCCAAGTGCAACACCCTAAGGTGTTGCCATGTTCCGATCATCACGTTACCAGCATCTGAGTCCTGAAGACCGCGTCGTGAACCCCGAAGCTTACGGGAGCATCCGCTGCATTGCCCGCCATCTTGAGCGTGCCCCGTCGACGGTCAGTCGGCAGCTTCGCAGGACGGATGGTGGCCCATATGATGCCGCCGCGGCGGGCAAGGACTACTGTCAGCGCTGATTGCGCTGTCGCCGTCGCCGTCGCCGTAGTGTAATGACCCATGCAACGTGCGTTTTTGGTTGAGAGCTTGATGCGAGCGAGCATGGGTCTGTAGAGGATTGTTCGCGTTTTCGGGAAGGGCCACCATGACCCGATGCGGATCACTCGGACGGATATTCAACGGTGCGGATATCCGTCCGATGATCGTGTGGAACTGGGTTTCCCGAAACCCAACGAAGGAGCGCCGCTGGCTTGTTCATAGCCGGTTGATCGACCGCCGCCCGAATGAACTATTCCCCCAGCGTCAGCAAGCTGGCATTGCCGCCGGCGGCGGTGGTGTTCACCGTCACCGTCTTTTCGGTGGTAAAGCGCGGCAGGTAGTGCGGACCGCCGGCCTTGGGGCCGGTGCCGGACAGGCCGCGGCCGCCGAAGGGCTGCACGCCGACCACCGCGCCGATCTGGTTGCGGTTGACATAGACGTTGCCCACGCGCGCGCGGCTGGCGATTTTCTCCACCGTGTCGTCGATGCGCGAGTGGATGCCGAGGGTCAGGCCGTAGCCGGTGGAGTTGATGGCATCGATCACCTTGTCCAGCTCGTCCGCCTTCCAGCGCACCACGTGCAGGGCGGGGCCGAACTTTTCCTCGTCCAGTTGCGCGAGGTCGTCGATCTCCCACGCCACCGGGGCGAAGAAGGTACCGTGTTCGGTGTCCGGGCCAAGCGTGGCCTCGGCAATCTTGCGGCCGATGCCGGTGCCCATCCGGGTGGCGTGGGCATCGAGCATGTCGCAGGCGGCGGTGTCGATGACCGGGCCGACGTCGGTGGACAGTTGCGCCGGGTCCCCGACCTTCAGTTCGGCCATCGCCCCGGCCAGCATGTCGATGACCTTGTCGGCGACATCGGCCTGCACGAACAACACCCGTGCGGCCGAGCAGCGCTGGCCGGCCGACGTGAAGGCCGAACCGATGACGTCCTTGACCACCTGTTCCGGCAGCGAGGAGGAGTCGGCGATCATCGCGTTCTGGCCACCGGTCTCGGCGATCAGGGTGGCGATGGCGCCATCGTCGCGACTGGCCAGCGAACGGTTGATCACGCGCGCGGTGCGGGTGGAGCCGGTGAAGCACACGCCGGCCACGCGCGAATCGCCGGTCAGCAGGCTGCCGACGGTGCCGCCGGTGCCTGGCACGAACTGCAACACGTCCCTGGGCACGCCGGCTTCATGCATCAACTGCACCGCGGCGTGGCCGACCAGGTTGGTCTGCTCCGCCGGCTTGGCGATCACGGCGTTGCCCGCGACCAGTGCCGCGGCGACCTGGCCGAGGAAGATCGCCAGCGGGAAGTTCCACGGGCTGATGCACACGAACACGCCGCGACCGCCGACCTGCAGGGTGTTGGATTCGCCGGTGGGACCGGGCAGCGCTTCGATGGTGAACAGTTCACGCGCCTGCAGGGCGTAATAGCGCAGGAAGTCGACCGCTTCGCGCACTTCGGCGACACCGTCGGGAATCGACTTGCCGGCTTCGCGCGTGCACATCGCCATGAACTCGGCGATGCGTGCCTCCAGCAGGTCGGCGGCGCGTTCCAGCATGGCCGCGCGCTGCTCCACCGGGGTCGCGTCCCAGCCGGGATAGGCGGCCACGGCATTGTCCAGGGCTTTCGCCACGACGCTGGCGTCGGCGCTGGTCCAGTGGCCCACCACCTGGCGGCGATCGGCGGGATTGGTGACCGGCTGCGGTTCACCGGACACGGTGGCGCCCGGCACCAGCGGTGCCGCGGTCCATTGGCCTTCACCGGCGCGGTTCATCGCGGTGGCCAGTTCCTGCAGTGCGTCGTCGTTGGCGAGGTTGATGCCCATGGAGTTGTCTCGCGGCTGGCCCTGGCTGCGGTACAGCGCGACCGGCAGGGCGATGTGGGGGTGGGGAATGTGTTCGAAGGCGGCCACGGTGGCCAGCGGGTCGCGGACGAGTTCCTCGACCGGGATCGTTTCGTCGGTGATGCGGTTGACGAAGCTGGAATTGGCTCCGTTTTCCAGCAGTCGTCGCACCAGGTAGGGCAGCAGGTCCTCATGGCTGCCGACCGGCGCATACACGCGGCAGGGCACGTCCAGGCGATCGCGCGGCATGACTTCCGCGTACAGGTCGTCGCCCATGCCGTGCAGCTTCTGGAATTCGTAACGGAAGCCGTCCCCGTCGCGCGCGCCGCCGACCACGGCCTGCGCCATGTGGTGGATCGCGGCGATGGTCTGCGCATTATGGGTGGCGAACATCGGGTAGATCGCATCGATGTTGTCCAGCAGCCGGCGTGCGTTGGCCTGATAGCTGACATCGGTGTTCGGCTTGCGGGTGAACAGCGGGAACCCGCTCTGGCCATCCACCTGCGCGCGTTTGATTTCCGCATCCCAGTACGCGCCCTTGACCAGCCGCACCGGAATGCGACGGCCCAGCGCACGCGCGCGGCTGGCGATGAAGTCGATCACGCGGGGCGCGCGCTTCTGGTATGCCTGCACGACGATGCCGAAGCCGTCCCAGCCGCGCAGGGCGGCATCGCCGAGCACCTGGAAGATCAGGTCCAGCGACAGTTCCAGACGGTCGGCTTCCTCGGCGTCGATGCTCAGGCCGATGCCCTGCGCGCGCGCGCGCATCGCCAGCCCCAGCAACCGCGGGCCGAGTTCGGACAGCACCCGCGCGCGATTGGCGTGCTCGTAGCGCGGGTGCAGGGCGGACAACTTGACGGAGATCGAGGGCGCGGCGAACACGTCGTCGAAGGGGCCGTCACCGCCGATCGCGTCGATCGCATCGCGGTACGCACGCAGGTAGCGGTCGGCGTCGGCCTGGGTCAATGCCGCTTCACCGAGCATGTCGTAGCTGTAGCGGAACGCTGCGTTGCTGCCTTTGCGCGCGCGCTGCAGCGCTTCGCCGATGGTCCTGCCCATGACGAACTGGTGACCCATGATCTTCATCGCCTGGCGCGTGGCCATGCGGATCACCGGCTCGCCCATGCGCCCGGCCAGCCGCTGGAAGGCGCCGTGGGCATCGCGCTTGGTGTCATCGGCCAGATGCACCAGCCGACCGGTCAGCAGCAGGCCCCAGGTGGAGGCGTTGACCAGCACCGAGTCGGACTGGCCCAAGTGGCGGCGCCAGTTGGCATCGCCGAGCTTGTCGCGGATCAGCGCGTCGGCAGTGCCCTGGTCGGGGATGCGCAGCAGTGCTTCGGCCACGCACATCAGCAACACGCCTTCCTCGCTGCCCAGGTCGTACTGGCGCATGAAGGCCTCGACCATGCTCTGGTCGCCCACCCGTGCCCGCACGCGGCGGACCAGGTCGGCAGCGGTGGCCGCGATCGCCCGGCGCTGGGAAGCGTCCAGCCCGACCTGGCCGAGCAACTCCTGCACGTGGACGGTCTCGTCACGGGTCCATGCAGCAGTGATGGCGGCGCGTTCGGCGCTCGGGGCAGGCGGCAGCTCCGCCGACAGGATAGGGAACATGAATGCGCTCACGGACGGGGCTGCAGGTCAAAACGGGAAGTCTAAGGCTTTGCGTCGCCAGCGTCCGCGTTAGGATGGCGGGCACGTCGCCGCTTGCTGCTGCAAGCCGGGCGCGGCTACCATGCCACAGTTTTCACGCCTGCCAGCATTGGTCAGGTCCCGTTCACCTCTACCAGCAGCGCCGTCCTTCAGCCGGGCGTCGCGGGACACAAAACATGATGCAAACGCGTTGGATGCGATGGGGCGCGGCCGCCACGGCGGCGATGCTGCCGACGGTGGCCTTGGCACAGCAGGCTGATCCGGTCCGCTGGCAGCTCAACATGGGCCGCGGCGTGACCCCGAGCTCGGTCATCGCCTACGAGGCGCACATGTGGGTGCTGTGGGCTTGCGTGGTGATCGGCGTGATCGTGTTCGCGGGGATGGGCTATGCCATCTTCAAGTTCCGAAAGTCGCAAGGTGCGGTGGCCGACACCAGCTTCACCCACAGCACCAAGCTCGAAGCGCTGTGGACCGTGATCCCGGTGTTCATCCTGATCGCGTTGGCATTCCCGGCCACCAGCGGCCTGATCAAGATGTACGACACCCGCGATGCCGAGATGACCGTCAAGGTGACCGGCTACCAGTGGATGTGGGCCTACGAATACCTGGGCGAAGGCGTCGGCTTCACCAGCCGCATGGACCGTCGCAGCGACGAACTGCGCCAGAGCGGCCAGCGGGTGACCCTGGAAGATCATCCGACCTACCTGCTGGACGTGGACAACGAGCTGGTGGTCCCGACCGGGACCAAGATCAAGTTCGTGATCACCGCCGATGACGTGATCCACAGTTGGTGGGTGCCCGCGCTGGGCTGGAAACAGGACGCGATTCCCGGCTTCATCAACGAGAACTGGGCGCAGATCGACGAGCCTGGCGTCTACCGTGGCCAGTGTGCCGAACTGTGCGGCAAGGACCACGGGTTCATGCCGATCGTGGTGCGCGCGGTGCCGCCGGCGGAATTCGCCACCTGGCTGGCGCAGCGCAAGGCCGAACAGTCCGCCGATGCGGTCGCGGCCCCGGTCGCCGCCGAGGCACCGGCCAGCGCCGACGCCACGTCCGACACCCTTCCCGCCGCCGGCTGAGCGCCAGCAACGACCGAATCCCGAGGCCCCGCATGTCCACCACGCCTGACCATTTCGAAGCCGCCGGCGCAGCCCACCACGACGACGCGCACGCGCACAAGATGACCTTTGCCGAGCGTTGGCTGTTCTCCACCAACCACAAGGACATCGGCTCGCTGTACCTGCTGTTCTCCTTCGTGATGTTCATCATCGGCGCCGGCATGAGCGTGGTCATGCGCGCGGAACTGATGACCCCGGGCCTGCAGTTCGTCAGCCCCGGCTTCTTCAACCAGATGACCACCGTGCACGCGCTGGTGATGATCTTCGGCGGCGTGATGCCGGCGTTCGTCGGCCTCGCCAACTGGATGATCCCGCTGCAGATCGGTGCGCCGGACATGGCGCTGCCGCGCATGAACAACTGGTCGTTCTGGATCCTGCCGTTCGCCTTCGCGATGCTGCTGATGACCCTTTTCCTGCCGGGTGGCGGCCCCGCCTCCGGCTGGACGATGTACCCGCCGCTGTCGCTGCAGGGCGGCAGCTGGATGCCGTTCACCATCCTCGCCATCCACATGATGGGCATCAGTTCGATCATGGGCGCGATCAACGTCATCGCCACCGTGATGAACATGCGCGCGCCCGGCATCGACCTGCTGAAGATGCCGATCTTCTGCTGGACCTGGCTGATCACCGCGTTCCTGCTGATCGCGGTGATGCCGGTGCTCGCCGGTGCGGTGACCATGCTGCTGACCGACAAGTTCTTCGCCACCAGTTTCTTCAACGCGGCCGGCGGCGGCGACCCGGTGATGTACCAGCACATCTTCTGGTTCTTCGGCCACCCCGAGGTCTACATCATGATCCTGCCGGCGTTCGGCGTGGTCTCCGAGATCATCCCGACCTTCAGCCGCAAGCCGCTGTTCGGCTATCAGGCCATGGTCTATGCCACCGCCGCGATCGCCTTCCTCAGCTTCATCGTCTGGGCGCACCACATGTTCACCGTGGGCATGCCGCTGGGTGGCGAGATGTACTTCATGTTCGCGACCATGCTGATCTCGGTGCCGACCGGGGTGAAGGTGTTCAACTGGATCACCACCATGTGGCGCGGCTCGCTGACCTTCGAGGCACCGATGCTGTGGGCGATCGCCTTCGTGCTGCTGTTCACCATCGGTGGTTTCTCCGGGCTGATGCTGGCAATCGTGCCGGCGACCTTCCAGTACCACGACACCTACTTCGTCGTTGCGCACTTCCACTACGTGCTGGTCACCGGCGCGCTGTTCGCGATCATCGGCGCGGTGTACTACTGGTGGCCGAAGTGGACCGGGCGCATGTACTCGGAACGCGCCGCCAAGTTCCATTTCTGGTGGTCCGTGGTGTTCGTGAACCTGCTGTTCTTCCCGCAGCACTTCCTCGGCCTGGCCGGCATGCCGCGCCGCATCCCCGACTACAACGCCGTGTTCGCCGACTGGAACCTGATCAGCTCGATCGGCGCGTTCGGCATGTTCGCGACGCCGTTCCTGATGGCCGCCATCCTGTGGCATTCGCTCAAGCACGGTGCCAAGGCACCGGACCGTGCCTGGGAAGGCGCCCGCGGACTGGAGTGGACCGTGCCTTCGCCGGCACCGCACCACACCTTCACCCGTCCGCCGGTGGTGCACGACCGCGACCTCGCCCATGGCGACGTCAGCCACTGACGCGCCGCTGCCTGCCATGTCCGCCAAACGCCCCCATGACATCGACGATCCGCAGGCGCGCA
Source organism: Pseudoxanthomonas suwonensis (assembly GCA_030535605.1). Lineage (GTDB taxonomy): Bacteria > Pseudomonadota > Gammaproteobacteria > Xanthomonadales > Xanthomonadaceae > Pseudoxanthomonas_B > Pseudoxanthomonas_B suwonensis_B. Next base: position 37,025 of record JAUNRQ010000006.1, read on the forward strand.
AGCGCCGGCGCGACGCGGTGCGCGCGGCGCTGGTGCTGGCGGTGATCGCGGTGGGCATCTACGTGGCCTTCATCGCCTCCGGTGTGCTGAGGGCGTGATGCAGTCGTCCTCGCCGCCGCCCGTGGAGAAGAAGAAGCCGCTGGGCCTGGGTAAGCTGTTGGCAGTCTCGCTGGCCGCGTTCGCCTTCACGTTCTCGCTGGTCCCGCTGTACCGCATCGCCTGCGAGCAGATCCTCGGCATCCGCGTCAGCGGCCAGCCGGCCGATGCCGGTCGCCTCGCCAGCGCGCAACAGGAACGCTGGGTGACGGTGCAGTTCGACGGCACGGTCAACTCGCGCCTGCCCTGGGGCTTCCTGCCGAACCAGACCGAGATGCGGGTCAAGGTCGGCGAGCCCTACGAAGCCACGTACCATGCCATCAACAACAGCCCGGGCGTGGTGGTCGGCAGTGCCACGCCTTCGGTGGCACCGGCCAGGGCATCGAAGTACTTCAACAAGACCGAATGCTTCTGCTTCACCGCACAGACGCTTCAGGCGGGGCAGGCGCAGGACATGCCCGTGCGCTTCATCATCGACCCGGCGCTGCCGCGCGACGTCAACACCGTGATCCTGTCCTACACGTTCTTCCGCAACGACACCCTGACCGAGCAGGCCGCCAGCACCGCGCTGGCGCGTTCCGCTCCCTGAACGCTTAGACTCTCCCGCAGACCAACGCGACCCGCGCACGAGACCACCGACCATGGCCCAAGCCCACGCCGAGCACCACGACACGGACCTGTACTACGTCCCGACCCAGAGCTACTGGCCGATCATCGCCTCGGTGGCGTTGTTCGTGCTGGCGTTCGGCTTCGGCAGCATGCTCAACGAGAGCAGCTTCGGCCGCCCGATCTTCTACGTCGGCATCGCCTTCATGGCGTGGGTGCTGTTCCGCTGGTTCGGCGACGTGATCCGCGAGTCGCGCCGCGGCTATTACAACAAGCAGGTCGACACGTCCTTCCGCATGGGGATGGTGTGGTTCATCTTCTCCGAGGTGATGTTTTTCTCCGCGTTCTTCGGCGCGCTGTTCTTCGTGCGCCAGCTGGCATTGCCGCTGCTCGGCGGCGAAGGCAGCGGGGTGATGACCAACGAGCTGCTGTGGCCCGAGTTCTCGCGTGCCTGGCCGACTGCCGGCCCGGCCCAGGTCGGTGGCAGCTTCCAGACTATCCCGGCGTGGGGCCTGCCGCTGATCAATACCCTGATCCTGCTGGCCTCGGGCGTGACCATCACCATCGCCCACCACGCCTTGAAGGCCGGCAAGCGCGGCGTGCTGCTGACGTTCCTCGGCCTGACCGTCGCCCTGGGCTGCCTGTTCCTGTTCTTCCAGGTCGAGGAATACATCCACGCCTATCGCGATCTGAACCTGACCATGGGTTCGGGGATCTACGGCTCGACCTTCTTCATGCTCACCGGTTTCCATGGTGCCCACGTGACCTTGGGCACGATCATGCTGATCGTGATCTGGTGGCGCTGCTTCCGTGGCGACTTCGACCGCGACAACCACTTCGCGTTCGAAGCGGTGGCCTGGTACTGGCACTTCGTTGACGTGGTCTGGCTGATCCTGTTCCTGTTCATCTACGTGCTCTGACGCCGGGCGATCAGCCTGAGCCACGTCGGGCAACGCACGTGATCGGCCAATTGCCGTCCCCCGCGCCCAGCCTCGATGGCCGGGTTGCGGGGCGACGCTCTGCAAGGGTGGCGCGAGAGGCCGGGCCTTGGCCCGGGTAGCTCAGCGGCCTGCGCCGCCCGGCGTGATCCAGCCCATCCCCAGCGCCAGCACCACCAGCAGGATCAGCGCCACCGACAGGCCGATGCGCTTGGTCAGCGCGTTGACGGTGCGCTTGGTCTGGCCCTTGTCGGCCAGCATGTAGTACAGGCCGGCGCCCAGGTTCCAGACGATGAGGATCAGAAAGGCGATGATGAGCAGGGTCTTGAGCGAGTCGTTCATTCCGGTCCCGTTGCTGTTGCGCAAGTGGCCAGTATCGCAGCTTGCGGTCCAGGCAGGCGTCGGTTGATGCCGAGGGGCTCGCGCACCGTGGTGATCGGTTGGCTGGTGGCGCTGCTGGCGATCGCCGCCTTCGTCACGCTCGGCCAGTGGCAACTGGGTCGCATGCACCAGAAGCAGGCGATGCTCGATGCGGTGGCCAGCGTGCTGCAGCAGCGCGATGCGCGTGCGTTGTCGGCTGCGGCCGATCCGGCGTCGAGGGACGGTTACACGTGGAGTGCCGGTCGCGGCCATTTCGCCGAGGCACCGGCCGTGCTGCTGGACAACCAGATGCGTGACGGCCGGCCGGGCGTTCGCGTCTATCGGGTGTTCGTGGCGGACGCCGGCGGACCGCCGCTGCTGGTGGAACTGGGCTGGCTGCCGCTGGAGGGACGCCGGATGCCGGTCGTCGAGCGCCCTGCCGGCGAGCACTCCGTGACCGGGCTGCTGCTGCCACCGCCGGTCGGCGGCCTGCTGAAGGCGGCGCCGCAGGTGCAGCCCGACGGCAACCTGCTGGTGACCTCGCTGCTGCCGGCGGAACTGGCGCCGCTGCTGGGACAGCCGGCGCTGGCACCGCGGGTGCTGCGACTGGACCCGGACGCGCCGCTGGGTCACGCCCGTGACCTGGATGTCCTGCCGAACACCTTGCCGCCGGAAAAACACCTCGGCTATGCCGTGCAGTGGTTCGCTCTGGCGCTGGCGGTGCTGGCCACCGCCGTTGTTCTGACCTACCGTTTGCTGCGATCAACCCGAGCCACCCGTCGATGAGCGAACCCGAACTGCCCCGCGTCCCGGACCCGGTCCGCAACCGCAACCGCGCCCTGCTGCTGGCCATCGTGGCACTGTTCCTGGGCAGCTTCGTGCTGGCCGGCGTGCTGCGGTTTTCCGGCTGGCAGCCGGACGGTCTGCGCAACCGCGGCGAATTGCTGCAGCCGCCGGCCGATCTGCGGGAAGCCGCGTTGCGCCGCATCGATGGCACGGCCTATGACTGGAATCCCGTCGAACGCAACTGGCGCATCCTGGTGGCGCCCCCGGCTGACTGTGCCGTCGCCTGCGACGAACTGGCCCGGCAACTGGACCTGGTCTGGCAGCTGTTCGGCAAGGATGCCGATCGGGTCGACGTGCTGTGGTTGGGGGCGCCGCCGGCGGCTACCGAGGGCCGGCGCGAGTTCGTGGCGATCCGGCCGGACCCCTTCGTGCGCGCGAGATTGCCGCGGGTCGATGGTGGAGCCGGCGAACCGAGCGGGGTGCCGGCCTATGTGGTGGATCCCAACGGCTTCGTGATTCTGCGCTACCCTGCCGGGTTCGATCCGGGCGATCTGCGCAGCGACGTGGCGCGGTTGCTGAAACTGAAGTGAGTCGCTGAGCGCATGGCCATGCCGTACCGTCATTTCCACCGCATCGCTTGGCTGGCGGTGGTGCTGGCCACCTGCGTCATCGTGTTCGGCGCATTCGTGCGGCTCTCCGACGCGGGCTTGAGTTGCCCGGACTGGCCGACCTGTTACGGGCGCGCGACCTGGCCGAAGGCCAGCGACGCCGAGGTGGCCGCACATCTTTCCGACATTCGTCCGGTCGAGCCGCACAAGGCGTGGCGCGAACAGGTGCATCGGCACCTGGCGGCGACGCTGGGCTTGCTGGTGCTGTTGCTGGCGTGGCTGGCCGCGCGTCGCGAGCGCGCCGGGGCGGTGGTCATCCCGGCGGCCACCGCGCTGATCGCGGCGGCCATCCCGGTGTACATGATCGGCCACCACTGGCCGGCATTCGCGATGGCGGCGGTGGGTGAGGTGGTGCTGCTCGTGGCCGCGGTGCGTTGGAGCAACCGCCATCTGGCCAGCGTCGGTGCAGTGACGCTGGCGGTGATCGTGTTCCAGGCCTTGCTGGGGATGTGGACGGTGACGTGGCTGTTGAAGCCGGCCATCGTGATGGCCCATCTGCTGGGGGGTCTGCTCACCTTCGCCTTGCTGTTGTGGATGGCCTGGCGGGCGACCGAGCAGCCGATCCGCCTGGTGCAGGCGCCGGTGCTGAAGCGCTGGCTGGCCGTGGCGCTGGCGTTGCTGGGCGTGCAGATCGCGTTGGGTGGCTGGGTCAGCGCCAACTATGCGGCGCTGTCCTGCGGTACCCAGTTTCCCAAGTGTGTCGGGTTGTGGTGGCCGCCGAGTGATTTCCAGCAAGGCTTCGTGCTGTGGCGCGGCATCGGCGTGGACTACGAAGGCGGCGTGCTTGACGGCTACGCGCGCATTGCCATCCAGCTGGCCCATCGCGTCGGCGCGGTGGTCGTCGGCCTGTTCCTGCTGGGCGTGGGCATTTTCAAGCTGATGCGGGTTCCGGGGGTGCGGGGCTGGGGCGTGGCGCTGGTCGCGGCCACCTTGCTGCAGATCGGCCTGGGCATCACCAACGTGCTGGAAGGCTTGCCGTTGCCGGTGGCCGTGGCCCACAACGCCGGTGCGGTGTTGCTGCTGTTCGTCCTGGTCACGCTGGTGGCACGCCTGCAGCGTCCGGACGCCTGAGCAATGGCCGCATCCTCGCGCGTGCATGAATACTGGGAACTGACCAAGCCACGCGTGGTCGCGCTGATCGTGTTCACCGCCGTGGTCGGGATGCTGTTGGCAACGTTCGACCCGCGCTATCCGACCGGATTCGCCTCGATCGAGGCGCTGCTGCGCTTCGGCAGTGGCGGCGACGTACCGTTGCCGGCCTGGCGCCTGCCGGGGCTGGCCGCCTTGGTCTTTGGCAGTCTCGGCATCTGGCTGGCGGCGGCGTCCGCAGCGGCAATCAACCATCTGCTCGACCAGCGCATCGACCGGGTGATGGCACGCACCCAGCATCGACCGCTGGCCACGGGCAGCCTGCGACCGCCGCAAGTGCTCGGATTCGCCCTGCTGCTGGGGGCGGCGTCGATGTTGATCCTGGGGCTGCTGGTCAATCCGCTGAGCGCCGCGCTGACGTTCGCCTCGTTGATCGGCTACGCGGTGATCTACACCGGCTGGTTGAAGCGGGCGACGCCACAGAACATCGTCATCGGCGGGTTGGCCGGGGCGGCGCCGCCGCTGCTTGGCTGGACGGCGGTCACCAACCAGGTGCATCCGCACGCGCTGTTGCTGGTGCTGATCATCTTCGTGTGGACGCCGCCGCACTTCTGGGCATTGGCGATCTTCCGTCGCGCCGATTACGCCCGCGCGCTGGTGCCGATGCTGCCGGTGACCCACGGCGTGACCTACACGCGCTGGCAGATCCTGCTGTACACGGTGTTGCTGCTGGCCGCGACCGTGCTGCCATGGGCAACGGGGATGAGCGGGTTGTTCTACTTGGGCGGTGCGCTGGTGCTGGGTGGCGTGTTCCTCTGGTATGCATGGAAGCTGCTGGATCCGCCCAGCGAGTTCTTCGCCATGCGCGTGTTCAATTACTCGGTTATCTACCTGATGGCGCTGTTCGCCTTCCTGTTGATCGACCATTGGCTGCAGCCGTTGCTGGTGCCGCCCGCGCCGCCGGCGCTGCTGGAACTGGTGCCGGCAGGCGGTTGAGCCCGCGCCCGCGACCGAGCCAGCGCCCGCCGGCAAGCCGGCGCAGCGATGTGGCTAGCCTGATGGAAATGCAGATGCGGGGATGCGCGACAATGGCCAGCCGTTCGCATGGGTGCCCGCCTTGGTCCTGGTGATTCGCTGCGTCTGCCTGCTGGCGTTGCTGTCGTTGACCGCATGCTCGCCGCCGTCTCCGTTGTCGACCGTCGCGCCGGACGCGGCGGTGAGGGTGCATGCCGCCGCCAGTCTGGCCGAGGTCATGGAGGACGCTGCCGGCCTGTGGGAAGCCCGTGGCCATCCGCGTCCCGAGGTGTTGCTGGCCGGCTCTTCGACGCTGGCCCGGCAGATCAACGCCGGCGCACCGGGCGACGTGTTCGTCTCGGCGGACGTGTCGTGGATGGATGCCGTGGAGCAGGCAGGGCGGCTTCGCAGCGGCAGCCGCGTTGATCTGGTGGGCAATCGCCTGGTGCTGATTGCACCGCGCGGCCGCGTGCCGCAAGTGCAGATGCTGCCGGAGTTCGCCATTGCCGATGCCTTCGAAGGCCGGCTGTGCACCGGGGAGCCGGGTGTGGTGCCGATCGGCATCCATGCCCGGGATGCACTGCAGCACCTGAGGTGGTGGGATGCGCTGCAGCCGCGGATCGTCGGTACCGACGATGTCCGCGCCGCGCTGAATTTCGTCGAGCGTGGCGAATGCGCATTGGGCATTGTCTACGCCACCGATGCTGCTGCATCCGACCGGGTTGACGTGGTGGGCGAGTTCCCGGTCGACAGCCACGGCCCGGTGATCTACCCGATGGCGGTGTTGCAGCAGGCCAGCGATCAGGGCGAGGCGTTCGCCCGTTTCCTGCGCAGTGACGCGCAGGTCCGTGCGGCATTCGAGCGACGGGGCTTCCGCTGGCTCGATGTCTCCGCGAATCCCCCGCACGACGTTTCCGCGACGGATGGCTGACTGGATGACGCCCGAGGCGTTCGCCGCCCTGCGACTGTCGCTGCGGGTCGCGCTGGTGGCTACGCTCGCCGGACTGCCGTTGGCGCTGGCCTGTGCCTGGTGGCTGGAGCGCCGGCGCTTTGTCGCCAAGCCGGTGGTCGAGGCGCTGGTGCAGTTGCCGATGGTGGTGCCGCCGGTCGTGCCCGGCCTGCTGCTGCTGCTGTTGTTCGGCAGCCAGGGGCCGTTGGGACGGCTGCTGGAAGCGCGCCTGGGCCTGGTCTTCGCCTTCGACTGGAAGGGCGCGGCACTGGCCGCCCTGGTGATGGCGTTTCCGTTGATGCTGCAACCGATCCGGCTGGCATTGCGGCTGGTCGATGCACGGCTGGAAGCGGCAGCGTCGACATTGGGCGCGTCACCGTGGCGGGTGTTCGTCGACATCACCCTGCCGCTGGCGGTACCGGGTCTGGTGGCTGGCGCGGTGTTGGGGTTCTGCCGCAGCCTCGGGGAGTTTGGTGCGACGATGGCATTCGTCGGCAACATCCCCGGCCAGACCCGGACGCTGCCGCTGGCCATCTACAGCCTGATGCAGACGCCCGGCGGCACCACGGCGGCACTGGGCCTGTCGTTGCTGTCGATCGCGCTGGCATTCCTGGCCCTGCTGGTGGTGCAGGGCATCGGCCGACGGCTGGAGCAACGGTTGGGCCACCGGGATCATCGCGACCATGCTTGAGTTCGGCCATGTGCGTGGCGACTTCCACCTGCGTTCGCAGGCACAGGTCGGCGCCGGCGTGACCGGTATCTGCGGCCCTTCGGGCAGCGGCAAGAGCACCCTGCTGGCGCTGCTGGCCGGCTTGCAGCGTCCGCGCCACGGACGCATCGCGCTGGACGGTGACGTGTTGCTGGATACCGAGACCGGCGTGTTCGTGCCGCCGTGGAAGCGGCGCGTGGGTCTGGTGTTCCAGGACGGGCAACTGTTCCCGCACATGAACGTGCGCGAGAACCTGCTGTACGGCTTCCGCCGGCTTCCCCCCGCGCAGCGTGCGGCACTGGGTCAGGACGGGGGGATGCCGAAGGCGTTCGATGCCGTGCTGGCGATGCTGGAGCTCGCGCCGTTGCTGGCACGACGGCCGACATTGCTGTCCGGTGGCGAACGCCAACGCGTCGCGCTGGGTCGCGCGCTGCTGCATGCGCCGCGCCTGCTGCTGCTGGACGAGCCGCTGTCGGCACTGGACGACCGCCTGCGTGCGCAGATCCTCCCGTTCCTGATGCGCATCAAGCGCGAGAGCGCGGTACCGATGGTCTACGTCAGCCATCGCATGGACGAGCTGGAATTCCACGCCGATCGGGTGCTGGCGATGGACGCGGGCAGGTTGGGGCCGGCCTGATCGTGGGGACGACGGGCCGCTGACGCCCGCCCGCACGCGCCGCAACATCCCGGAAATCTCTCGGCGGCATTGGCCGGGATTCCCTGGCCGGTCTGTCAAAATGCACCCATGCCTTTGATCACCCTCAACGCCGTCGACGTCGGTTTCGGCGGCCCGCTGCTGCTGGAAGGCGTCGGCCTGTCCATCGAACCCGGCGAGCGCATCGCGCTGATCGGCCGCAACGGTGCCGGCAAGTCCACCCTGCTCAAACTGCTGTCCGGGGAAATGCGGCCGGACGATGGCGAGGTGCGGCTGGAATCCGGCCGTCGCGTCGCCAGGCTGGAACAGGAAGTGCCGCAGGACGCCTCCGGCAGCGTCTTCGACGTGGTCGCCGACGGACTCGGCGAAGCCGGTGCCCTGCTGGCCCGTTATCACCACCTGTTGCTGGATGCGGACGTCGACCTGGACGCACTGGCACAGGTGCAGGCGCGGATCGAGGCGGCCGACGCCTGGTCGCTGGACACGCGCGTGGCCGACACGCTCAGCCGCCTGTCGCTGGACGGTGATGCGGATTTCGCGCGGCTTTCCGGTGGCATGAAGCGCCGCGTGCTGCTGGCGCGGGCGCTGGTGCAGCAGCCGGACCTGCTGTTGCTGGACGAGCCGACCAACCATCTGGACATCGCCGCGATCGACTGGCTGGAAGCCTTCCTGAAACAGTGGAGCGGGGCGCTGGTGTTCATCACCCATGACCGCCGCTTCCTGCGAGAGCTGGCCACGCGCATCGTCGAGGTCGACCGGGGTCAGCTCACCAGCTGGCCGGGCGACTGGGAAAACTACCTGCGTCGCCGCGACGAGCGGCTGAATGCCGAAGCACAGGAGAACGCCCGCTTCGACAAGCTGCTGGCGCAGGAGGAAGCGTGGATTCGCCAAGGCATCAAGGCCCGCCGGACCCGCGACGAAGGCCGGGTGCGTCGGCTCAAGCAGATGCGGACGGAGCGGGCGGCGCGACGCGCGCAGACCGGCAACGTCAGGATGGCCATGGCCGACGCCCAGGCCTCGGGCCGCAAGGTGATCGAGGCCAGGGACGTGCGCTTCGCCCATGGCGACACGCTGCTGGTGGACGACTTCTCCACCGTGATCCTGCGTGGTGATCGCATCGGCCTGATCGGCCCCAACGGCAGCGGCAAGACCACGTTGCTGAAACTGTTGCTGGGCCAGTTGCAGCCGCAGGCGGGCAGCATCGTGCAGGGCACGCAACTGCAGATCGCCTACTTCGACCAGTACCGCAACACCCTGCGCGAAGACTGGAATGCCATCGACAACGTCGCCGAAGGCCGCGACAGTGTCGAAGTCGGTGGCCGTCGCAAGCATGTCCTTGGCTACCTGCAGGACTTCCTGTTCACGCCGGAACGCGCGCGCGCGCCCATCACCCGCCTGTCCGGTGGCGAGCGCAATCGTCTGCTGCTGGCCAAGCTGTTCGCGCAGCCGGCCAACCTGCTGGTGATGGACGAACCGACCAACGACCTGGATGTCGAAACGCTGGAGCTGCTGGAAGACCTGCTGGCCGACTACCCCGGCACCTTGCTGCTGGTCAGCCACGACCGCGACTTCCTCGACAACGTGGTGACGTCGACGCTGGTGATGGAAGGACATGGACGCGTCGGCGAATACGTCGGCGGTTACAGCGACTGGCTGCGGCAGCGGCCGGAGCCGGCCGCGCAGCCCGCGACTGCACCGGCCGGGGAAGCTGGCGAGACCGCGCCAACCACGACTCCGTTGTCAAACCCCGCGACCGGCCCCGCGCCCGTGACCTCCACCACGCCGCCCTCGGCTCCCGCCAGGCGCAAGCTCGGCTACAAGGACGCGCGCGAACTCGACGCCCTGCCGGCGCGCATCGAACGGCTCGAAGCCGACATCGCCGCGTTCACCGCGCGCATGAACGATCCCGGCTACTTCGCCCGCGACGCCGAGGCCATCACCGCCGACAACGCGGCGCTCGCCTCACTGCAAGCAGAGTTGGACACCGCCTACGCGCGCTGGGACGAGCTGGAGGCCCTGTAGGAGCGACCCTGGTCGCGACAGCGCACAACGCATATCGCAAGGCTCGTGTCGCGACCAGGGTCGCTCCTGCAGAGAAGCTGGGCGGGTGCGTCAGGGCCAGGACAGCCCGTGGTGATGCCTGGCGGGTGCGTCAGCGCCCGGCCATCCAATGCGGATGAACTTGCGGATACGTCAACGCCCGTCCAGCAAATGCTGCTGCCAGAACAGGATGGTCGCGGCGTTGTAGTAATCGCTGTTGGCCTTCTTGCGGAAGCCGTGGCCTTCGTCGTCGAACAGCAGGTACCAGACCGGCTGGTCGTTGCCGCGCACGGCCTGAACGATCTGCTCGGCCTCGGTGTACGGCACCCGCGGGTCGTTCTTGCCCTGGGCGACGAACAGCGGCGAGGTGATGCGGTGGGCGTTGCGCAGCGGGCTGATGCGCTCGAAGCCGGCGCGCATCTGCGGGTCGCGTTCGTCGCCGTATTCGGCGCGGCGCAGGTCGCGGCGGTAGTCCTCGGTGTTGGTGAGGAAGGTGATGAAGTCGGAGATGCCGACGATGTCCACGCCAGCGCGGATGCGGTCGGAGTAGTGCATCAGCGAGGACAGCACCATGTAGCCGCCGTAGCTGCCGCCGATCACGCCCACGCGATCGGCGTCGAGTTCCGGCTGCTGGGCGATCCAGTCCAGCAGCGCGCCGATGTCCTTGACCGAGTCCTCGCGCTTTTCGGCATTGTCGAGATTGACATAGGTGCGGCCGTAGCCGGAGGAGCCGCGCACGTTCGGCACCAGCATCGCCACCCCCAGCTCGTTGGCCAGGTATTGCGCGGTCGGGTTGAAGGTCGGCAGCGATTGCGCTTCCGGGCCGCCGTGGATGTTGATCACCACCGGGTACTTGCCGCCCGCCGCCGGCTTCGCGGGGCGGTAGTAGAACGCGGGAATGGTGCGCGGCTTGCCGTCGACCTGGTCGAAGGTCGGGTAGCGCACCAGCGTGGGTGCGACGAATGTCGATGCGTCCAGCCCGCCGACTTCGCTTTGCGTCCAGCGCGTCAGGCGCGCGTTCTGCAGGTCGATGACGTGGACGTCGCTGGGCGAGGTCGCGCTGTTCAGTCCCAGCGCCAGGCGCCGGCCGTCCGGCGAGAAGCTCAGTCCGCCGATCACCCCCACCGGCAACTCCGGCAGGCGCAGTTCGCGGTGGTTGGCGGTATCCAGCACGCGCAGCCTGCTGATGCCGTCCTCGTTGGTCACGTAGGCAAGGCGTCGGCCATCCTCGGACAGGGTGAAGCCGCGCACGTCCCAGTCGATGCCGGCGCTGATGACCTGCAGGCGGTCGCTGTCCGGGTCATGCCTGCGCAAGGTCCGGAACTCCTGGGCGACGCCGTCCACGGCTTCGTCGGAGACGTAATAGATGCTGCGCCCGTCGTTGGCGAAGGCGAAACCGCCGAATGCGGCGCGCCCGCCTTCGACCGGAAACAGGGTGAGCTTGCCGGTGTCCAGATCCACGACACCCGGATGCGATTCGCTGATCGACACGTAGCGGCTCACCAGCAGGCGCTTGCCATCCGGCGAGAAGTCCAGCGGGCTCCAACTGCCCGGTTCGGTGAACACCTGCCGAGCCTGGCCACTGCGCATGTCGCGCACCCAGATGTCGCGATCCGTGCCGTTGCGCGCGGTGCTGGAATACGCCAGCAGCGAACCATCCCGGGAGAACGTGCTGCCGCCGTTCTGGCTGCGGCCGCCGTTGGTCAACAGGGTGTCTTCGCGGCGGTCCAGGTCGAACCAGTACAGCTGCGAGAACTCGTTGCCGCCGACGTCGCGGCTGTACACGAAGCCGTTGCGCCCGGCCGCCGTCGGCGGAATGCTGATGCCGCCCAGTGGCTCGGCATGGAACGTGATCTGTTCGCGCATGCCCAACGGCTCGCACACCCGGTGGGCCTGTGCGGTTTCGGCAAAGCGGGTGGAGATCAGCAGGCAATCGCCCGCCCAACCGGCCACGCCCGCGCCGCGGGTGTTCTGGTAGCGGTTGAGATCGGCGATCAGCTCGGCCGGGATCTCGGGAATGTTCTCGGTCGTGCGGTTGCCGACCACGCTGCGATCGACCGGTGCGGACTTCTGCGCATGGGCCAGGCTGCCAAGCAGCAGCGCGGGCAGCAGGGCGGTGGCGAGCAGGGTGCGGGGCAGTCGGGACATGCGGTTGGCCAATGGATGCAGTAGCGACAACTGTACCCCGCGCCGCCGAGTGATGCTCGGCGCTGCATGCCCATTGATCGCACGTGGACATGTGGAGCCGACTCGGTCTCTTGCACCTCAACAGTCTCGCAATTGACAAACCTGATCAATTGCCGGAAGACGGTCAGGTACCCACCGGAATAGGGACTCATCGCATGGGTAAGGGGATTCGACTTGCTTCAGTTTTGGTTCGGTCGTGATTCTAGCCGGCGCAGTTCCTTGCGAACACTTTTTTGACATTGTACAGGTCGTCGTGAGGAGAATTACTTCCGATGGTTATTCGGTGAGTTGTGTTAGCGCTGGTTGTGGTTCTATGACGGCTTCGTACGCCCCACCCATTCGCAATCGGCCGGAAATGGGTGGGGGAGGCGGTGCTCTTGTGATGCAAATGACCAAATCACAGTTCTGCCCTAATGCCCTGAGTCCACCGAAGTCGCCGGGAATCATCGTGGTGGGCCAAGGTGCTTGGCAGGCAAATGGTTGTGGCCCTCAGTCGCATGGAAGCAAGGGGTTACTGAGCGGAGCCCTTGCCGTCTTTTCGAGCCACAGCTGCTCCGGGGACATTGATGCGCCTTATCCAGGGGTGAGCTTCAAGGCAGCCTGTGATACCCATGATCGATGCTGGGCCGCCGCGACTCCACGCGCAGAGTGTGATCACGCGTTCGGAGTGACTCTGGAGGCAACGTGTAGCGAGTTGAAGCACTTGGCGGCTGACGGGAACAGTAGGGCGCAGATGTTCTTCGCGGACCGAATGGTGGAGAAATTCCTGCCTGACCTCGCGACGCAAGGCCTTGATCTGGATGATCCGCAGGATCAGCAATTGTTCGCCGATTTCGCCCAGGCACGCACATACGTCAGCATGTTGCTGGGTGAAACACGCAGTCCGTTTGTCGCCTATCTCGCAGGACAAATGGAGTCTGCCGGTACTCCGGGCGCTCCGCCCGAACCCATCGCTGCGAGCCTGGAATTGGCTTCGGACCTCGGAGACCCCCGCGCCGCGTGCATGAGTGAGCGCTTCTCCACATCACACCCTGGAATGAATGCAAACCTGGTGATGATTGCGTATTCGGGGTTGTCCGCTTCAGCAACGCGTTGATGGTCGTTCCTCCACCACCGCACGGTCGGACGGCCCAGCTTGAGGCAATCGCCGCAGGATTTTCGCTCGCACACGTTTTTCAGAGGCGTGTCGCCAGCAACCGTCGCAACTCCAGTTTTTCATCGTCATCCAGTTGTTTCAGGCGCAACTGCAGTTGATCGATGCGCTGCTGGATGGCCTGCCGTTGCAAGCCGGCCAGTGCGTCGCGGAATTCCAGGGTCCAGACATTCTCGTCCCCCGGAAGCGACTGGCTGGCGAGCGTTTGCAGCGCGGCGGCAGCGGGGTGGTCGCGGAACTGCTCCAGCAGCGCGCCGGTGTTGATGTCCGGCCGCTCGTGGATGGCATCCAGCAGTTGCAGCAACAGCGGGACGCCGGGCTGCTGGAGCCGGGAAAACGCGAAGGGCGGGGTGGCCATCAATCCCAGCGCCGGCTGTTGCAGCAGCAGCGCGATGACCGCGCGCACCAGGCTGCGGCGCGGTGCCGCGCTGCCGCGTGCCCGCGGAGTAGCCCGCTGTGTCGGAACGTGGGTTTGTGGCGGGGCGTTGCTGGCGCCCACGCCGGTCAACTCGGTCAGGCGCGCCCGCATCAGGTCGCCGAACGCGCCATCCGGGATCTGTGCCAGCAGCGGCCGCACGCGCTCGGCCAGCCGCGCCTTGCCGTCCAGCGTGGACAGGTTGACGTCGCTGGCGTGGGTGTCGAAGAAGAACCGCGACAGGGGCACGGCGTCACGCAGGCGGGCATTGAAGCCGTCTGCACCTTCTGCCCGCACCAGCGAGTCCGGGTCCTCGCCGTCCGGCAGGAACAGGAAGAACGCCTGTCGGCCGTCGCGCATGCGCGGCAGGACCGATTCCATGGCGCGCACGGCGGCGCGACGTCCGGCGCTGTCCCCGTCGAAGCAGAAATACACGTCCGGGGCATTGCGGAACAGCAGTTCGGCGTGTTCCGGCGTGGTTGCCGTACCAAGCGTGGCCACCGCATCGGGGACGCCATGCTGGGCCAGCGCGACCACGTCCATGTAGCCTTCGGTGACGATCAGCCGCTCGATCTTCGCCAACGCCTGCCGCACCTGCCACAAGCCGTACAGCTCGCGACCCTTGTGGAACAACGGCGTTTCCGGCGAGTTGAGATACTTGGGCGCATCCTCCGGGTCGATCACCCGTCCGCCAAAGGCGATCACCCGGCCGCGGCGGTCGTGGATGGGAAACATCACCCGGTTGCGGAACTTGTCGTAGACATTGCCGCGGTCGTTTCGCGAGAACAGGCCGGCCTTCTCCAGCAGCTGCATGCGTCGCGCATCGGTGCCCAGGGCATCGCGCAGGCCGCTGTAGCCCTCGGGGGCATAGCCGATGCCGTATCGCTCGATGATGTCCGCATCCAGCCCTCGCCCGTGCAGATAGGTGCGAGCAAGGTCGCTGGCCGCGAGCTGGGCGCGGAAGTATTGCTGGCTGGCCTGCATCGCCTTGAGCAACGGCTCGGTGTCGGGGTTGACGTTGCGCTGGCGGGTATCGCGCGGGACTTCCAGTCCGGCGTGGCGGGCCAGTTCGTCCACCGCATCGAGGAACTCGAGCCGGTCGTATTCCATCAGGAAGCTGATCGCGGTTCCGTGCGCCCCGCAGCCGAAGCAGTGGTAGAACTGCTTGGTCGGGGACACCGTGAACGACGGCGAGCGCTCGTCGTGGAACGGGCAGCGTGCCGAAAATTCGCGCCCCTGCTTTTTCAGCGGCACCCGCGCGTTGACCACGTCGACGATGTCGGTGCGTGCGAGCAGTTCGTCGATGAACGCGTCGGGGATGCGGGCCATGGGGCCAGTTTACGGTGCCCGCACAGTCGCTGCGGTCATGCCGTCAGTCCTGCGGCCGTGGCCGGCTGCGCTCGTCGATGATCGCGGTCACGACCGCGCCGCTGAACAGGATCATCGCCGCGTAGTAGACCCACAGCATGGTCAGCGCCAACGCGCCCATGGCGCCGTACGCCGAGCCGGTCGGAGCCCGCTGCAGGTACCAGGCGATGGCCAGCCGGCCCAGCACGAACAGCACCGCGGTCAGGAAGCCGCCGCCCACTGCCAGGCGCCAGCGCACCCGTCGGTCCGGCAGGAACTGGTACATGAAGGCGAAGGCCACGGTGTAGACGATCAGCGACGCCAGCGTCGCCACCATCGGCTGCGCCAGCGAGGCGGAGGCCAGCAGCAGTTCCAGCACGGTGGTCACGGTCATCGACACCAGCAGCAGGAAAGCCAGTGCCAGCAGCAGGCCGAACGAAAACAGGCGCTTCTTCAGCCAGTCACCGATGCCGGCCAGCGCCGTGGCATCGGTGCGGAAGGTGCGGTTGAGCGCGTCCTGCAGTTGCGCGAACACGGCGGTGGCGCCGACCAGCAGCAGGCCGATCGACCACCAGCCGGCGATGGAGCCGGTGTCCGGCCGGGCGCGGGCGTTGTCGATCACGGTCCGCGCCACGGTCGTCGCCTCCGGCCCCACCAGCAGGTCGATCTGTTCCAGAAGCGCGCTCTGGACATCCGGCAGGCTGGCGGTCAGCCACAGCAGCAGCAACATCAGCGGTGCTAGCGACAGCACCGCGTAGAACGCCAATGCCGCGGCCTGGGTGATGACATCGGCGTCCAGGAAGCGGCGCAGCATGGCCATGGCGGTGTTGCCGACGGTCGCCCGGCGGATCACCTGCCGGGTGCTGGGCGGCGGCGGGGCGCCGTCGGCTTCGGTGATGGAAGCCTCGGAGGTCGGGTCCAGCGCATCCGGCAATGCGTCGGCATCGGCATCACTGCCGGGATGCTTGCCGGCTCCAGCGCGGTGGTCGGCGGCTGGGCGGCGATGTGATGGCGGGGTGCTCATCCGGGCGACTTTGCCCGAGGCGGCGTCGACGCCCGGTCAGGGCCGCGCCTGGGCCGCCAGCGCCGCCAGTGCCTCGCCCTGCATCCGCTGGGTGGTCCATTCATCCTGACCGGTCGCCCCGAGCCGGCGGTAGAAAGCGATGGCCGGCGTGTTCCAATCCAGTACCGACCACTCGAACCTGGCGCAGTCCCGCTGCACGGCGATGTGCGCGAGCTGGCGCATCAACGCCAGACCCACGCCGGCGCCGCGGAACTGCGGGCGCACGAACAGATCTTCCAGCCACAGGCCGCGGCGGGCCTTCCAGGTGCTGAAGGTGTGGAAAAACAGGGCGAAGCCGGCGGGCAGGCCGTCGGCCTCGGCGATCAACACTTCGGCGGCCGGCTGCTCGCCGAACAACCGGTCCCGCAGCAGCGCCTCGGTCGCCACCACTTCGTCCGGCGCGTGCTCGTACTCGGCCAGTTCGCGGATGAATGCGAGGATCAGAGGGACATCGCCGACATGCGCCGGGCGGATGGCCAATGCGGTCGCTGACTCGGGCACGGGGTGGTCCCGCTCAGCCCAGCCGCTGCTTCACCAGGCGCGAGACCTCGCCCATGTCGGCCTTGCCGGCCAGTTGCGGCTTGAGCACGCCCATCAGCTTGCCCATGTCGGCGGCGCCGGACGCACCGGTGCTGGCGATGGCCGCATCGATGGCGGCGAGGATGTCGGCTTCGCCCATCTTCTCGGGCAGGTAGCGCCGGATGATGGCGATCTCGTTGCGCTCGATCGCGGCCAGGTCCTCGCGGTTCGCGGCTTCGTACTGGCTCAGCGAGTCCTTGCGCTGCTTGACCATCTTTTCCAGCACGGCCAGCACCTGGGCGTCGTCCAGTTCGATCCTCTCGTCGACTTCGCGCTGCTTGATCGCGGCATTGACCAGGCGGATGGTGCCGAGTGCGTCCTTGTCGCCGGACTTCATCGCGGCCTTCATGTCATCGGTGAGGCGGGTCTTGAGGCTCATGGGGATTCCCTTGGGATGGCGGTGAAAGAATGCGGCGGCAGCGGTGGAGTGTCGCGCGTGCCAAGGTCCGGCCACAAGGCCGGACCGCGGTGCCGGGCACGGGCGTCCCTGCCGGGCGAGGCGGACGGTCTTCCGCGGACAAACACGAAAAGCCGGCACAAGGCCGGCTTCTCGGATTGGCGCGAGACAGGCGGCAATGCCGCCCGCTGCAGCTCGGATCAGTACAGGCGCTGGCGCTTGGTGGCGTCGCGCGAGACGCGACGGGCCTGGCGCTTCACGGCAGCCGCGGCCTTGCGCTT
>JAUNRQ010000079.1 GCA_030535605.1 Pseudoxanthomonas suwonensis
GAGCGTGAACTGATGCGCCAGCAGATGGAACAAACGGTGATGCGCGCGGTCGAAGCATTGCCCGATGAGTTGCGCGTGGCCATCAGCCTGCGCGAGGTCGACGGGCTGAGTTACGAGGAGATCGCCACCCGCATGGGTTGCCCGATCGGCACGGTGCGCTCGCGCATCTTCCGCGCCCGCGAGGCGATCGACAACCAATTGCGTCCCCTGCTGGAGCAGACCGAAACGCGTCAGCGAGCAAGCCGATGAGCACGACTTCCGACATCCTGATCGACCCGGCCGGCCCGACCCCGGACCGCATGGAGTTGCACCATCGCCAGCAGCTTTCGGCGATGGCGGACGGCGCACTGGCGCCGGACCAGGCGCGATTCCTGTTGCGCCGGCTGCAGCACGACCACGAACTGGCCGCGCACTGGGAGCGCTGGCAGGTGTATGGCGATGCCATGCGCGGCCACGCCCACGCGCTGTTGCCGACGGATTTCGCCGAACGCGTCGCCCGCGCGCTGCACGACACCCCCGAAGCCGTGCAGGCGCTCGCCGGTGCCGCGCCGCGTCGTGGCCATGCCCTGCGCTGGGCCGGTGGCGGCGCACTGGCCGCGTCTGTGGCGCTGGTCGCGCTGTTCGGATTGCGCCCGGCTCCGCAGGGCGGGCCGGCGGACGCTGCGCCGCTGGCGCGTTCCGCTGCCGCGGCGCCGGTTGCCGGCAGCGATGCGGGAACCGGGGCAACGGTGTTGGTCGAGGCCGAGCCGGCAGCGGTTGCGGCAAGCCGCCATGCAGGTGAGACGGCACGGGATGTCGGCGTCGCCACTGCCGCGCTGGCCGCGCCCGCGGCGCTCGCCACGGCCTCGTCGGTGCGCGAGCGCGATGTCCCGCGTTCCAGCGCGGGTGCGGATCGACCGGTCGCGCGTCGCGTCGCCGCCGCTGCGGTCACCGGCGAGCCGTCGGCCCCGGTCTCGCAGCCGGTACCGTTGGTGGCACCTGCCGACACCGCCGAACGTGCGCCGCGACTGGCCGGGCAAACGCCCCAGGTGAGCGATCCGTTCCGCGCCCCGGCGGCGGCATCGCCGCGCCCTTGGCCGCGCGCGGTGCTCCCCGGCCTGCAGCCGGGCGCCTTCAACGCCAGTTTCGGCGGGCAGCCGTTCGCACCGGTGCAGCCGCTGCTGCGCGCCCATCCGGCGGCACCTGGTGCCGAATCCGCCATGGAACCTGCCGCCGAACTGTCCTCGAAGGACGGTCTGCCGCCTCGTTGATGCCGCCGTTTCAACCGACCTGCGACGATCAACGCCAACCGCCTGTGTTCGCCGCCGTGAAGCCGGTGTTCGATTGGCGAACCATCGTCATGCGTGCTCCGCGACGGCCTTGGCAATCCGCCAACGCAGGGAGGCCTACCATTTGCGACGGTCTCCCCATCGCGCACTGAAGTCACTCCCGCGAAACTCCGCCCCATGCCCCTCTTCCCAGCAGGAACCCACCCGATGAGCATGCTCCCGACACAGCCACTGATCCGCGTCCTGCTGCTTGCCGGCCTGTCGTTGTCGATGCTGCCGGCCTGTGCGCAGCAACGCGCACCGGACGCGGCCGCAAGCAGCGCGCCGATTGCCACCATTCCGGCCACGCCGGCACCGCAGCTGGTGACCGGCCTGCCGGACTTCACCCGGTTGGTGGAGGAGGTCGGTCCCGGCGTGGTCAACATCACCGCCACCATCGGCCCGCGCATGGCGCGCGGCCAGGCCATGCCGCAGGAGCAGATCCCGGAGATCTTCCGGCGCATGCTGCCGCCGGGGATGTTCCCGGACATGCCCGGTCCCGGTAGCGGGCCACGGGGTCGATCCGCGGGCACCGGCTTCATCATTTCGGCCGACGGCTACGTGCTGACCAACCATCACGTGGTCGACAACGCCACCGAGGTCAAGGTCACCCTGACCGACCGGCGCGAGTTCGAGGCCACGCTGGTCGGCAGTGACGCCCAGTCCGACGTGGCGCTGCTGAAGATCGAGGCTGCCGGGCTGCCGGCGCTGCGCCTGGGTGACTCCAACACGCTCAAGCCGGGGCAGTGGGTGGTGGCGATCGGATCGCCGTTCGGACTGGACCAGTCGGTCACTGCCGGCGTGGTCAGCGCCGTGGGACGCACCCAGCAGAACCAGCAGTACGTGCCGTTCATCCAGACCGACGTCGCCATCAACCGCGGCAATTCCGGCGGCCCGTTGCTGGACACACGCGGCCAGGTCGTCGGCATCAACTCGCAGATCTTCTCCAATACCGGCGGGTTCATGGGCGTGAGCTTCGCCATCCCCATCGCCACCGCGATGAACGCCGCGGAACAGCTCAAGTCCAGCGGCCGGGTGAGTCGTGGCCAACTGGGCGTTTCGGTGGGCGAAGTCACTGCGGACATGGCCCGCGGCTTCAACCTGCCGGACACCAACGGCGCACTGGTCAGCGACGTGCTGCCGGGCAGCGCCGCCGAACGTGCCGGCCTGGAGCGCGGTGACGTGATCCGGGAAGTCAACGGCAATCCGGTGACCGCTTCCAGCGATCTGCCGCCGCTCATCGGCGCCATGGCACCGGGCAGCCGGGTGCAGCTGACGGTGTTGCGGGACGGCCGCGAGCGGCAATTGACTGCCACGCTGGATGAGCTGGATGCGGTTGCCGGCGCTGGCGCCTCTGCCGCGCCGACGCGACCGGGCGAGCGTGCCGGCAGCGATGCCGATGCCAACCCGCTGGGCATCGCCGTGCAGGAACTGGATGCCGCTACCCGCCGTGCCGCGGGGATCGGCAGCGACGAGGGCGTGCGCATCGTGCGCATCACCGGCGAGGCCGCGGCACGCGCCGACCTGCGCCCGGGTGACATCGTGCTGGCGGTCGGTCGCGTCGACGTCGGCTCTGTGGCGGCGTTCAACCGCGCGTTGAACGCAACCCGCGAGGGCCAGACGGTGATGCTGCTGGTCCGCCGTGGTGGTGGCAACGCCTTCATCGCGGTGCCGCGCTGACTCCGGGCAGCTTGCGGGACAGCCGCTCGCCGCGCCCGGCGGCGGCCGGGCAGGGCGTTCCGCCGGCGTGGGCGCGCATCGCGACGCGTGTCCGGCACCAGCCGGCCATGCGACAATATCCCGTTTGACCCACCCGGCCCGGCAGCGCCCGTCCCATGTCCGATTCGATGCGGAACATCCGCAACTTCTCCATCATCGCCCACGTGGATCACGGCAAGTCCACGCTCGCCGACCGCATCATCCAGATCTGCGGTGGCCTGACCGAGCGCGAGATGGAAGCGCAGGTGCTGGACTCCAACCCCATCGAGCGCGAGCGCGGCATCACCATCAAGGCGCAGTCGGTGTCGCTG
>JAUNRQ010000051.1 GCA_030535605.1 Pseudoxanthomonas suwonensis
TCACTCCCCACTCCTCGCCACCAACCTCGAAGGCCCATGCCATGCTCCAGATGAACCAGATCACCAAGGTCTACCGCACCGAACTGGTGGAAACCCACGCACTTCGCGCGCTCGACCTGCACGTGGGCGAAGGCGAGTTCGTCGCCGTCACCGGCCCGTCGGGTTCGGGCAAGACCACCTTCCTCAACATCGCCGGGCTGCTGGAGGAGTTCACCGAAGGCGAGTACCGGCTCGATGGCGAAAACGTGCGCGGCCTCTCCGACGATGCGCGTTCGAAGCTGCGCAATCGCAAGATCGGATTCATCTTCCAGAGCTTCAATCTGATCCCCGACCTCAACCTGTTCGACAACGTCGACGTGCCGCTGCGCTACCGCGGCATGGCGGCGAGCGAACGCAAGGAACGCATCGAGAAGGCACTGGCCGACGTCGGCCTGGCGTCACGCATGAAGCACTACCCGGCCGAACTCTCCGGCGGACAGCAGCAGCGTGCGGCGATCGCCCGTGCACTGGCCGGCAGCCCGCGCCTGCTACTGGCCGACGAGCCCACCGGCAACCTGGACTCGCAGATGGCGCGCGGGATCATGGAGCTGCTGGAGGAGATCAACGCGGCCGGCACCACCATCGTCATGGTCACCCACGACCCGGAACTGGCCGCGCGGGCGCAGCGCAACGTGCATATCGTGGATGGCATCGCCACCGACATCAGTCAGGCATCGCCGCTGCGCGTTACGAAAGCGCAGGAAGCGAGGGTCTGAGATGCTCGGCTACTACTTCCATCTGGCGCTGCGCAGCCTGAAGCGCAATCGTGGCCTGACCGTGGTGATGGTGTTGGCCATTGCTTTGGGAATCGGTGCCACGATGACCACCCTCACCGTGTATCACGTTCTCTCCGGAGACCCGTTGCCGCAGAAGAGCGACCGCATCTTCTATCCGCAGATCGACCCGCGCGCCGCTGGTGGCGTCAAACCTGGCGACGATCCTCCCGACCAATGGACGCGTTACGACGCCGAACAGCTCATTCATCAGGCACGCGGCAAGCATCAGGCCGTCATGAGTGCAGGCAATGTCATCGCGAAGCTGGAGGGGAGCGGCGCGCGCCCCATGATGCTGAGTGCGCGTTATACCTCCGCCGACTTCTTCCCGATGTTCGATGTTCCGGTTGCAGAGGGCGAGGTCTGGCAACGCGGCGCGGATGATGCACGCGCCCGGGTAGCCGTGATCTCCCGGGAACTGCGAGAAAGACTGTTCGGCAGTCAGCCGGCTGTCGGCCGGAGCATTCAACTGAATGGAAACAGTTTCAGAGTCTTAGGCGTGCTGGGAGCATTCGAGCCAATCCCGCGCTTTTACGACATGACGACGGACCGCTACTCGAACGTCGAAGAAGTGTTCCTTCCTTATTCGACGTCTCGCCAGCTCAATTTCGACACACAAGGCGGAATGAATTGCTGGGGACGGCCACCAAAATCCGACGAAGGTCCGCGTGCACTCAATGCACCCTGCGCATGGCTTCAGTACTGGGTAGAACTGGATTCCTCCGCCGATGCCGACGCCTATCGCACATACCTGGAGAACTACTCACGTCAGCAACACGCTGCCGGCCGCTTTGAACTGGCACCGAACGTACGCCTGCATAACCTCATGGGCTGGCTGGATTACCGAAAAGTGGTGCCTGGTGACGTCAAGTTGCAGATGTGGCTCGCCTTCGGGTTCCTTCTGGTCTGTCTTCTCAACACGATCGGGTTGATGCTCGCCAAGTTTCTCCGCAGGGGCGGGGAGTACGGCGTCCGACGCGCATTGGGCGCATCGCGTCGCGCAATATTCCTGCAATGCGTGACCGAGGCAGGCGTCGTCGGCATCGTGGGCGGAGCGCTTGGCCTGCTGCTTGCGTGGCTCGGATTGTGGGTAGTGCGTCAGCAACCGGATGATTACGCCCAACTGGCCCGAATGGACCCGAACATGCTTGTAGCCACGTTCGCGCTAGCCATTGGTGCGAGCATGCTCGCAGGCTGGCTTCCTGCATGGCGCGCCGCTCGCATCGCTCCCGCAATCCAGCTCAAGTCGCAGTGAGATCAGTCATGAAGAATCATCCCATCCTTTCTGCGCTGAAACGTCACAAGACCGCCGTCGCACTGATCTTGCTTCAGATTGCAGTCGCCTGCGCCATCCTTTGCAACGCCGTGTTCGTGATCGGCGAGCGCGTCTCGAGAATGTCCCAATCCAGTGGCATCGATGAAGAGCGGCTGGTCATGATCGCGAGCATCGGCCTGGATCCCGAGAAGAAGGCCAGCGTCCGCATAGCCGAGGACCTTGACGCTCTTCGGGCGGCGCCGGGAGTGGAGTCCGCCATCGCGGTCGGTCAGTTCCCCTTCGCCAACAATTCCTGGAACACATCGCTCAGCCTGAAGCCGGATCAGCAGAACCCCACCCTGACGACGAACATGGTGACGGCGGACCCGGGATTTCTCCAAACGTCCGGCCTCAAGCTCAAACAGGGCCGCTGGTTCACCGAAGACGAGTTCCAAGCGGCCGAAGTGATCTTTTCCGGTGGGAAAGTCACCTTCCCTGCCCTGGTCGTCACCGAAGATTTGGCCGGAAAGCTGTTCCCGGGCGAGTCGGCGCTCGGCAAGCAGGTGTTCGGGATGGGCGAAGGAGGCAGCCGCATTGTCGGCATCACCGCCAAGATGCTTGCACCGGGTGGCCAGCCGAGCGGTGACCCGGCCAATGCGTACTCGTCCTTGTTCGTCCCCGTGACCTCCGACATGAGCTGGTACGTGCTGCGCACAACGCCAGACCAACGGGCGGCGGTCCTCAAGGCAGGGGTTGACGCCCTCAATCGGCTGGACCCCAATCGCGTCATCAACAGCCAACGCACTCTCGAGGAGATGCGCAGCCGATACTACAGTCGGGACCGGGCCGTAACGTGGCTGTTGATCGTCGTTAGCGTGCTGCTGCTCTTGATCACTGCTTTCGGCATCGGAGGCCTCGCCAGCTTTTGGGTCCAGCAGCGCACCAAGCAGATCGGGGTGCGACGCGCGTTGGGCGCGACTCGCGGTCAAATCCTGCGCTACTTCCAGGTCGAGAACTTCCTGATCGTCACCGGCGGCGTGGTGCTGGGGATGTTGCTGGCGTTCGCCATCAACCAGTTGCTGATGAGCCGATACGAGTTGCCACGACTGCCATGGCAAGTGTTGCCCATCGGTGCGCTGGCGCTGTGGGGGCTGGGCCAGCTGGCGGTACTGTGGCCGGCATTGCGGGCGGCGTCGATTCCGCCGGCCACCGCCACTCGCAGCGTCTGATCGCCATCCGCTAGGCTTCCGCCATGCCCACCATCCTCGTCATCGACGACAACCCTGCGGTCGCTACCGCGCTGGAGATGTTGTTCGCCCTGCACGACATCGACGTGGTGCATGCCGAGTCGCCCGAAGCCGGGCTCAGGCGCTTGCAGCGCGGCGACATCGACTTGGTGGTGCAGGACATGAACTTCACCGCCGACACCACCAGCGGCGAGGAAGGCCGGGCCCTGTTCGCCGCGATCCGCGACGGCTGGCCCGACCTGCCGATCATCCTGCTGACCGCCTGGACCCAGCTGGAGCACGCGGTGGAACTGGTCAAGGCCGGCGCGGCCGATTACATCGGCAAGCCGTGGGACGACGCCAAGCTGGTGGCCGCGGCACGCAACCTCATCGAGCTGCACGAGCTGCAACGCGAATCGCTGCGCCAGCGCCGCGCCACGCGCCGCCGCCGGGAAGAACTCCGGGCCAGGTTCGACCTGTGCGGTTTCGTGTTCGAGGACGTGCGCAGCGAGCAACTGCTGGCAATGGCCTGCAAGGTGGCGCGCTCTGCCTTGCCGGTGCTGATCAGCGGACCCAACGGCAGCGGCAAGGAACGCGTCGCCGAGATCGTGCACGCCAACTCGGCGGTCGCCGCCGGCCCGTTCGTGGCGGTGAACTGCGGCGCGCTGCCGGCCGAATTGATCGAATCCGAATTGTTCGGCGCCGAAGCCGGTGCCTACACCGGGGCCACGCGCACGCGCATCGGCAAGTTCGAGGCCGCCGATGGCGGCACCCTGTTCCTGGACGAGATCGGCACCCTGCCGCTGGATGGCCAGACCCGCCTGCTGCGCGCACTGGAAACCGGGCGTTTCACCCGCTTGGGAGGCACCCGCGAGCACGCGGTGCGGGTGCGCGTGGTCAGCGCGACCAATGCCGACCTGCGCGGCATGGTCGAGGCCGGCACGTTCCGCGAAGACCTCTACTACCGGCTGGACGGCATCACCCTGGAACTGGCACCGCTGCGCGACCGTCGGGACGACATCCTGCCGCTGGCGCGGCACTTCCTGGGCGACGCCAAGAGCCTCGGCGAGGCCACCGAACGCGCCCTGTTGCGACACGACTGGCCTGGCAACGTGCGCGAACTGCGGCACGTGATCCAGCGCGCCTGCGTGATCGCCGAAGGCGACCAGCTGCAACCCCGCCACCTGCAACTGCCCGAGTCCCCCGCCAGCCCCGATCCGCCCGAGCCGGACGCCGACAGCATCCGCGACGCGCTCGCCCGGCATCGGGGCGTCATCGCCCAAGCCGCGGCGGAACTGGGATTGTCGCGACAGGCGCTGTACCGGCGCATGGACCGTCACGGCATCGAGCGCGGCTGAGCGTGCGCCTGCCCGTCATCCCGAACCGCTGGCGCGCCTTGCTCACGGTGCTGGGCTGCCTGTCGCTGGCCGCGTCCGCAGCGCTGGCCGGCTGGTATTTCAGATGGTCCTTGCCGTGGCTGATGGCCGCCGGCATCGCGCCATGGCTGCTGCTGGCTGCGCTGATCTGGCGACTGCTGTCGCGCGAGGCGACTACCCGCCGCGCCCTGCTGGCCTTGATCGCCGGCTACCGTGACGGCGATTACAGCCACGGCCTGGCACCGGCGCGCAACGACATGGCCGAGCTGGTCGATGCACACAACGCATTGGGCAACACCCTGCGTGAGCAGCGCCTTGCGCTGACGCAGCGCGAACTGCTGCTGGACACCGTGGTGCAGAACACCCCTGTCGCATTGCTGCTGCTGGATGCCGGCGGCCGCGTGGTGCTGGCCAACCTCGCCGCCCGGCGCCTGCTGGGCGACGGCCAGCGGCTGGAAGGCCGGCGGTTCGGCGAGATCGTCGCTGCCGCG
Source organism: Pseudoxanthomonas suwonensis (assembly GCA_030535605.1). Classification (GTDB taxonomy): domain Bacteria; phylum Pseudomonadota; class Gammaproteobacteria; order Xanthomonadales; family Xanthomonadaceae; genus Pseudoxanthomonas_B; species Pseudoxanthomonas_B suwonensis_B. Next base: position 5,161 of record JAUNRQ010000051.1, read on the forward strand.
CACCCTGCGCTGGCCGACGCCATCGCCCGTGGCGGCGATGCCCTGTTCAATGTCGGTGGAAACGACAACGACGACGAGGACGTCGTGCACCTGTCACGCCGCGCGTTCCGGCTCAACGGCAAGCCGCACGAACTGTTCCTGCTGCGCCAGCTCACCGCCGAACTGCGGCGGCAGGAAGTGCAGACCTGGAAAAAGGTCATCCGCATCATCAGCCATGAGCTGAACAACTCGCTTGCCCCGATCGCTTCGCTGGCGCATTCCAGCCAGGAACTGCTGCGCCGCGGGCAGCCCGAGCGGCTGCCGCAGGCGCTGGCCACCATCGAGGAGCGGGCCCGCCATCTGGAAAGCTTCATCCGCGATTACGCCCGCTTCGCCAAGCTGCCTGCGCCGCGCCGAGAGGCGATCGAATGGGGCGGCTTCCTCGCCGGACTGGCGTCGCAGATCGCGTTCGGCTGGCGCGGCGAGCACCGCGACGGCATCGTCCGCTTCGATCCGGCGCAGATGGAGCAGGCCTTGCTGAACCTGCTGAAGAACGCCCACGAAGCCGGCGGTGGCGAGGCTACCGTGCAACTGCAACTGCGACGCCTGCCCGACGCCTGGCGCATCGACGTGCTGGATCGCGGCAGCGGCATGAGTGATGCGGTGATCGCACAGGCGCTGCTGCCGTTCTATTCCACCAAACGCCATGGCACCGGGCTGGGACTGGCACTGGCCAGGGAAATCGCCGAAGCGCATGGCGGCCGCATCGGACTGGCCAATCGCGACGGCGGCGGTCTGGTCGTGAGCATCACCCTGCCCGACTGACGCACTTCTCGCAGCGGCGTCGGGGATGCATCGGCGCCAGCCGCGTACCCGGACCGGCATGCCGGCGGCGCGCCTGTCCGCATGTGCGACGGGATGACGTGTTCACGAGCAAACCTCCGGACAAGGTCTGGAGGGTCGCACGTTGCCGTGCGTCGCATCTGCCGACAGCACGACACCGGGAAAATCCCCCTGCGGGAGGGAGGCAAGTCGCTGCGGCGCTCGTCCGTGACTCAGCGCGTCAAAGCGTGAAGGATGCGCAGGTCTTCGGGATCGAACTGCGGGGCCAGGTCGCCGCCGTCATCGCGACCGCGGAATCGCATGCGGAACGCGCGCAGCGCCGCGGCGCGATCGTCCAGCGGATAGCCGACCGCGGCCATCGCCAGCCAGCCGTCGAAGCCCGGTGGCGGCTCCTGCAGTTCGCCGGGCCAGACACCGAAACCGGCGGCATGCAACCGTTGCCAGGGAAAATGCGGGCCGGGATCGATCTTGCGGGTCGGTGCCAGGTCGGAATGACCGAGCACCTGGGTCGGCGGGATCCGCAGCCGGGTGGTGAGATCGCGCAACAGCTCGATCAACGCGGCGATCTGCGGCTCGGTATACGGCGCGATGCCGTTGTTGTCGATCTCGATGCCGATCGAAGCGCTGTTGAGATCGGTGATCGTGCCCCAGCGCCCGCCGCCGGCATGCCATGCGCGCGCGTTGTCGGCCACCAGCTGGTAGATACCGCCGTCCTTGCCGACGAGGTAGTGGGAACTGACCCGGCCCTGCGAATTGGCAGTGCGCAACGTGTCCAGACTTTCCTGGACCGAATCCTGCTGGGTGAAGTGCAAGACGATGGCCACTGGCCGGCGTTCGTCGAAGTTCTCCGACGCCACCCAGGTGGCCATGGGATTGCGCTGCGGCTGGTGCGCGCAGGCGACCAGCAGGGTCAGGCACGCGGCTGCAAGAAGGGTTCGCGGATGCATGCGGCCATTGCAACGCAGGCAGGCGCATGATGCAAGGCGTGGCGCCTTGCCCCGCCTGTCCAGTGAGTGCGGGTCGCGGCACGCCGGCGCCCCGCCCGCACGCGGTCCGTCGGTGGCCGTGGGTGCCCCCGAGCAGAGATTCAAGCACGGCGGGAGGTACCGCGATCGGATGCCTGCGCGGCACTGGCGCGCATCCCGCCCGAACGCCCGGCGCGCTGCGCCGGGCCGGACAGCCGCCCGTCCGTGCCCGCGCGGTGCGGGCCGGAACGCAACGTCAGATGGTGTAGTAGAGCTGGTATTCCAAGGGATGCGTCGCTGCGCGGAAGGCGGTGACTTCCTTCATCTTGGTCGCGATGTAGGCGTCGATGAAGTCATCGGTGAACACGCCGCCGGCCTTGAGGAATTCGCGGTCGGCGTCGAGTGCTTCCAGCGCCTGGTCCAGCGAATGGCACACGGTGGGAATGTCCCTGGCTTCTTCCGGGGGCAGGTCGTAGAGGTCCTTGTCGGCCGGGCCGCCCGGGTCGATCTGGTTCTTGATCCCGTCCAGGCCGGCCATCAGCAGCGCCGAGAAAATCAGGTAGCCGGAGTTCATCGGATCCGGGAAGCGCATTTCCACGCGCCGTGCCTTGGGGTTGGCGACATAGGGAATGCGGCACGAGGCCGAGCGGTTGGAGGCCGAGTACGCCAGCATCACCGGCGCTTCGAAGCCCGGCACCAGCCGCTTGTAGCTGTTGGTGCTGCTGTTGGCGAAGGCGTTGACCGCGCGCGCATGCTTGAAGATGCCGCCGATGAACCACAGCGCCATCTGGCTGAGGCCACCGTAGCCATCGCCGGAGAACAGGTTCTGGCCACCCTTGGACAGGCTCATGTGCACATGCATGCCGCTGCCGTTGTCGCCGACGATCGGCTTGGGCATGAAAGTCGCGGTTTTGCCGTAACGATGGGCGACGTTCTTGACCACGTACTTCAGCGTCAGCAGGTCGTCGGCCTTCTTGGTCAGGGTGTCGAAACGCACGCCGATCTCGCACTGGCCGGCGTTGGCGACTTCGTGGTGATGCACCTCCACCTCCAGCCCCAGTTGCATCAGCTCCTTGCAGATCTCGGCGCGGATGTCGTGCAGCGAATCCAGCGGTGCGACGGGGAAATAGCCCCCCTTGACCGTCGGCCGGTAGCCGCTGTTGCCGTGGGCGTAGTCACGGCCGGAGTTCCACGCCGCTTCCTCGGAATCCACCTGGTAGAACACGTGGCCCATGTCATTGGCGAAGCGCACCGAGTCGAACATGAAGAACTCCGGCTCTGGGCCGAAGAAGGCCGTGTCGGCGATCCCGCTGGCCTTCAGGTAGGCCTCGGCGCGACGGGCGATGCCGCGCGGGTCGCGCTCGTAGGCCTGCATGGTGGTCGGGTCGAGGATGTCGCAAACCAGCACCAGCGTGGGATCGGCGGTGAACGGGTCCAGGTAGGCGCTGTCGGGATCCGGCAGCAGCACCATGTCCGAATTCTGGATGCCGCGCCAGCCGTTGATCGAGCTGCCGTCGAACATGCGCCCGTCCTCGAACAGGCTGTCGTCGACGATCGACGCGGGAAAGGTCACGTGGTGTTGCACGCCCCGCATGTCGGTGAAGCGGAGGTCGACGAATTCGACCTTGTGTTCGCGGATGAGTTCTTGGATGTTTTCGATGGACATGGGTGCTGGCCGGCTGCGGAAAGGAAGTGTCTGGCGGGAGCAGCCCAGACCTTGACCCTGCCATCCCTGCAAGGCGCGCGCCGATGCCGACCCGTTGCAAACAGGTGATTTTACATCGACGCACGCCGGCGTATGTACAACTTCGGCGCGCCCGCCTCCACGCCACGGCGAAATGCCTCCTGCCCGGGCCCGCGGCCGCACTGTTACCCTTGCCGGCTTGCAACGCACCTCGGCACGCACGACCGATGCCTGCCGCCGTTTGAAGGATCGCCACCTGCCATGTCTTCCACGCTCGAGGCCCTGCTGCTGGGCATCATCGAAGGGCTGACCGAGTTCCTGCCCGTCTCCAGCACCGGCCACCTGCTGATCGCCCAGCACTTCATCGGCGAGCAGCGCTCGGACTTCTTCAACATCGTCATCCAGGCCGGCGCGATCCTCGCCATCACCCTGGTGTTCCGGCAGCGGCTGTGGTCATTGGCCACCGGGCTGGGCGAGCGCCACAATCGCGACTACGCGATCAAGATCGCCGCTGCGTTCCTGGTGACCGCACTGGTGGGCCTGCCGGTGCGACTGCTGGGCTGGGAACTGCCGGAAACGGTGACGCCGATCGCCTGGGCGCTGGTGATCGGCGGCGTCTGGATGATCCTCGCCGAGCGGCTGGCCGAGCGCCGCGGTGACCGCACCGACGTGACCTGGACGGTCGCGGTGCTGGTGGGCCTGGCGCAGGTGGTGGCCGGCGTGTTCCCGGGAACCTCGCGTTCGGCCGCAGCAATCTTCATCGCCATGCTCGCCGGCCTGTCTCGACGCTCGTCGGCGACCGAGTTCGTGTTTCTGGTGGGCATCCCGACCATGTTCGCCGCCAGCGCCTACGCGTTCCTGGAACTGTGGAACGACGGCGCGCTGGGTGGCGAAGCCTGGGACGAGGTCGGCATTGCCTTCGCCGCCGCGACGCTCACCGGGTTCCTGGTGGTGCGCTGGCTGCTGGGCTACATCAAGGGCCATCGCTACACCGGATTTGCGGTGTACCGGATCCTGCTGGGCATCGCCCTGCTGCTGTGGTTGCCGGCCAGTGCCTGAGCCGGCCGATGGCCACATCCGCAGCGCGACGACACGGCACCAACATCCACGCCGGCATGCTGACGCTGCTGCGGCGGCATCCGCCGACAACCTTTTCTCCGTGATGGAACCCGCCATGCCCCTGCCCCGCCCGCCCCTGATTGCGACGCTTCTCGCCACCTGTCTTGCCGTCAGCCTTGCCGGCTGCACGCCGCCGCCACCGACCGAGGCCGACAACCCGCCGGCACGGCCATCAGCCGCGTCCGCGGACGCAACATCCGCCGCGGACGATGCCGGCACTCGCCTGCAGGCGCACGTCTGGCACCTGCGCGGTGCGACCGCGGCCGATGGCACCCCGATCCGCGGCCTGCTGGACACGCCCGGGCGCATGCTCGCGCTGCGCTTCGAGGACCGTCGCATCGCCGTGCTCAATGGCTGCAACCAGATCGGCGGCGACGTTGACGTTGGCGAGGACGCACTCATCGTCGGTGCTATGATGTCGACGAAGATGGCCTGCGAGCCGGCGCTGATGGAGGTCGACCGCATCGTCGGCGAACTGCTGCAGGGGCAGATGGCGATGTCCCTCGGCCAGGGCGCGTCGCCGGCACTGACCCTGACCGCCGGCAACGGCGCGGTCCTGCAGTTCGAAGGCGAACCCACGGACGCCACCCGCTACGGCAGCGGCGGCCGCACGGTGTTCCTGGAAGTCGCCGCCCGAACCGAGCCCTGCCACGACCCGCTGACGCCCAATCGCCAGTGCCTGCAGGTCCGCGAACTCGCCTACGACGAGCAGGGCCTGCGCACCGGGACCGCGGGCGAACTGCAACCCTTCCACGACATCATCCAGGGCTTCGACCACGAGCCCGGCGTGCGCAACGTGCTGCGGGTCCAGCGGTACGACATCGCCAATCCACCGGCCAATGGCCCGGCCACCGCCTGGGTCCTCGACACGGTCGTGGAAAGCGAACGCGTCGATCCCTGAGCACCGCCGCTGAGGCGTCCGTGGTCTCGAACCCCGGACGTCACGGGTGAAACGGAGCAGGCTCCGCTCCGGCGGACCGGGGGCTGCTCACCCCCCGTGCAGGCTGTAGGTGCCGTAGAGGCTGGCTTCGGCCAGCACATGACCCTGCATGGCCTGCAGCGCTTCGCCTGCGGTGAAGCTTTCGGCCAGGCCAAGACTGGCCACATCCAGCGCGAACAGGCGGAAGAAATAGCGATGCACGCGCAAATCGTTCGGCGGCGGGTATGGCCCGTCGTAGCCGTGATAGTCGCCGGCCATCCCGCTGGTGTCGCCGGCAAACCAGCCGGTGTAGTCGTTCAGGCCCTGGCGGCCACCCTCGGGGAGGGCCGCGGCCGGCTTGCCGCCCTTGGTGACGCCGTCGGCGGCACTGCCGGCCGCGATCTCGCGCGTGTCCGCCGGCATGTCGATGACCGCCCAGTGCACGAAGTCGCCGCGTGGGTGCTCCACCGGGATCTGCACGCCGTCCTTGCCGGCCAACGAAGCATCGGTGGGCGCATCGGTATCGATGCACAGCAGCACGAACGACGCCGTCCCGGCGGGCGCATCGTGCCAGGCCAGGTGCGGATTGCGATTGCCGCCGAAGCCATCGCGCGCGCCCAACGCATGGGTGGCGGGAATCGGCTGGCCGTGCTGGAAGCTGTCACTGCGCAATTTCATGGCGAGGGCCTCGAAAGCGGGATCGGGCCCTCTAGGGTTGCAGCGCGGGGCCGGCGTTGTCCAGCGCGTCAGCGGGCCGGATAGTCCAGTTCGACCGCGACCTCCTGCAGGATCGCGAACGGACCGGCCAGCACTTCGCTGTAGTGGCGCCAGTGGCCGGCGGGCTGCGACGAGGTCACGGTCGTCACCGACGGTGCCTCGGACAGATCCAGCGACAAGGCCTTGGCCAGCACGTCGCGGGCGAGGGTGTCGCTGTTCTCGTCCAGACGCATCAGCTGCAGGTCCAGCAGCTTGCCGTCGCGAAGGGCGACGACATGGTGCAGGGCGTCGGCGAGCCAACGGGCCGCGGCGTCGATCGAGTCGATCGCGAACGGCACGCCGATGATGTTGCCGCGCAGCCACTGCAGCAGCATGTCGCGCGGGTCGCGCAGCGCATACAGCAGGCGCGCCGCCGGCAGGTTGGGGCGCAGCACCTGCAGCAGCGCGTTGTCCCACCACGGCAGCCAGTCGATGATCGCCGCCGCCTGGATGCCGCGCGCCGGCATCGCCGCTTCCCAGGCGCGCATGCAGGTGTCGGCGGACAGATCACCGGCAGCGATGCGACCGGCGCTGTCCAGGTACTGGAACGCGTCGTTCGGCGGGTTGGCACCGAACCGGTCGGCACGCCATGCCCCGAACCAGCGACCCAGCGCCGGCACCACTCGCTCCAGGCCGGAACCGGGCAGGCCGAACACGAACGCCACCCCATTGCCGGCGCCGCTGTCGGCCGCGGCGGGCCACTGCACCGGGGCGGCGGTCAGTGCCGGCAGCGGTGCGCGGTGCGGTGCCACCGCCGCCTGCAGCTGGAGCCAGGTCTGCACGGCCTCGCCATGACGACCCGCCGCTTCCAGCGCGCTGGCGCGCCAGTCCTGCAGCAGGGTGCGATTGTCCTCGCCCTGTGCCTGCTCCAGCAGTTCGTCCAGACGCGCTACCGCCGCCGACGGGTCATCGGCCACCAGTCCCGCCACCAGTTGCAGGTTGGCAGGGCCATGACCAGGTTGCAGTTCGAGGATGGAACGGGCGGTGGCGTCGGCCTCGGCGCGCATGCCGTCGCGCCCCTGCAGCGCCATGCGCATTTCCAGCGCGGCAACGGAATCCGGCACTTCGGCCAGCCACAGCTGCAGCACGTCGTCGTCGTCCTCGCCGGCCATCTCGGCCAGTTGCATGCGCGCACGCCACAGCGTCGGCTGTTGCGGATGCGCGTCGATCAATGCATCGAGCACGGACCGGGCATCGTCGAAATCACGCAGGCGCCACCAGCCCTGCAGCGCGGCTTCCAGCGCGCGTGGCTCGCCGGGCATCGCCTGCACCGCCTTGCGCAGCCAGTCGATGGCCTCCTGGTCGCGGCCCAACTGCAACGCCAGCTCACCGGCGATGCGCAGCAGGCCCGGCGCGTCAGGTGCCTCGGCCAGCATGCCGCGGACCTGCTCCAGTGCATCGTCCGGACGGTCCTGGGCATGCTGCAGGCGGGCCAGCTGCAGGCGCAGCGGCACCAGCTTCGGATGCTGCGCCAGCAGCTTGGCGAACGCCTGTTCGGCGAACGCCAGATGGCCCTTGGCCTGATAGGCCATGCCCAGGCCGTGCAGGATGCGGGCGTCGTCCGGCGCCTGTTGCGACGCCTGCGACAGCAGCTTGAGCGCCTCGTCGGCGTCACCGGTGCGCAGCGCCAGCAGACCCTTCACCGCCACCAGTTGCGGATGGTCCTCTTCGATGCGCTCGCCCAAGCGCACCAGTCGCGCCGCCTCATCGCCTTCGCCACGGGCAAGCGCCAGGTGCGCCTGCATGATGTAGGCACCCAGCTGGTTGGGGTTGAACTCGACGCTGCGATCCAGAGCTTCGGTCGCGGCGTCGACCTGCTGGGCACCCAGCAGCAATCCGGCATGGGTGAAATGCAGGTCGGAGTCCTCCGGTGCCAGCGAGATCGCGCGTTCGATCACCTTGCGCGCCTCGTCGGTCTGTCCGGCCTGGCGCAGGGCGATGGCCAGCCAGCGCTGGGCCTGGGCATCCTGCGGCGAGCGGCTCGCCCAATCACGGGCCTGTCCAAGGGCGGTGTCGATGGCGCCGTCGCGCAAGGCCTGGCGGATGGTGTCCTGCATGGTGTCGAACCTGTTGGAGCCGGACCGGCCGGCGAGCGGGAATCGGCTAGTTTAACGCCGGCAACGCTTGCAACAGCCGCTGCGCCACCCAGCGCTCGGCGTAGCCGTCCAGCCCTGCGCCTTCCAGAAACCCGCAATGCCCGCCGTGGCGGGCCAGTTCCACGCGCACGCCTGACGGCAACGTCCACTGGCGGAAATCCTCGACCGGGATCACCGGGTCGTCTTCGGCCATCAGCACGTCGGCAGGAACCTGCAAGCCGGCAAGGCGCGTGCCGGCAATGCTGTAGCCATCGAAATACGCATCCAGGCTGTCGAACCCCGTGTGCCGGTCGACCAGCCACGCGGTGAGTTCGCGCATGCCCAAGCGCAGGGTTGCGTCATCGAAATCCTGCGGCGGGAACAGCGCGAACTTGCGCCGCAGCGAGCGCGTCCACGTGCGTTCGAAATGACGCAGGTACAGCGGCAACCCCTGCTCCATCGCGTCCATGGTGTGCGCCGGATCCAGCACCGGGCAGACCGCGGCCACCCGCTGCAGCGACAGACCATGGCGCGGGCCGTGCAGGGCCACGCGCAGGGCGAAGTTGCCGCCCAGCGAATAACCGGCGGCGAGCATCGGAAGGCCTTGGCCCCAGCGCTGCTGCACCTGCACCGCCGCCCGCACCACCTCGTCAAGAAGATTGGAATGGAACAGGCCTTCGTTGAGATGGTGGCTGTCGCCGTGATCGCGGAAGTTCAAGCGGAACACCGTCACGCCCTGCTGCAGCAGTTGCGCTGCGGTCAGGCGCATGTAACTGGATTCCGCACTGCCCTCCCAGCCATGCAGCAGCAAGGCCAGGGCGCGCGGCGCGGTGCCGGGCCGGTTGAGCACACCCTGCAACCGCACGCCCTCGCCCGCGTCCACCAGCACCGGTTCGCCGCGGCTGCCGGATGCGCGCAAGGCGCGTGCCCCGCGCTGGCGACGCATCGGGCTGGTTCCCAGCAATGACTGCACGTGCGGACTGCGCAGCCACCACGGAGGCCGATACGCCGAGGCAACGATGCTCACCGCGTTCGCGACTCCTGCATCACCTCGACGATCCGCTGCCGCGCCACCTCGGCGATGCGCCGCCTGCCCTCGATATCGCTGCTGGCGATGGGTTCGAGGAAGTGGACCTCGGCATCGCCTCCGCGCGCGCCCAGCAGGCGCAGGAAGTTGCCGGCGAAATTCTCCCGAGGGGCGAAGGCGATGCGCGACTGGGCGTCACCGGCACGGCCGTAACGCAGCGCAACCGGCTGTACCGGGGCACCGGATTCGACCGCCGCCAGGAAAATGCGCGCGTGGAACGGCCCCACTTCGCGACCGTCGCGGGTGCGCCCCTCGGGGAACACCGCGACCGACCGGCCGGCACTCAGGCGACGGCTCATTTCTTCCATCACCCCGCCCAGCGAGCCGGTGTCGCCACGCTGATGGAAGATGGTTTCACCGCGCTGGGCCAACCGGCCCACCAGCGGCCAGCCGGCGATCTCGCGCTTGGCCACGAAGCCGAGCATGCGCTGGCTGTGCAGGGCGACGATGTCCAGCCAGCTCACGTGGTTGGCGACGAACAACGTGGCCCCCGGCAACGGCGTGCCGAAGCGGCGCGTGCGGTACCCGAACACCCGCATCAGCCCGGCCTGCCAGGCGCGCATCACCCGATGCTCGAAGCTCTCGCCGCTGCGCAGGCGGCGCTCGCGCAGCGCCCGCGGCAGCGAGATCAGCAGCAGCACCAGCGGCAGATGCACCAATGCATGCCACAGCAGCAGCGGCACGCGCCAGAGGTAGCGCAAGACGCGCAGCATGGGGGAATCGGCATTGGTGACAGGCATCCCGCCAAGATACCGGCGCGGCCGAATTCGCACCAGCCGGATCACGGTGCCTGCGTTGCTTTGCGGGACGGGTGTTGACGCTCCGGCCCGCACCCTGACGTCAGTCGCCCGCGACGTGTCCTGGCAGATCGATGACCGCCACGGTCAGGCGCGAGACGCAGACCAGCCGGGCGCGCTCGTCCTCGATCCGGATCTCCCATACCTGCGTGCTGCGACCGACATGCAGCGCCCGCGCGGTGCCGGTGACCGTTCCGCTGCGTACCCCGCGCAGGTGGTTGGCATTGATCTCGATCCCGACCACGCCCTTGCCCGCTGGTGCCGCCAGCATCCCCGCGGTGCTGCCGAGGGTTTCGGCCAGCAATACCGACGCGCCGCCATGCAGCAGGCCGTACGGCTGGTGGGTGCGCGCATCCACCGGCATGCTTCCGCGCAGGAAGTCCTCACCGAGTTCGGTGAAGACGATGCCCAGCGGTTGCATCGCGGTGTTGTCGGAGGAGGCGTTCAACGCCTCCAGGGTGGTGGGCCGGAACAGCGGGCGTGGAGGGGCGTCGGTCATCGCACCAGCATACCCGCTGGACAATGCGGCCCGCCGGGACCCGCGTCCTTCGCGTGTTCAGACGCTGCGGAACAGGGTTGGAACACGGTCACGGGCATAGCGCGAACGGCGGCCATCGCCACCGGCGCTGCCGTGACGGATCCCGTAGTCACGCTGCCGGCGCGGGCGCGCCAAGTCTGCCTAAGCATCCACGGCATCGTTTGCCGCCGTTGGCTGCCACGGCAGGTCAAGCGCGGCATTCGCATCCACGTCAGGCCTGCCAAGTCTTTGTGATTTGGTGTTTTACCAGCCTAACTCACCATAAATGAATGGGCAGAGACGAATACGGGTGAAATGGCGCCCGGACGCGGGAAATGGCCAATGCCAGCGCCGACGGCGGATCGCGGTGCCGGATCAGCCCTGATGGAATCGAGCCGGACTCGGCGGCGTGGCGTCAGCCCAGCTGCCCGTGGCAGTGCTTGTACTTCTTGCCGCTGCCGCAGGGGCACGCCTCGTTGCGGCCGACCTTCGGCAAGGCGGCCTGGCGGTCGGCGAAGTCGGTCGCGCCGAGCACGTCGGCAGCTTCCTCGTCGGCACCCATGGCGCCGGAATCCGGATGGCGGAACTGCATGCGCTGGACCATCGCCTCCAGGCGCGCGCGCTCGGCGGCTTCGGCGTCGGCCACCTCCTGCTCGGTGCGCACGCGCACGCGAGCCAGGGTGGCGACCACTTCGTGCTTGACCTTCTCCAGCATCTGCGAGAACAGCTCGAAGGCTTCGCGCTTGTATTCCTGCTTGGGCTGCTTCTGCGCGTAGCCGCGCAGGTGGATGCCCTGGCGCAGGTAGTCCATGCGCGCCAGGTGTTCCTTCCAGTTCTGGTCCAGCACGTTGAGCATCAGATGCTTTTCCAGCATGCGCATGGTTTCGCCACCGACCTGCGCTTCCTTCTGCTCGAACAACCCGTCCACGGCCTGCTGCACGTGTTCGGCGATCGCCTCGGCGTCCAGTTCGTCGCGCTCGGCGGCCATCGACTGCAGCGCGATGTCCAGTCCGAAGTCGGCCTGCAGCTCGGCTTCCAGGCCCGGCAGGTCCCACTGCTCGTCGATGGAGTCCGGTGGCACGAAGCGATCCACCAGTTCGGCGACCACGTCGCCGCGGATGCCGGCGATGTTGTCGCTGACGCTGTCCGATTCCAGCAGCTCGTCGCGCTGCTGGTAGATGACCTTGCGCTGATCGTTGTTGACGTCGTCGAAGTCCAGCAGGTTCTTGCGGATGTCGAAGTTGTGGGATTCGACCTTGCGCTGCGCACCGGCGATCTGGCGGGTCACCAGCGGGCTCTCGATGATGTCGTCTTCCTGCAGGCCCAGGCGGGTCATCATCTTCTGCACGGTCGGGCCGGCGAAGATGCGGATCAGGTTGTCTTCCAGCGACAGGTAGAAGCGGCTGG
>JAUNRQ010000001.1:0-25786 GCA_030535605.1 Pseudoxanthomonas suwonensis
CAGTTCGGCGCGCTGGATGTCGGTGACATGCTCGGCGGTGCCATCGACGTCGAGCGTCGTGCGGCGACGGTCCTCAACCACAGCGCCACCCACCTGCTGCATGCGACCCTGCGCGAGGTGCTTGGCACGCATGTGCAGCAGAAGGGCTCGCTGGTGGCGCCTGAGCGGCTGCGCTTCGACTTTTCCCATTTCCAGCCGCTGTCGGCGGAGGAACTGGCGGAAATCGAGCGTCGGGTCAACGCCGAGATCCGCGCCAACCACGAGGGCGAGATCCGCCACATGGGCATGCAGGAAGCGCTGGATTTCGGCGCGGTCGCCCTGTTCGGCGAGAAGTACGGCGAGCAGGTGCGCGTGCTGCGCTTCGGCCCGACGTCCACCGAGCTGTGCGGCGGCACCCATGCCCGCCGCACCGGTGACATCGGCCTGTTCAAGATCCTTTCAGAAGGTGGCGTGTCCGCCGGCGTACGCCGCATCGAGGCGGTGACCGGGCAGGGTGCGCTGGAGCATGTTGCTTCGCAGGAGCGCAGCCTGGCGGAAGCCGCCGTGTTGCTCGGCGGCCCCATCGGCGATGTCACCGAGAAGCTGCGCGCGTTGCTGGACCGGCAGAAACGAATGGAGAAGGAACTGGATGCCCTGAAGGCCAAGGCGGCGTCCGGCGCCACCAGTGACCTGGCTGGCCAGGCGGTGGATGCCGATGGCATCAAGGTGCTCGCGGCACGGGTGGAAGGTCTGGATGCCAAGGCACTGCGCGAGGCGATCGACCGGCTCAAGCAGCAGCTCGGTGACGCGGTGGTGGTGCTTGCCGGTGCCGACGGCGCTGGCAAGGTCGCTCTGGTGAGCGGTGTCAGCGGTGCTGCCCTGCAACGGGTCAAGGCCGGGGAACTGCTGGGACATGTCGCCAGCCAGATCGGTGGCCGCGGTGGTGGTCGCGCGGACATGGCGCAGGGCGGTGGCAACGATACGCCCGAACTTGCCTCGGTATTGGCACAGCTTCCGGCCTGGGTCGCGTCGCGACCATGACCATTTGCACTTGCCGCGCCCTCTGCCAGCCCCGTACGATGCAGCCTTCACCCGTTTGTGTTCATGCCCTGCGGCGGTACCGATCCGATCGGGCCACAGGGGGCTGTATGGAGTCTTCCGGATGTTGATTCTCACTCGCCGCGTAGGCGAAACCCTGATGATCGGTGATTCGGTCAGCGTGACCGTGCTTGGCGTCAAGGGAAACCAGGTACGTATCGGCATCACCGCGCCGAAGGATGTCGCCGTTCACCGCGAGGAAATCTACCAGCGCATCCAGCGCGAGGAAGATGAGCCGGCCACTGCGCCGCGGAGTTTGCCGGACGTCGATTGAGGCGGTATCCTTGGCGGCCTTGCCCCGGCACAGCGCCGCGGCCAGTGCATCCGGAGACGTGCCCGAGTGGCCGAAGGGGCTCCCCTGCTAAGGGAGTATGGGGCTAAACACTCCATCGAGGGTTCGAATCCCTCCGTCTCCGCCAGTATCCGTACAGCGCCCCCTCGAGGGGCGTTTCTCGTTTGCACGACCGCCGGGGTGACGGCCTCGCCGGTGGTGCCGCGCCGCCACGCTCGCCCGGCGGTTCGAACAGTGCCCGAGCGCGCAGGTTCCTCAGTTCCGCCATCGCGGCGAACAGTGCCAGCGGACAGGATCGCGTAGGACTTTTCCGTTCATCGCCGGCTGCGCGCGCCACCAGCAGCGACGTCAGCGCCGAAAGTACCGAGGTCCGATGCCAGGCGGACATGCAGGCCGCTGTCGGGGATGCCTTTCAACGCGTCACCCACCGTCTTCGCCGGTGATACGGCGTCGAGAAATCCGAACAACGGCAAGCATCATGCGTCCTGGTTCAGCGCCATCGCGGCGTTCCGGCGTGAAGATGGCATCCTGCCGACCGAGGGAGGCAACGGCCGAAGTGATTGACGTGCGGCTCCTCGTCATCGCGACGATCACGTGCTATTGCCAAGCTTGGGCGAGTGACCGGTGGCGGCGACCGAGTCAGACGCTGGCAATCCTGGCCGGCGCATCCGACTGCGGCCAGCGCCTGCGCACGGAGGCGCGCACGCCGGCGGCATCCAGCCCCGCTTCGGCCAGCAGGTCCTCGCGGCTGGCGTGGTGCTGGAAGGCGTCCGGCAGTCCCAGATGCAGGATCGGGACCACCACGCCCTCGGCACTGAACAGTTCGGCAACACCGGAGCCGGCGCCACCGGCCACGACGTTGTCTTCGAGCGTGACGAAGCCTTCGTGCGTCTGCGCCAGTTGCAGCAGCAGTTCCCGGTCCAGCGGCTTGATGAAACGCATGTTGACGACGGTCAGCCCCAGCTCCTCACCCACCTGTTCGGCTACCGGCAGCAGTGCGCCGAAGGCGAGCAGGGCGATGCCCTGGCCTTGGCGCCGGAGCTCGGCCTTGCCGATGGGCAGCGCCTGCAAGGCTTCGCCGGCGGCCACACCGGTACCACTGCCGCGGGGATAGCGCACCGCGGCCGGACCGGCATGCTGGTAGCCCGTCGTGAGCATGGCGCGGCATTCGGCTTCGTCGCTGGCGGCCATCACCACCAGGTTCGGCACGCAGCGCAGGTAGCTCAGGTCGAGATTGCCGGCGTGCGTTGCACCGTCCGGACCCACGACGCCACCGCGGTCGATGGCGAAGGTGACGTCCAGGTTCTGGATGGCAACGTCATGCACCAACTGGTCGTAGGCGCGTTGCAGGAAGGTCGAGTAGATCGCGACCACCGGCTTGGCGCCTTCGCAGGCCATGCCGGCGGCCAGCGTGACGGCATGCTGTTCGGCGATGGCGACATCGAAGTAGCGCTCGGGATACTCCTTGCTGAAACGTACCAAGCCCGACCCTTCGCGCATCGCCGGGGTGATCGCCAGCAGCCGTGGATCGCTGGCCGCCATGTCGCACAGCCAGTCGCTGAAGACATCCGTGTACGTTGCCTTCTTCACCGCGCCGGGCTTGCTGACCACGCCGATGTCCGGGTCGAATGGTGACACGGCGTGATAGCCGATCTGGTCGCCCTCGGCGCGCTCGTATCCCTTGCCCTTGGTGGTGATGACATGCAGCAGCTGCGGGCCTTTCAGGCCGCGCAGGGTCTGCAGCGTGGACACCAGCGCGTCCATGTCATGGCCGTCGATGGGGCCGGTGTAGTGGAAGCCCATCTCCTCGAACAAGGTGGACGGCACGAACATGCCCTTCCAGTGCTCCTCCCAACGCTTGACGAAGCGTGCGGGGGCTGCGTCCTTGTCGCCCAGCAGCTTCTTGCCGCCCTCTCGCAAGGCGTTGAGCGTGCGGTTGCCGGACATGCGTCCGAGCATCCGCGTCAGGCCGCCGACCGCTTCGGAAATCGACATGCGGTTGTCGTTGAGGATCACCAGGATGTCGGGTTCCTCGTCCATGCCACCGGCATGGTTGAGCGCTTCGTAGGCCATGCCGGCGGTCATCGCGCCATCGCCGATCACCGCGACGACATGGCGATCGTTGCCGGCCTGTGCGTTGGCGATCGCCATGCCCAGCGCGGCCGAGATGGAGGTCGACGAGTGGCCGACGCCAAAGGTGTCGTATTCGGACTCCTCGCGCTTGGGAAACGGCGCCACTCCCCCCTTCTGCTTGACCGTGTGGATGCGGTCGCGGCGGCCGGTGAGGATCTTGTGCGGATAGGCCTGGTGGCCGACATCCCACACGATCCGGTCATCCGGCGTGTCGTAGACATAGTGCAGCGCGGTGGTCAGCTCGACCACGCCGAGGTTGGCACCGAAGTGCCCGCCGGACTTGCCGACCGACTCGATCAGGTGCGAACGCAGCTCATCGGCGACGGACTGCAATTCATGGCTGTCGAACTGCCGGAGGTCGGCGGGGTGCGCGATGCGGGAAAGACGGGGGAAGCGGGCCGGATCGATCATCCGGCCATTTTACGTTGCATTGCAGGTGAACGGGCCGCGTTCGGCCCTGCATTCAGCTGCCGCGGCCGCGCAAACGCGACAACAGGCTGCCGCTGCGCACGGCGGGCGCTTCCGCTGGCGGCGCGTGGACCACGGCTTGCGCATGGCCAGTGACGTTGTGGGCGTTGATGAAGTCGATGACTTCCCGCTCCGGCACTTCCGAGGCGGCGGCGATCTCGGCGATGGTCGCCGGGGCACGCATCATCGTGGTGGCGATGCGGAAATGTCGCGGAAACTCGCGTTCGGTGCGCGGCCACTTGCCCAGGCGGAACTGGCCGGCGGGATCCATGCCCTGCAACAGGGCGCCATCGCCGGCCAGCAGGGCGCCGTACCAATGCAGGCGTTGCAGCGGCTGGGCTTCGCCGCTGCTCTCCGGATGGGCGTCCCAGTCGGACGCATCCATCGGCTGCAGGGGAGCCTCCTGCGGGAACGCCGTGAACAACGGCTGCAAAGGTTTCAGCGTGGCCGGGCCGTGATACACGCCGTTGTCGAAGTCGAGCAGCAGGGCGGGGCCGGCGTCGCTCGACAGCAGCCATCGGCCCTGACGCGCCTGCGGATTGTACCAGGGCTGGTCAGTGGCGATAGCGGGCGCAGCGATGGCGCCCGGTGCAGTGCCGGCGTCGTCGGGATCGGCGGGAACGGCGGGATCGACGGGATCGACGGGATCGTCGAGAACGGCATCTTCAACGTGTTCCGAGGACGCCGCGTGTTCGAAGGGCACAGCCGGTTGCGCACGTGCAGGCGTGACGCCGGGCGCAGCGGTTGCTGCCAAAGCCTCTTTTTCGGTTGTTGCCGCCTCGGCGGTGGTCCCGGGTGGCGTTGGACCGGCGGTCGCCACGACCTGAGCCACGTCATCCGCAGATGGCTGGAGGCGCGCCTCCGGGGTGGCATCGTGTGCCTCCACGGCGAACTCCGGCGGCGGGGCGTCGTCGGCCATCGATGCGTTCGCTGCCGGCGCAGCAGGGGTTGCATCATCGCAGGCGATGGCTTCCAGCAGTGCCTGCAGGCGGTTTTCGGTCAGTGGCTGGCGCAGCAGGAAATCGGCGCTGGTGCGCTCGGCCTGGGTGAGGGCAATGACCTGCTTGCCGGCATTGGCAAGGCTCAACCAGCTCATCGGCCCGTACATGGTGTCCATGTCGACGACCACGTAGCGGGCCTCGTCGTGCGGCAGCAGCCGCCAGGCGCGGGTGACCTCGGGTGCGAGTGACCTGAACATCGCGCGCAGCCTGGATTCGGTCTGCTCATCCATGCCGGTGAAGCCCAAGGTCAGGTTCATCTGTTCGTTGTCGCGAATGGAAAGACTCGCAGTGTAGCGCCTGCGGTCGCGGCAGCGGAGCCCGCTGGCGAGGCGTGTCGCGAGCGGTGTCTCGAGTAGGTCGTGGCGGCTCAGTCGAAGCGTGGTCTGCGTTTGGGCAGCTGCGCCTTCAGGAAGGCCATCTGGTCGGCCAGGATGTTGCGGTTGCTCATGATCAGGTGTTCGACCCAACTCGGCCGGTACGGAACCGCCAGCAACGGCATGCCCGCCTGTTGCGGGGTGCGTCCGCCCTTGCGCGAGTTGCAGTGGAAGCAGGCGGCGACCACGTTTTCCCAGATGTCGCGACCGCCGCGGGACTGCGGCACCACATGGTCCCGAGTCAGGTGTTGGCGTGGGAACTGCCTGCCGCAGTACAGGCACAAATGCTGGTCACGCGCGAACAGGGCGGGGTTGCTCAGGCTGGGGGTGGGCGGCAGCGCGTTGGGGCGTGGATGGCCGCGTGCGGCGATGATCGGGTGCAGGTGCAGCATGCTGCGCTCGCCACTGAGCCGGTTGATGCCGCCGCGCACATGCACGCAGGGTTCGCCAAGGGTCCAGGCCACCGCGTCACGTGCGTAGAGGCAGGCGGCTTCCTGCCAACTCATCCAGTCGAGCACGCGACCATGGGCGTCCAGTGACAACAGGCGCACGCTGCCGGGCCGGTGCAGGGCGGCCGTGCCGGTGGTCGAAGAAGTATCGTCAGGGATGCCGGGGGATGACGGGTCGAAGGCCGGATCCTCGAAGGCGCCGGCCTGGACGAGGCGAAGTCGCGCTCTGTCAGGCTCCATGGGAGTAACAGCTTATACGCTTTTCTTGACAGTTTGTGGTAGTCAAAGCGCCCATCGACGGCAGCTGGCAAGGGTCGGCTGAGGACAACGCTGGCGGTCGGCGATTGATCGCCGACCGCGACGACTCACGCGTCGAAATGCTCGGCATCCAGGGCCATCAGGCTGTCGGCACCGGCTTCGATCGACGCCATGTGCATGTCCGCGCGTGGCAGCAGCCGCGCGAAGTAGAAGCGGGCGGTGGCACGCTTGGACTGCTTGAACGCCTGCGAGTGGCTGGAGCTTTCCGCCGCCGCCACCATCCGCGCCCACCAGTACGCCAGCGCGACGTAGCCGGAATAGAACATGTAGTCCCACGCGGCCGCGCCGATTTCCTCCGGATCGTTGCCTGCACGGCTGCCGATCGCGCTGGTCAGGCTCAGCCACTCGGCCGCCTTCGCGCGCAGCGGCCCGATGAACTCGGCCACCGCATCGTTGCCCTCGTTGCCGGCGCAGAAGGCTTCGATTTCCGCGAGGAACACGCGCAGGCCCGCGGCTTTCAGCTGCATGGTCTTGCGGCCCATGAGATCCAGCGCCTGGATGCCGGTGGTGCCCTCGTACAGGGTGGTGATGCGGGCATCTCGCGCCAGCTGCTCCATGCCGTGCTCGGCAATGTAGCCGTGGCCACCGAAGCACTGCACCGCGTGGTAGGTGGTTTCCACGCCCCACTCGGTCAGGCAGCCCTTGACGATCGGGGTGAGGAAGCCGACCAGGTCGTCGGCCTGCTTGCGCGTGGCCTCGTCGCTGCTGGACAGGGCGATGTCCAGTTGCAGCAACGCATGGGTCGACAGTGCGCGGCCACCTTCGGTGAGTGCCTTCTGCGTCAGCAGCATGCGCCGAACGTCGGGATGCACGATGATCGGATCGGCCGGTTTGCCGGGGTTCTTCGGCCCCGACAGCGCACGCATCTGCAGCCGCTCGCGGGCGTAGCGCAGGGAGTTTTCGTAGGCCCGGGTGGACAGCCCCAACCCCTGCAGGCCGACGCCCAGCCGTGCCGAGTTCATCATGGTGAACATCGCCATCAGCCCCTTGTGCGGCTCGCCGACCAGCCAGCCTTCGGCGTCGTCGAAGTTGAGCACGCAGGTGGCCGAGCCGTGGATGCCCATCTTGTGTTCGATCGCACCGCAGCGCACCGCGTTGCGCTCGCCGAGCGTGCCGTCCTTGCCGACCTTGAACTTCGGCACCAGGAACAGCGAGATGCCACGGCTGCCTTCCGGCGCATCGGGCAGCTTTGCCAGCACCAGATGGACGATGTTGTCGGTGAGGTCGTGCTCGCCCGCGGTGATGAAGATCTTGGTGCCGGTGATCGCGAACCGGTCGTCGCTGGTGGGGACGGCGCGGGTGCGAAGCAGGCCCAGGTCGGTGCCGGCGTGCGGTTCGGTCAGGCACATGGTGCCGGTCCATTCGCCCGAGGCCAGCTTCGGCAGGAATACCTCCTGCTGCCACGGTTGGCCGTGGTGCAGGACCGCTTCGAACGCACCGTGCGAAAGCATCGGGAAGTTGCCCCAGGCCAGATTGGCGGCGTTGACCATTTCCTTCAGCGGCGCGCCCAGCGCATGCGGCAGCCCTTGGCCGCCATGGGCGAGCGGTGCGTTCAGTGCGGGCCAACCGCCCTCGACCCACTTGTCGTAGGCATCCTTGAAGCCCGGTGGCGGGGTGACATCGCCGGTGGCCGCATCGAAGGTGCAGCCCACCTCGTCACCGACGCGGTTCAACGGCGCCAGTACGGTTTCGTTGAAGCGCGCGGCCTCCTCCAGCACCGCATCGACCAGATCGCGACTGGCGTCCTCGAAGCCGAGTTCGGCAAAGACGGTGTCGGCCTTCAGCAGGTCGAACAGGACGAAGCGGATGTCGTTGAGTGGTGCTCGGTAGCTGGCCATGAAAGGTTCCGGGTGGGATATGAAACGGGAATCAACGCAGCACGCCGACCAGTCCCGGGACCGGGCTGAGGCTGGAGCTGCGCTCGAGCTTGAAATGGCGGCTGCGGCCATCCTGCGGTACGGCGTCGGCGCTGCCTTCCAGGCGGTAGTTGATGCCGCGCCCGCTCGCCAGGGCATCGGCCACCAGCAGGCGCGCCTGACTGGACGGTTGCACCGTGACGTTGACCACGTCGGCCGATTCCGGGCCGATGTCCAGCGCCGGCCGTGCCTGCAATTGACCGGCCTGGGCATCACCGGTGTTCAGCGTCAGCGTCAGGGCATCGAAGCGCATCGGAATGCTGCTGAAGTTCTGCAACCGAAGTGCAACCGCCCAATCGCCGTTCGCCTGGACGGTCAGCTGCTGGATGCTGACCGCCGGCTCGGAGACGCGGCGCACGGGTCCGGTGGCACAGGATGCGAGCAGCAGCACGATCAGTCCGGTGACGAGGAAGGGCAGGGCGGGCAATCGGATCGGGCGCATGGGCATGGCTCGGATGGGACCGGTCGTTCCATGGTAACCGCGCGCGTCGCTGCGGACAGCTTGCGTCCCCGGCGGGTCTTCCCCGTGGTTCGTCGGCCTGTCGATCGCATCCATCCGGATGCGTATTCAGGACTTTTTCATTCAGCTCGATTGCATAGGCATAGGCTATCGCCAAGTCCACGGAAGGTCGGCGAACGATGCGGTCAGTCCCCTGGTTGAGCGTGCTCATCCCGATGTACAACGTGGCACCGTATCTGCGCGAATGCCTCGATTCGCTGCTGGCGCAGTGGCAGGCCGGTGTCGAGGTCGTGCTGCTGGACGACGCATCCACAGACACCACGGCCGCGCTGGCGGCCACCTTGTGCGCGCAGCATCCGGGCAAGCTGCGCCTGCTGCGGCACGCGCACAACACCGGCATTGCCGCGGCGCGCAACACGCTGCTGCAGGCGGCGCAGGGCGAATTCGTGTGGTTCCTGGATTCCGACGACAAGCTGTTGCCGGGTGCGTTGGCGCGATTGCGAACGTGTCTGGCGCAGCACGACCCGGACCTTGTCTTGTGTGACTTCCGCACGTTCCGCGAAGGCGGACGCCTGAAGGACCGGCTTCGCGACCGGCGCCGGAAATCCAGCTTCAGCGGGCCGGCTCATCGTGCCGGCACTGATCGGCAAGCCCTGCTGCGGCATGTGCTGCAGGCCGGTCAGCTGCATCCCTGGTCGAAGATCGCGCGGCGCACGACCTGGACGCGGGTCCTGTTTCCCGAAGGACGGACGTTCGAGGACATCGCCACGATCATGCCGCTGCTGCACGGGGTTCGCCGCTGGGTGCACATCCCGGAGGCATGGGTCGGCTATCGGGTCCGCGCCGACAGCATCGTCCATGCGCCATCCGGCCGCTCCATGGCGGATCTGGTGTTGTCGCTGCGTGACCTGCATGCGGCGGTGGTCCGCGAGCCCGACTGCCGCGCCGACCGCGCGCTGTGCACGGCATTGGACCGATTCTGCCTGCATCGACTCAGCGCCGCGGCGTTGTGGTGCTGTCGCACCGGCCAAGCGGTGCCGCTGGACATGCCGGCGCTGCTGCGCGGAATGTACCCACAGGGCGCGGCCGGAGCGCTGGATCGCGTCGGACGCTGGGGCTGGCTACGGCGTGCACGCAAGGTGCGGTACCGCATTCGCCGGGCCGGTTGGCTGGACGGGGCGACCGGCTGAGCCGCGCCTTGCGCCGGTCAGCGGCGGGCGTCCAGCAGCAGGTCGATGGTTCCCGTCGCCGGCAGGCGCACCCGTACCGGGGCCGATTCGATGTCGTCCGCCTGCCGGCTGGCGTCGCCGCTGGGCGAGATGCGCGCCAGCACTTCGACTTCGGGAATTGCCGACAGTCGCGCCGTCGGCATCGGGCTGTCGGCATCGTCCAGCGTCACTTGCAACGGCAGTTGCGCCAGTGTGTGGCGCTGCACCGCGACCGGCATGGGCGCACCGTCCGCCAGACGGGCGATGACGAAGACGGTGGTGTCCGCGGGCAGCTCGGTGGCGTCCAATGCCGGCGACAGCGCCACTCGCACCGGAATCGCATGGCTGCCGGCAGGTGGCTGTTCCGGTGCCGGCAAGGGTGCCAGTCCGGCGTCGGCACGTGCGTCATTGATCTGCGCGCGCAGCGCGTTGGCGGCATCGCCTTCCAGACCGGGAAGCAGCGATTCCCAGATCGCCGCGGCATCGGCGCTGTTGCCGGCCTGCCGCTGCATCACGCCGGTGAACAGGCGCGCGCGTTCGTGGTTGGGGTCGATCGTGAGTGCGCGTTCGAGAAGGGAGGCGGCTTCGGCGTCGAAACGGCGGCCCGGATCCAGCAGCGCGCGGCTCTCCGCCACTTCGGCCAGCAGGTCGGCGTCGTCGCCGTCCAGTTCCACTGCCCGCCGGTACGCGGCCAGTGCCTTGTCACGCTCGCCGATGCGCACGTACTGTCGCGCCAGCAATTGCCAGCCTTCGGGCTGGTCGGGGCTGCGCTCGAGCGCGGCTTCCAGCTGGACGATGGCTTCCTGGATGGTTTCCGGGGACTTGCGGGCAGCCGGATCCAGCGCGGCAGGCGTGCCGACCCACAGGTACAGGCCGGCGGTGCCGGCCACCAGCAGCGCTGCCAGGGTCAGGGCGATGACCCGCTGGCCGCGCCACAGTGGCTGCAAGACGTAGGCCAGTGTCACCAGTGCAAGGCCGGCGGCGGCAACGGCGAAAGCGGTGTGGTTCACGGGCTCACCAATCCTCGGGCTCGTCATTGCCCGGCAACGCCGCTGGTCGCGTTTGCGAACGCCGCCGGACGATCAGCACCAGCACGACGGCCCCGCCCAGCAGCAGCAGGCCGGGGCCGAACCACAGCAGCCAGGTGCTGCTGCTGACCTGCGGGCGGTACAGCACGAATTCGCCGTAGCGCTGCACCAGGAAGGCCTTGACCTCATCGTCCGACTTGCCCTGGCGCATCAGCGACAGCACCTCCGCACGCAGGTCACGGGCGATTTCGGCATTGGAATCGGCCAGCGACTGGTTCTGGCACATCACGCAGCGCAATTCGTGCGCGAGCCGGTTGAAGCGCGCCTCCTCGGCGTTGTCGCGGAACTGCAAGGGTCCGACGTTGCTGCTGACCTGGGCGAACGCCGGTGCAGCCAGTGCCAACAGCAGTGCCAGCAGCAGCGCCCTCACGAGCCAGCCTCGGCCTTGGCCAGCTCCGGCAGCAATTGCGACTGCACCACGTCCTCGGTCAGCGGGCCGACGAACTTCCAGCGGATGACGCCGTCGGCATCCACCAGATAGGTCTCCGGCGCGCCGTACACGCCCCAGTCGATCGCGGTGCGCCCTTCGATGTCGCTCAGCACGATGTAATAGGGGTTGCCATAACGCTCCAGCCAGCGCAGTGCGTCGGCCGGCTCGTCCTTCCAGTTGTAGCCGATCACGCGCACCTGCCTGGATTCGGCGAAACGGGTCAGGACCGGGTGCTCGTCGCGGCAGGCGGCGCACCAGCTGCCCCAGACATTGAGCACGAACGGCGCGCCGCGCAGCTGCGCCAGGGTCACGTTGCGGGTGGGCTCGTGCAGCACCGGCAGGCTGAACTCGGGTGCCGACTTGCCGATCAGCGGCGAGGGAATGGTGTCACGGTCGCCGTCGCGGGTCATCCACACGCCGGCGGCTAGGAGAATGCCGAGGACGACGAAGGCGGCAAGCGGCAACCAGCGCCCGGCAGAACGGGAGTCGGCGGATCGGTTCATGGTGTCGACTCGATGGGGCGAGTGGGGGGCAGCGTGCTTCTGGCAACCTCGTTCGGTCGCCCGCGCGTCGCATGGCCCGATTCACGGCGGAAACGACGGTCGGCCGCGGTGACGAAGCCGCCGAGCATCATCAACAGCGCGCCAAGCCAGATCCAGCGGACGAACGGCTTCACCTGCACACGCACCGCCCAGGCGTCGTCGCCAAGGGATTCGCCCAGCGCCACGTACAGGTCGCGGAAGGCGCCGGGATTGATCGCTGCCTCGGTCATCACCTGGCCATCTCCCTTGTAGCGGCGCTTTTCCGGATGCAGGGTCGGCAGGCTGCGGTCGTCGCGAGAGACGCTGACGGTCCCGTATTCGGAGACGTAATTGGGCCCAAGGCGCTCTTCCACGCCTTCGAAACGGAAGGCGTAGTGGTGCAACTCGATGCTCTGGCCGGGCTTGAGCGCCAGTTCGCGCTGCTGGGTCAGGCTTTCGGTCAGCAAGGCACCGACGAGGAAGATGCCGATGCCCAGGTGCGCCAGCAGCATCCCGGTCATTTCCGCGGGAAAGCGTCGCGCGCCGCTGCGCAGGCGCTGCCAGACGAAGCGAAGGGTGCCGAACACCACCCAGGCTGCAGCGGCGACGCCCACTGCGGTTTTCCACGGCGCCTGCGGGGTGATGAAGAACGCCACCACCCCCAGCAGCAGCGCAGCCAGCATCCAGGGCGCGAGCATGGCCAGCACCGGGCTTGCACTGTCGCGTTGCCAGCGCGTCAGCGGGCCGAACGGCACCAGCAACACCAGCGGCGCCATCAGCACCAGGAACAGCGGGCCGAAGTAGGGCGGGCCGACGGAAATCTTGCCCAGGTCCAGGGCGTCGGCCAGCAGCGGGTACAGGGTGCCGATCAGCACCATTGCACAAGCCGCGCACAGCAGCAGGTTGTTGACGAGAAGCAGGGTTTCGCGCGAGTACGGGGCGAACCAGCGCCGCGCTGCCTCCTTGTCGTCGGCGGCATCCAGCGGCCTGAGTGCGTACAGCAGCAACGAACCGCCGACCACGATGGCCAGGAACACCAGCAGGTACAGCCCGCGCTCGGGATCGGCGGCAAAGGCGTGCACGCTGGTCAGCACGCCGGAGCGCACCAGGAAGGTGCCAAGCAGCGACAGCGAAAAGGCGGCGATCGCCAGCAGCAGGGTCCATCCGGCGAAACTGCCGCGTTTTTCGGTGACCGCCTGTGAATGCAGCAGGGCGGTGCCGACCAGCCACGGCATGAAGCTGGCGTTTTCGACCGGGTCCCAGAACCACCAGCCGCCCCAGCCCAGTTCGTAATAGGCCCACCAGCTGCCCAGCGCGATGCCGAGGGTCAGGAACGCCCAGGCAACGTTGGTCCAGGGACGGGTCCAGCGCAGCCAGCGCACGTCGATGCGGCCTTCCAGCATGGCGGCAATGGCGAAGGCAAACGGAATGGAGAAGCCGACGTAGCCCATGTACAGCATCGGCGGATGGATGATCATCCCCGGGTCCTGCAGCAGCGGGTTGAGGTCACGGCCTTCCAGCGCCGCCGGCAGCAGGCGATCGAACGGGTTGCTGGTGAACAGCATGAACGACAGGAAGCCCACCGCGATCAACCCCAGCACGCCCAGCACGCGGGCGATCACCACCTCGGGCAGCCGCCGCGAGAACCAGGCCACCGCCGCGGTCCAGCCGGCCAGCACCAGAGCCCACAGCAGCAACGCGCCTTCATGCGCGCCCCAGACAGCGGTGTAACGGTAGACCATCGGCAGCAGCGAGTTGCTGTTGCTCTGGACGTAGCGGATGGAGAAGTCCGTCTGCACGAAGCCGAGCGTGAGCACCACGTAGGCCAGCCCGACCAGCACAAGTTGCGCGAAGGCTGCCGGACGTGCCAGCGCCATCCATGCGTTGATCCCGCGCTGGGCGCCGGCCAGCGGCAGCACGCCCTGGACCAGCGCCACCAGCAGCGCCAGGATCAGCGCGACCTGTCCGAGTTCAGGAAGCATCCGCGCGCACTCCGCTCAGTTGCCGGCCGGCGACGCAGCGCCGGTGGCCTCGTCGATGCCGTGCTTCTGGTGCGCGGCACCCATCTTGTCTGCCAGTTCCTGCGGCATGTACGTCTCGTCATGCTTGGCCAGCAGTTGCTCGGCCACGAACACCCCGCCATCCATGCGTCCGGTGGCGACCACCGCCTGGTTCTCGCGGAACAGGTCGGGGAGGATGCCTTCGTAGCGCACCGGCAGTCGTGCGTCACCGTCATCGACCTGGAATTCCGCCAGCATCGATCCAGGCTCACGCTTGAACGTGCCTTGCGCGACCATCCCCCCCAGGCGGAAGCGTGCGTGCTCGCCGGCTTCACCGCGCAGCACTTCGGCCGGGGTGTACAGGTAGGAGATGTTGCGCTGCAGGGCGAGGGTGACGAAGGTGGCGGCCAACGCGGCAGCGATCACCAGTGCCACCAGCAACAACAGCCGGCGCTTGCGGACGGGGTTCATGGCGTTGTCTCGTGGTTGGCGGGGGCGGCCGGTGCCGCCCGCGCGGCATCGCGGCGGCGCGCGCGCAGTCGCGCATTGCGCAGTTCACGGCGGATCTGCAACTGCGGCGACAGCATGTCCCACAGCAGCACCGCCACGAACACCAGGTAGGCGCCGATGACGTATTCCAGGTAACTCACGGAGCGCTCCGGCCATGGGCAGTGCGTGGCGCGTTGCCGGCCAGCTTCGCGACCCAGTCCTTGCCGCCTTCGCGGCGCAGGTTGTCGGCGCGGGCTCGCGCCAGCAGGGCGCCGATGAACCAGAATTTGGTGCCCACCACCATCCACAGCACCGGCCACAGCATGCTCGCGTCGATCGAGGAGGGACCGAACACGCGGATGGTCTGGCCTTGGTGCAGCGAGTTCCACCAGTCGACGGAGTAGCGGATCACCGGCAGCAGTACCACCCCGGTGATTGCCAGCAGGCCGGCCGCGCGCGCTGCGGTGCGCCGGTCTTCGATGGCGTGGTACAGGCCGATCACGCCCAGGTACATGAACAACAGCACCAGCTCGCTGGTCAGCCGCGGGTCCCAGTCCCACCAGGTGCCCCACATCGGCTTGCCCCAGATCATCCCGGTCAGCAGGGTGATGACGGTGAAGCCGGCACCGATCGGCGCGCTGGCCATCGCCAGGATCTCGCACAGCTTGATCCGCCAGATCAGCGCAATCGCTGCGTACAGCGCCATCAGCGCATACACCAGCAGGCTCATCCAGGCCGCGGGCACGTGGATGTAGAGGATGCGGAAGCTGTCGCCCTGCTGGTAGTCCGCAGGCACCACGAACAATGCGCCATAGATGCCGATGGCCATGGTGACCAGCGCCATGCCCCAGGCCCACGGCACCCATCTGGCCGCGAATCGGTCGAAATACGGCGGCGAACCCAGTTGGTGGAACCAGCGGACGATCGGATGCACGGGCTTGCGTTGCTCAGGGCATGTCGGTGGCGACAACCGCGCATTTTAGCAGGCCGAGCCGCCCGGATCGGGACGCGGGGGCAATGGCTTGCGCGCGTGCCGCGGATGCTGCCGCACATGCGGACGGCCCCGGTCGTGCCGGGGCCGTCCTGGGGACAGTTGCCGTCAGAAAACGCGTCGGGTCACTCGACCCGGATGCTGCCCTGCATCATCGCGAAGTGACCAGGGAAACTGCAGAAGAAGCCGTACGGGCCGCCGGTGGCGATCTTGCTGACATCGAAGGTGACCGAGGTCTTCTCGCCGCCGCCGATCATCTTGCTATGCGCGATGACGCGGTCGTCGCCGGCCTTGACGTAGTCGCTGGCCGCACCGGCTGCGATACCGTCCTTGTCGACCTCGCCCATGTCGGCTTCCTTGGTGATGACCACGTTATGGCCCATGGCCGCCACCGGCATGGAGCCGGTGTGCTCCAGGTTGATGGTGAATTCGCTGCAGCTGGCCGGTACCACGATTTCCTTGGCGTTGAACTGCATGGCGTCGTTGCCTTCCAGATTGAAGGCGCAGTCGCCACTGACAGGGGCAGTGGCGGCGGCGTCGACGGCATCGGCCGCCGGAGCGGTCTCGGCCGGGGTTGCTTCCGGCGTTGCCACCGGCTCGGCGGGCGGCGGGGACTGCTGGCCGCTGCAGGCGCTCAGGGCGATGGCAAGCACGGCGGCGAGGGGGGTGATGCGCAGGAGGGTCATGGTTGTCTCCAGAGGGGGAGGAAAGGTCACGCGTGACTCGGGTGTTGACCGGGGCAGCTTAGCGTCGGCGTGCGGAGCGCGACTTGTCCCATGTCAAGAAACCGACCGCGGCAGTCTGCGGCACCATGTGTTAACCCAATGCGATGCGGATGGCCGCCGCGGCAGCCAGCGGTGCCAGCACCAGCGCCAGTGCCAGGCCGGCCGCGAGCAGCAACAAGGCCCCCACCGGATCCAGGCCCTGCGCTGCCAGGTCCAGCGCGCCGGCACCGAACACCAGCACCGGCACGTACAGCGGCAGCGCCAGCAGCGCCACCAGGATGCCGGAGCGCCGCATGCCCACCGTCAAGGCGGCGACCACGGCGCCGAGCAGACTCAGCAGTGGTGTCCCGAGCGCCAGCGCCGCCATCAGCACCGGCAGTTGCGCGCGCGGCAGGTGCAGGAATTCGCCCAGCAGCGGGGCCACCAGCACCAGTGGCAGGACCGAGGTGGTCCAATGCGCGATCACCCGCACTGCCACCAGCCAGGCCAGCGGCACCGGGGCCAGCAGCCACTGTTCCAGGGAGCCGTCTTCGGCATCGCCACGGAACAGGGTGTCCAGCGACAGCAGGCCGGCCAGCAACACGGCGACCCACAGCACCGCGCCGGCGTTCTGCGAAAGGCTGGCGGCCTCGCCCCCGAGCGCCAGGCCGAACAGCACCACCACCAGCAGCGCGAACAGCGCCGGCTGCAGGGCGTCACCGCGGCGGCGCCAGACCAGCCGCAGGTCACGCAGCAGCAGGGCACGGGCGGCTGTCAGCATCACGTACGACGCTCCAGCACCAGTTCGCGGGTTCGCACCGGTGGGGCGGCATAGGCACCGTGCGTGGTGACGATCGCGGCACCGCCTTCGTCCAGGTGCAGGCGCACGAGCTGATTGACCAGTTCGATGCCGCCCAGGTCGAGGTTGGCGTAGGGTTCGTCCAGCAGCCACAGCGGTACCGGCGCCAGCCAGATGCGTGCCAGCCCGATGCGCTTCTTCTGCCCGGCGGACAGTTGCCGTGCCAGGTGGTCTTCGTAACCGGCCATGCCGACCAGCGCCAGTGCCGCGTCAATGCCGCGGTCACCGCGCTGGCCGTGCAGGCCGCAGAGGAATTCCAGGTTCTCGACCACCGACAGGTCACCCTTCAACGCGGGAAGGTGGCCCAGATAGGCCATGTGCGCACTGCGCTGGCGGTGGTCCGACGGGCGCCCCTCGATGTGCACGTCGCCGGCTTCCCCATGCAACAGCCCGGCTAGCACCCGCAGCAGGGTGGTCTTGCCGGCACCGTTGTCGCCGCGCAGCAGCAGCGCTTGGCCCGCCTGGACTTCGACGTCCAACGGACCGAACACCGTGTCTTCGTTGCGCACGAAGTGCAGGCCGGTGGCGTGAAGCAGGGGCGGGGAAGCGTTCAAGCGCGATCGGAGGTGGAAGGAAGCGGTGATTCTATCCAGTGCAACCATGGCTGCGGCACGTTGCCCCGGTGGATGGCAGTAGATGCGCAAACCGCCACGCTCCCGCGCTGCCACTGCAGCGCGCCCGACTGCGGCAGGGCAGACGGGTGGATGTCCGGGCGGGGTTCGATGCGTGCCATGCCGGCAGTGGCGGGTGCTGCATGTCATGGATGACTCGGAAGTGCCCTGCTTGCCCGGCTACACTGGCCGCTGTCTCTCATCACGCCTGTTGCCATGCCCGCGCCCGCGATCACCACCAAACTGCCGAAGGTCGGCACCACCATCTTCGCAGTGATGTCGCAATTGGCTGCCGAACATGGCGCGGTCAACCTCGGCCAGGGCTTTCCCGACTTCCCGGTTCCGCGACGGCTGGTGGACGAGCTGGACAAGGCAATGCGTGCTGGCCACAATCAGTACGCGATGATGACCGGGGTGCCGGTGCTGCGGCAGGCGATCGCCCGCAAGACCGCGCGTTGCTACGGGGTCGAGGCGGATGCCGATGCCGAGATCACGGTCACCAGCGGTGCCACCGAGGCGATCTTCAACGCCGTGCACGCCGTGGTGCGCCCGGGTGATGAAGTCATCGTCCTCGACCCCTCCTACGACTGTTACGAGCCGGCCATCGACATGGCCGGGGCCAAGGCGGTGCACGTTGCGCTGGATGCCAGGACCTTCGCCCCGGACTGGGATGCGGTGCGCGCGGCGATCACGCCGAAGACCCGGATGCTGATGCTCAATACCCCGCACAACCCGTCGGGGGCGATGCTGACGCCGGAGGACATGGCGCAGGTGCAGTCGATCCTGGAAGGCACCGACATCTGGTTGCTGTCCGACGAGGTGTACGAGCACATCGTCTTCGATGGCGTGCGCCACGAGTCGGCCTTGCGCTACCCGTCTCTGCGCGAGCGCGCGTTCGTGATTTCCAGCTTCGGCAAGACCTACCACTGCACGGGCTGGAAGGTCGGCTACTGCATTGCGCCGGCGGCGGCCACTGCCGAGTTCCGCAAGGTTCACCAATACAACGTGTTCTGCACGTTCAACCCGGCGCAGCACGCCTTTGCCGCCATGCTGGATGCCGAGCCGGAGCATGACGAGCAACTTGGCGCGTTCTACCAGGCCAAGCGTGACCGGTTCGCCGCGCAGTTGCGTGAAACCCGCCTGCTGCCGTTGCCGGTGCCGGGCGGCTATTTCCAACTGGTCGATTATTCGGCCGTCAGCGACCTGGACGACGCGCGATTCTGCCACTGGTTGACCGTCGAGCACGGGGTCACCGCGATCCCGCTGTCGCCGTTCTACGAAACGCCACCGCCCGGCCAGCGTCTGGTGCGTTTGTGCTTTGCCAAGAATGACGCGACGCTGGATGCGGCAATCGAACGCCTGAAGACACTCTGACCCCTCCCGGCGTCACCGCCCGATGGGCGGCGATGCTGCTTGATCCGAGCCACTCCGCCATGAACGACCTGCGTATCGCCCTGGTGCAGGGCGCCACCCGCTGGCATGACCCCGAAGGCAACCGCGACTACTACGGTGCGCTGCTTGCACCGTTGCGGCAATGCCACGACCTGGTGCTGCTTCCCGAAACCTTCACCAGTGGCTTCTCCAACGATGCCATCGACAACGCCGAAGGCATGGACGGCCCGACGGTGGCATGGATGCGCGAACACGCGGAGGCGCTGGATGCGGCGCTGTGTGGCAGCGTGCAGCTGCGTGTCGATGACAAGGTCTTCAACCGCCTGTTGTTCGTCACGCCAGATGGCCGCTTGACGCATTACGACAAGCGCCATCTGTTCCGTTTTGCCGGCGAGCACCAGCGGTATGTGCCCGGCCATGAGCGCGTCAGCGTGGATTGGCGCGGCTGGCGGATGTGCCTGCAGGTCTGCTACGACCTGCGTTTTCCGGTGTTCTCGCGCAACCGCCATGACGTCGAACGTGCACAGGCGCTGGACTACGACCTGCTGGTCAACGTCGCCAACTGGCCGGCGGCCCGCAACCATGCCTGGAGCACCTTGTTGCGCGCGCGCGCGATCGAGAACCTGTGTTTCGTTGCCGGCCTCAACCGGGTCGGCCAGGACGGCAATGGTCTGGAGTATGACGGTGCCAGTGCCATCATCGATCCGCTCGGCATGCCGTTGGCGGAGAACCGCGGCGAGGAGACCGTGCTGGAGGCGGTGTTGTCGGCCCAACAGCTGGCCGAGCATCGCGAGCGCTTCCCGGCCATGCTCGACGCCGATCGCTTCCAGTTGCAGGGGATGTGAGCGGCGTCTGGCGATGAGCGGGTCGCCCGCGGCTTCCTGGCGCCGATGCCACGGGCACCGGCTGCTTGCGACAGGCTGGTGCATTTGCGCGATCGCGAATTGACTTCGCCCCTGC
This sequence comes from Pseudoxanthomonas suwonensis, assembly GCA_030535605.1. Lineage (GTDB taxonomy): Bacteria > Pseudomonadota > Gammaproteobacteria > Xanthomonadales > Xanthomonadaceae > Pseudoxanthomonas_B > Pseudoxanthomonas_B suwonensis_B. The sequence goes on from JAUNRQ010000001.1 coordinate 19,742, forward strand.
TGGGAGGGTCGATTCGTCGTGACGGACGCTGGCGGGCACCGCCCGATGTCCGTTCGGAGGCACTTGCCGCTCCTCACGACGCCATGCCGGCCGGGTTACGGGTCGTCAGGGACGCCAGCCGGAGCAAGCTCCGCCGGGGTAGGCCCCTGTCAGGTGCCGCGGTTGCCGCCGCGCCCGCCCGGTCGTCCCCCACCCGGACGACCGCCACCCGGTCGACCACCGCGGGGGCCACCGCGACCGCCGCTCGGTTTCGGTCCGCGATTGCCCCGCGGTTGTCCCTGGGATGCGTTGCCGCCGCCGTGGGCGTGGTCGGAGGGGAAGCTCGGTGCATTGCCCGGATGACCGTAGGGGTGCTTGTTGCGCGCCTGCGGGTTGCCACCACCGCCGGGGCCGCCACCACCACGCCTGGGCTTGGCGTTGCCGCGCGCGGGGCGGCCGCCCGGTCCCGCGTTGCGATGCCCGGACGGGCCGGTATCCACGCCATCGGGGACATACCAGCTGCGGAACGCGGCCGGATTGCCGTCCGGAAGCGGTTTCGGTCCCTTCTGCTTGCGTTGCTTCAGCGGCTTGTTGATCTGCTTGGCTGCGGCTTCGCCACTGACGGTCAGTCCGCCGGAGGGCTTGCGCCCGCCGCGACCGCGGCGATCTTCCCGCACGTGGTCGAAGCGGCGCAGTTCACGGCCTTCGTCGGCGGTGTTGTGTCCGCCGACGTAGCCATGCGAGCGTTGTCCGCCGACATGCACCGTCGCCTTGGCCGCCTTGCGCTGACCGATCACCGGTTGCAGCGTCAACGCCGGTGGCGGGCCGTCTTCCAGGCCCATCCGCGAACGAAGTGCTTCAACCTGGGCCGCCGGCAGTTCCTGCGACTGGCCGCGCAACAGCGGTTGCGGCAGCGTGAGCTCCCCATAGCGCGTGCGCTTGAGGCGGGACACCTGACAGCCCTGTGATTCCCACAGGCGGCGCACTTCGCGATTGCGGCCTTCCTTGACCACCACCTTGAACCAGTCGTGGGAGTCGGTGCCACCGATGCGTTCGACCGATTCGAACTTCGCCGGACCATCGTCAAGTGCCACGCCGCGGCGCAACCGGTCCACGACCTTGTCGGGCACCGTATCCTCGCCTTCCGGGGCGCGGACGCGACAGACGTACTCGCGCTCCACCTCGTGGGACGGGTGCATCATCGCGTTGGCCAGTTCGCCGTCCGTCGTCAGCAGCAGCAGGCCGCTGGTATTGATGTCGAGGCGGCCGATCGCGATCCAGCGGGCACCCTTGAGCGCGGGCAGGGCCTCGAAAATGGTCGGCCGGCCTTCCGGGTCGTCACGCGTGGTGACTTCGCCTTCGGGCTTGTTGTAGATCAGCATGCGTGCCGGTTCGGTCAGCGCACTGGCGACGAAGCTGCGGCCATCCAGATCGATGCGATCGCCACTGCCGACACTCATGCCGACCTGCGCGGTTTCGCCATTGACCTTGACCAGACCGTCGGCGATTCGCTGTTCCAGCGCACGACGCGAACCCAGGCCGGCTTGCGCCAGCACCTTGTGCAGGCGTTCTTCGAGTTTCGGGGTGCTGCTGGCCTGATCGCCACGCTTCAGGGACAGGGTGCGTCCGGGGGTGTTGCTCATGTGTTGCTCCGTTGGCTGTCGCCGTCGTCGGCGAGGGCAGGGGGGTGTTCGGGGGAAGGGATGTCGGACGTCGGTTCCTCGTCGCTGACGGGCCGCGTTTCGCCGGCCGGCGCGTCGGCCGGTGTCCCGGTGGTCGACTCGCTGTCTCCACCCATGGACGGGACGGGGTCGGCCGGTTCGAGCGTGTCTTGATCGTCACGGGCGGGGTGGTCGCCGGATGTGCCGTGATCGACGGCGGCCTCGTCACCGGGGCCGTCGCGGCCTGCACCCGTGTCTGCATGCTGGCGGGTGTTGTCGGTGTCGGCCGTGGCGTCCACGGTGTTCGCATCACTCGCATCGATGTCATCGATGTCGTCGTTGCCGGCGTTGTCCGCACTGGGCACGCCGCCGACGGCGCGTGGCGTGTCGTTGTCGCCAAGGTTCAATTGCGGCTCCAGTTCACCGAAATCCTTCAATTCCGACAGCGGTGGCAGCTCGTCCAGTCGCTTGAGGTTGAAGTAGTCGAGGAAGCCCTTGGTCGTGCCGAGCAGTTCCGGCTTGCCGGGAACGTCGCGGTGGCCGACCACGCGGATCCACTCGCGCTCTTCCAGCGCCTTGATGATGTTGCTGTTCACCGACACGCCGCGGATCTGTTCGATCTCGCCACGGGTGATCGGCTGGCGGTAGGCGATCAACGCCAGCGTCTCCAGCGTCGCACGGGTGTACCTGGTGTTGCGCTCGGTCCAGAGCCGCGCCACCCACGGGTGCACATCGGCCTGGACCTGGTAGCGCCAGCCGCTGGCGACCTCCACCAGTTCCACGCCGCGTTCCGGCGCCTGTTCCTGAAGGGTCTGCAGGGCAGTGGCGATGCTGCCTTCCGGTGCGGGCTCATCCAGCGGGAACAGCCCGTTCAGTTGCACCAGCGTCAGCGGCTGATGCGATGCCAGCAGGGCGGCTTCCACGATTCGGGTAACGAAGGATTGTTCCATTGCGCTCTTGGTATGGGTGACGCTCAGGCGTCGCGTTTTGCCGGGTCGTCGTCGAGAGGTTCCTCGACATCGAACTCGCTGGGCGGCAATTCGTCGGCGTCGCCCGCCGATGCCAGCGACTTCACGTAGATCGGCGCCATCGGTGCCTCCTGCACGATCTCGACCAGCTGCTCCTTGGCCAGGGTGAGCAGGCCCAGGAAGGTCACCACCACGCCCAATCGGCCTTCTTCGGCGGTGAACAGCGACTCGAAGCGGTGGAAACTGCCGTCGCCCAATGCGGTCAGCAGCTCGCCCATGCGCTGTCGAACGCTCAGGGCGTCGCGCTTGATGGCGTGCTGGGTGAACAACTCGGCGCGCTTGAGCACGTCGTGCAGTGCCAGCAGCATTTCCCGCAGATCCACCTGCGGCGGTTCGCGATGGATGTGGCGATCCGGTACATGCGCCTGCGCGGCGCTGGTGTCGCGCTCCATGCGGCGGATGCCGTCCAGGTCCTCGGCGGCCTGCTTGTAGCGTTCGTATTCCTGCAACCGACGAACCAGGTCGGCACGAGGGTCTTCTTCCTCGCCGTCTTCCGCCGGCGGACGCGGCAGCAGCATCCGCGACTTGATCTCGGCGAGGATCGCGGCCATCACCAGGTATTCGGCCGCAAGTTCGAAGCGCATGTCGTGCATGGCCTGGATGTAGTCGACGTACTGGCGGGTGATCTCGGCAACGGGAATGTCGAGGATGTCCAGGTTCTGCCGACGGATCAGGTACAGCAGCAGGTCCAGCGGCCCCTCGAACGCATCCAGGATGACTTCCAGGGCATCCGGCGGGATGTACAGGTCCCGCGGGATTTCCAGCAGCGGCTGCCCGAGCACCGTCGCCAGCGGCATTTCCTGCTGCTGCGGCGGAAGCGGGGCAGTGGTCGCGGGCGCCGGGGTGGCGGTCTCGTCGGTCATCTGGGTTTGGCAACTTGGACCGGCCGCAGCAGGCGGCGGCGGTCGCGGTTTGCGGGTCTGGCTGCCAGACCCGGACAGACACACGCCAAGCGCAGGATGTGCGGCAGCACCGCTGCAGCAACCGTCATCGAAAGGAGTGCGGGAGGCGGGGGCGGGCGTTTCCAAGGCGCCGGGCCAAGCCTTCCTGAGCCAAGACTAAGGCCTGCACGGGCTGCTGTCCAGCGGGCGGTGGGCGCGCGGTTCATCGCCGCGGGGGAGGGTGCCGAATGCCCGAAGTCCAGGTGGCCGCCGCAACCGGTTCGGATGCCGCGGTCGAACCGGCGTGGTGCCTGCTCCCTCGACCGGGCAAACGGCAAACACGCCCTCGAGGGCACGCTGCAGTTGGCGGGAGCGGTGGGATTCGAACCCACGAGCCCTTGCGGGCTGCCGGTTTTCAAGACCGGTGCCTTCAACCACTCGGCCACACTCCCGGAGCGGTGCCATTGTCACATGGGCAAGACAGTGGTGACAGCCATGTTGCGATGCTGTCCGGGCCGGCGTGATGACTGGGCCGATTCCCAGCCGAAGGCCGGGGGTTTTCCGAGGGGTGGGCGGGGCGTGCTCCGGTTGCGTGCCGGCATCGGTGAAACTAGGCTGGAAGGAGCAGGGGAGATGCTGCCTGGGAGGGCGACTTGAATGAACGTCAGGGTTGTGATCCTGGACGACCATGCGGTGGTGCGGACCGGTTTCCGGATGATCCTTTCGCACCACGCAGACATCGAGGTGGTCGGCGAGGCGGAAACCGGCGAGCAGGCTCTGGACATGGTCCGTCGGCTGAAGCCGGACGTGTTGCTGTGTGACCTGCACCTGCCGGGCATCAGCGGACTGGAGGTCACCGAGCGCGTGGTCCGCGGCAAGTACGGCACGCGGGTGATGGTGCTGTCGATCCTCGATGACGGACCGCTGCCACGACGGTTGCTGGAGTGCGGTGCGTCGGGCTACCTGTGCAAGGCCTGTCCGGCCGACGAGCTGGTACGCGCCGTGCGGGCGGTTGCCAACGGCGGACGCTATCTGGATGCAGGCATCGCCCAGCAGATGGCACTGGCCGGCATCCAGGGCGAGGGCAGTCCCTTCGATACGCTGACCTCGCGGGAACTGGAAGTGGCCATGCTGCTGGTGCAGGGGCGGCGCCCCGACGACATCGCCAAGCGATTGAGCCTGAGCCCGAAGACCGTCAGTACGCACAAGTGCAACCTGTTCCAGAAACTGGGCGTGGACGACAACATCGCCTTGGCCCGCCTTGCCGGCCAGCACGGCCTGAGTGATCCGGCCTGCGTGTTGTAGTCGGGCAGGTCCCTCTCGGCAGCGACGGCGCTTGGCGGCAGGGCCTCGTCAACGGAGATATGCCAAGCGGCCGCATTGCCGTGTGCGCTGCCTGGCAACGACGCTGCCAACCATGGCATGCCGAACGATGGCGGAATCACCCGGCGCGTCATTCGATGCGGGCCGCTGCAGGATGGCGGCCTGGGTCGTTCGCAGAAACGCGTTGACATGACACCCGCCGGAGCGCCTGCGTTGGCGATGACACACTGGCCGATCGTGGCCAGTGGCGATCCTCAGCGCGGTCGGCCGATCTTCTCGACGGTGTCCGCCGTCTCGTCACCTGTCACCACGTCGTCGACAACGGCGTCGGTGGCAGGCGTATCGGCAGCCTCGGAGTCGCTCGTGCCGCTGCCGTCGCCGGCGAGCGCCGGTGCCGGCTCGGAGGCCTCGGCCACCATCGTTGCCGCGTCCTCCGCTGGCTCTGCCGCGACATCGCCCTCAGATGTTCCAGTGGTGGCGAACTGCGTTGCCGTTGCGTCGCTCGCGGGTTCGACCGGCGCGGCCGAGGTGTCCGCCGGTGCCGACTCCCGGGCCATTGCCTGACTTGCCGACTCTGCGGGTGATGCCGTGGTTCCGTCGGTGTCCACGACCACTGGCTCCGTTGCCAAAGCGGCGTCCTGCACAAGGGGAGCGGGGGTATCGTCACTCTGTGCGTCGCCGCCAACCGGATCCACCGCGTGCGCATCGCTGGCCTGGACGACCGGGGGCACGACGGCCGCATCCGGGGCGTCCGCCAGCGGGAGGTCCGACGCCTGTACGGCGAGCCCCGGAGGCGTGCCGTCGTCATTCAACGGTGTGTTGACCGTGGAGGCCGGGTCCGGCGTGGCTGCCGGCGTCGACACGGCGCTGGCGTCGTCGGGTGTGACGGCAGCGATCGCTCCTGCGGCTGCGGTCGCGGCATCGGCAGTGACGGGACTTGCGTCTTGCTTTCCGCCACGCTGGCGTGGCTGCCTGCGCGGACGGCGGGCCGGCTTGTCGCCCGTATCCGCGGCGTTGTCGGTCGCCTTGGCGGTCACGGTGTCGGCAGTTTCCGAGGTTCCGGCGGCGTCCGCGCTTTCCACATTCACGGCAGCGCCCGCGGTTTCGGTGGCTTGGTTGGCGCTGGCTGCAGCGTCTTCCGCAGGCGTGGATTCGATCTCGGGCGCCGCGGCC
>JAUNRQ010000001.1:25796-128289 GCA_030535605.1 Pseudoxanthomonas suwonensis
CGGGACGTCGGTCGCCGTGGCCGGGACGTCGGCGAAATCGAACTCCGGCTGGCTTCCGGACACCGGCGCGTCGGCAACCGTGTCATCGCTGGCGTCCAGGGTGGTGCCGTCGGTGGCGTCGACCCCTTCGCTCGTTGCCGCGCTCTTGCGACGACGACGCCCGCCACGACGTCCGCGGCGGCGGCGTCCGCTGCCCTCGCGGTCGGAATCGTCCGAGCCGTCGTTGCCAGTGCCGGTGGTATCGCCCGAGGCATCGCCGGCGATCGCGGCGGGCGGCAAGTTTTCGGTGGCCGCTGGCGTGTGGTCAGCATCGGTCGCAGCCGCGATCACGCTGGCGGCGACGGCCTGCGCCGCCGGGGACTGCTGTCGGCCCTCCACGCCCTCCTTCGCCACCGCGGCGGAGGCATCAGGACGGCTGTCGTCGCTGGTCCTGCCGGCGGCCTTGTCCGTGGACGGGGCCACCGTGACCGCTGCGCTGGCCGTTGCGGCTTCGCTCGCGGCCTGCTTCTGGCGTCCGCGCCCGCGACGCGAGCGACCCTCGCCTTGCGGCCTGTCGCCGTTGGATGCATCCCGTGCAGACTGCTGGCCGTTCGCGTCATTGGTGGCCTGTTGCTGGCGGCGTTCGCCGCCTTGGTCGCGGGACTCGCCACCGCGGGACTTGCCGCGGCCCTGGCGCTTGCCCTGGCCGTTGCCGCCAGAGGCGCGCGTGTCGTCCCGACGCTGTTCGTTGCGGCGTTCGCGCTTGCCGCTGCGTTCCTGCGCCGGGGCCGGCGTGTCGGCTGCCGGTGCGGAACCGAACAGACCGCGCAACCAGCCCATGATGCCGCCACTGGCCGGGGCAACCGGCTTGGGCGGGGCAACCGGTGCCGGTGCCGGTGCCGGTAGTTCCGTCGCCGCTCGCGGTTCGCGCAGCGGTGCCGGTTGTGCGGGGGTGACGTTGCGCACGGCCGGTGCGGCGGGCACGTTGAGATTGGCCTTGGTCAATGCGATGGTCGCGACCTTGCGCGGGGTGCCGCGCTGGTAGCTGGGACGCGCCGATTCCTCGCCCAGCTCGTTTTCGCGCAGGCGGGTCACTTCGTAGTGCGGACTGTCCAGCTGGGCGTCGGCGACGATCACGATCGGCGCGTCGTGGCGCTGCTCGATCTCGCGCAGGGCGCTGCGCTTTTCGTTGAGCAGGTAGTTGGCGATGTCCACCGGTGCCTGCACCAGCACCTGGCCGGTGTTGTCCTTCATCGCGTGCTCTTCGGCAACGCGGATGATCGACAACGCCAGCGATTCGATGCTGCGCATGCGGCCGTGGCCTTCGCAGCGCGGGCAGACGATCTGGCTGGACTCGCCGAGGCTGGCACGCAGGCGCTGGCGGCTCATCTCCAGAAGGCCGAACTTGGAAATTCGTCCCAGTTGCACCCGCGCACGGTCATAGCGCAGCGCCTGTTGCAGGCGATTCTCGACCTCGCGCTGGTGCTTGTTGCTGGACATGTCGATGAAGTCGATCACCACCAGGCCGCCCAGATCGCGCAGGCGCAGCTGGCGGGCCACTTCCTCGGCGGCTTCCAGATTGGTGTTGAACGCGGTTTCCTCGATGTCGCCGCCGCGGGTGGCGCGCGCGGAGTTCACGTCCACCGCGGTCAGCGCTTCGGTCTGATCGATCACCAGCGCGCCGCCGGAGGGCAGGCGGATTTCGCGTTCGTACGCGCCTTCGATCTGTGATTCGATCTGGAAGCGGTTGAACAGCGGGGTGTCGTCGGTGTAGTGCTTGAGCTTGCGCAGGTTGTGCGGCATCACCTGCTCGACGAACTCGCGGGCCTCGTCGTACATCTCGCGGGTATCGACCAGGATCTCGCCGATGTCCGCGCGCATGTAGTCGCGCAGGGCGCGCACGATCAGACGCGACTCCTGGTAGATCAGGAACGGGGCGGGCTTGCTGAGTGCGGCTTCGGCGATCGCGCGCCAGACGCTGGTCAGGTAGTCCAGGTCCCACTGCAGTTCCTCGGCGTCGCGACCGACGCCGGCGGTGCGGATGATCACGCCCATGTCGGCGGGGATCTCCAGCGCGTCCATCGCCTTCTTCAGCTCGGCACGGTCATCGCCTTCGATCCGACGCGAGACACCGCCGGCGGTCGGCGAGTTCGGCATCAGCACCATGTAACGACCAGCCAGCGAGATGAACGTGGTCAGGGCGGCACCCTTGTTGCCGCGCTCTTCCTTGTCGACCTGCACCACCACTTCCTGGCCTTCACGCAGCAATTCCTTGATGCCGGCCTTGTTGTGGTCGACACCGGCCTGGAAGTAGTCGCGGGAGATTTCCTTCAGCGGCAGGAAGCCATGGCGGTTGCCGCCGTATTCGACGAAGGCCGCCTCGAGGGACGGTTCGAGCCGGGTGATGCGGCCCTTGTAGATGTTGGACTTGATCTGTTCGCGGGAGGGTTGTTCGATGTCGATGTCGTACAGGGTCTGGCCATCGACGGTCGCCACGCGCAGTTCTTCCGCCTGCGTGGCATTGATGAGCATTCGCTTCATTGCTGCGATTCCTGGCGCGCTCGTACGCAGGAAACGCCTTGGCGTCAGCCTTCTGGAGACTGCTGGTGGCGTCGCGCGCGGCCGGGGCGATTGCCATGGGCCGACGGCGCGCCGCCGCCTGGAGTTGTCCAGCGCTGCAACGCCACGGCGGATCGTGGTGGAGCGCTTGCATTGTTGTTCGGTGGTGCGGGGCCGGAGCGCAAGCCCGAGGGGGCGGGCGGATCCGGGACGTTGTTCAGCTCAAGCACCCAAGGTGCAGGGCGATGGCCGGGTTTGCCGAACAGCCGCTAACATGGCCGCCCCGGGGGCGGTGGTCGCGCACTGCTTCGGAATACGCGGAAGGTGGGCTTTCGGCCCGGTGGGCGCACCGCTGCATTCATGCACCGGCACGGCCTTGGACTTCCTTCGGAATCAAACCGTTATCTCGCGCGGCGAGTGTAACAGATCAAGGCAACGATGACCCGTCCCGACGCTCCCGCCAGCCCCCCATCGACCGCCACCCAGGTGCGGTTGCTGCGGGTGGAATCCGATCGCGCCGGCCAGCGCCTGGACAATTTCCTCATGGCACACTTGAAAGGTGCGCCAAGGTCATTGATTTACAAGATCATCCGCAGCGGGCAAGTGCGTGTGGACGGCGGTCGCGGCAAGCCGGAGCGCAAGCTGGTGGAGGGGGAGGAGGTGCGGATTCCGCCGTTGCGTCTCGCGCAGCCGGGAGACGAAGCCCCGCCACCCCGCAGTCTGCTGGCGGCGCTGGAGGCGGCCATCGTGTTCGAGGACGACCGCCTGCTGGCACTGAACAAGCCCAGTGGCCTGGCCAGTCACGGTGGCAGCGGCATCCGCCACGGCGCGATCGAGTCGCTGCGGGCGCTGCGCCCCGGGCAATCGCTGGAACTGGTGCACCGACTGGATCGCGACACTTCGGGACTTCTGGTGATTGCCAAGAAGCGCTCGGCCCTGCGCCAGTTGCAGGCATTGCTGCGTGAAGACCACGGTGCCGGCATCGAGAAGCGCTACCTGGCCCTGCTGGCCGGACGCATGCCCGATGGCACCATGAGGGTGGACGCCCCGCTGCACGTCGGCCTGCGCAGCGGCGGCGAGCGGCATGTGCAGGTGCGTGATGACGGCAAGCCGTCGATGAGCCATTTCCGCGTGCTTGAGCGTCGTGGTGGCCACAGCTACTGCGAAGTTCGCATCGATACCGGCCGGACCCATCAGATCCGTGTCCATGCCGCGCACATCGGCCATCCGGTGGCCGGAGACGACAAGTACGGCGATGCGGACATCAACCGCAGGCTGCGGGACAAGGCCGGTCAGAAGCGGTTGTTCCTGCACGCGGCCTCGCTGCGCTTCAGCCTTGACGAAGGCCGGCGGGACTATCTGCTGGACGCGCCGCTGGCCGAGGATTTGCGTGAGGTGCTGGACCGGCTGGGTTGAGGCGCGATGACGTGTGGATCAATCCACCAGCCGGTCGGCCTTGGCCGCGCAGATGAAATCGTTCTCGCTGAGCCCGCCGACGTCGTGTGTGCTGTAGCGGACGACGCATTTGTCGTAATGCACCGACAGGTCGGGGTGGTGGTCTTCGCGGTGGGCGATGTGCGCCAGGGCGTTGACGAAGGCCATCGTCCGGTAATAGTCGTCGAAGCGGAAGGTGCGACGGATGGCGGCGCCATCCTCCACCAGCTCCCAGCCGGGCAGTTGCGCCAGCAACTCGCGGGTGGCCGCTTCGCCCAGACGCTGTTCCTTTCCGCGTCGCGGGCTGCAATGGGCGTCGGCGAGGGCGATGAGGTCGGACATGGGGAGGCTCCGGGAGACGTCGTGCATGAGGCGCCTTGCATGAACAGCAGGGCCATGGCTGGGCGGATCCGGCGGGGCTGTGCCACCGGGGCGACTAGAATAGCCGCATGATCCAGATTACCGAATCCGCCCAGACCCATTTCCGCAAGCTCATCGAACGCGAGGCTCAGCCAGGCCTGGGTGTTCGCCTGTCGGCATGCGATGCCGGCACCCCACGCGCGGACGTGCGGCTGGAGTTCGCCGAACCGACGGAACTGCAGGGCGATGAGTGGGCCATCGACTGCGAAGGTTTCACCCTTTGGCTGGATGCCGCCAGCGTGCCGTTCCTGGATGGTGCCCGGATCGACTACGCCAGCCTGGCGACCGGTGGTCAGCTGCAGATCCGCGCACCGAAGATCAAGGGTGAGGCACCGGCCGAGGATGCGTCACTGGTGCAACGCGTGCAGTGGGTGATCGAACGCGAGATCAACCCGCAACTGGCCTCGCATCGCGGAAGCGTGGCGCTGGAGGAGGTTACCGCCGACGGGGTGGTGGTCCTGCGCTTCGGCGGCGGTTGCCACGGTTGCGGCATGGCTGACGTGACCCTCAAGCAGGGCATCGAGCGCACGTTGCTGGAAAGGGTGCCGGGCGTGATCGCGGTGCGCGATGCCACCGACCACGCCAGCGGCAGCAATCCCTATTTCGCGCCCGGCGCGCAGGGCTGACGGACCCGCCGGCGCGTGTTCTCCTCCACGGAGCTCGTGCAGGCCTTCCAGCGCCGCCAGCAGGTGGCCGGTTTCCGGCTGCGCCGGCTGGCAAGCGCGTGGAACGAATGGCTGGCGCGACAGCCTGCTCGCGTGACCGACCCGCCGGGCAGTACTGTCGACGCCATCATCGGCGTGCTGGTGGCGCGTCCGCTGCGCCAGCCGTCGCCCGCGGTGGGCGATCTGTCGTGGTGGCAGGGCCTGCGTGCGGGCTTCCGCCAATCGCTGGATCCGCCGGGGCCGGACGATGCGCGCGAGCGACGCATCGCCTGGGTGACCTCGGTCGGGGTGCACGTGTTGCTGTTCGTTGCCTTGGTCTGGCTTGCCGGCAATCCGCCGCCGCCCGGACCGGCACGCCACGGCGACGACGTGTTGCAGGTGCAGTACATCGGCGTCGGAACGCCCGAGGACGCCGGCGCTGGTGCGCCATCCGAGACCACGCCCGACGCCCCACGCAGTGCCGCGGCGGCGGCGGCACCGGCATCGCAGCCTGCCGCGGAGGTCGCCTCACCTTCATCCGGGTTGCCCGCGCCGGCCACGGGGCCGCCTGCGGACGCCGAGCCCGTGGAAGCGGACAGTGCCCCGTTGCCGCTGCCGCAGCCGTTGCAGGTGACCGAGGTTCCGCAGGTGGACACCGATTTCGTGTTGCCTTCGGTGACGCCGCCTGCCGTGGCAGTGGCGCGCCCGCGCATGCAGGTGCAGGAGATTCAGCCGGCGCAACGCGATGTGGACGTCGCCGAACGTCCGCCTTTGCCGACGCTGGCCACGCCGCAGACCCGCCCGCTGACGAGCGTGCCGCGCGTGGCCGCGGCCACGCCGCAGGTGCGAGAGCGCGAGGTGCCGCTGGGCAGCCAGCCACAGGCGCCGACGGTTCGGGTCCCGACGCTTCCCGCTGCCGCACCGGCAGAGGTGACCGCTCCCGGCGTGGCTCAGCGTGACCGCGATGTGGAACTGTCGCGTGAGGCCTTGCAAGCCGGTCAGGCCGCCGCGTCTGCAGCGGCGGCGGCCGAAGCGGCCGCTGCGGCCGAGGCAGAGGCCGCGCGCGGGCAGGACAGGGGTCGCGATACCGTCAGCAGCGGTCCACCGGCGTCCAGCCGTGGCACCCGGGCTGCCGCGGCCAGTGGCAGTGGCTCGCGGCAGGCATCGGCACCGGGGGGCTGGCCATCTCCGCGTGCCGGTGATGACTGGGGTGATGCTGCGCGCGCGCAGGCTGGCGGTCAGGCGGGCAGCCGTGACGGCAGTGGAGACGGCTTGTTCGATGCGTCCGGCAGACCGCGTGTACCGCCCGGCGTTGCCGACGCCGGTGGTGGGTTCCCGCCGGGAAGCGATGGCTGGAACCAGCAGATGCTGGATCGGCATGGCACTTGGTTGGCACGCCCGCCCAACGACTATGCACCCACGCGTTTCGACCAGTATTGGCTGCCCAGCGGCACGCTGCTGGAGGAGTGGGTGCGGCGCGGCGTGCGCAATCTGGAGATTCCGGTGCCGGGGACCAGCAAGCGCATCCGCTGCGTGATTTCGGTGCTGCAGATGGGTGGTGGCTGCGGTGTGGTCGACCCGAACCTGCAGGACCAGCCGGCCACCGCGCGACCGGCACCGGACATTCCGTGGAAGCCGGAACTGCAGGAAGACTGAGGCGGCAAACGCGAAAGGGAGCCGCGCGGCTCCCTTTCCACCTGATCATGGTTCGTCGTGTCGCGGCCTACTTGTGCGCCTGCTCCAGGTTCACCAGTTGCGTCGGTCGTGAACCGAAGAACATCGCCAGGTCGGCGATTTCCTGATCGCCCAGGTCCACCGCCTGGCTGGACATCAGCGCATGGTCGCGACGACCGTCACGGTAGCGCTGCAACGCGTGCGCCAGATAGTCGTGGTACTGCCCGCCGATCTTCGGGGTGTTCTCGTCGATCGGGCTGTTGCCGTTCTCGCCGTGGCAGTCGATGCAGGTCTGGCCACTGGCCGCGCTCTTGCGCAGGGCAAGGGCTTCGCCGCGGGCGGCGTCGCCGCTGGGCAGGCCGGCCGACGACACGTTCTGACGGCTGGCAGCCGCCGGGTCCGCCTGGCCACCGGAGCAGGCGGCCAGCAGCAGGGCGAGGGAGACGGCGGGCAGGGTGCGGATCATGAGGCGGCTCACTTGTTCAGTCCCGAAAGGAAGGCGGCGATGTCGGCGATGTCCTGTTCGGAATAGTTCTCGGCCTGGACCTGCATGGTCGGATGCTCGCGCTGCCCGTTGCGGTAGGCGTTGAGCGCGTTGCTCAGGTAGGTCTCGGCCTGGCCACCGATCTTCGGCACCCGGTAGTGCGGGTAGATGTTGCGATAGTCGGCGATGCCGTGGCAGCCGACGCAGGTGTAGGTCAGGGTGCGGCCGCGGTCGCTGTTGCCGGTGAGCGCGGCGCTGGTGATGGCGCTGTCCGTGGTGGCGGCAGGCGGTTCCGGCAGTTCGCCCTGCAGCTGCGGCGGCGCTTGGTCGGTCCGGGTTTCGGGCTCGGCATCCTGCGCAAGCGAGAGCAAGGGCAGGGCGAGGGTCAGGCCAAGGGCGATCAGCAGTGGTCGCATTGGGAGTCTCGTGTTGGTGGATGGCCGCGCCGGCCGGAGGAATCGCCGCAGTATAGCCAAGAGTCAGGTTCGTGCAGAATTGGCGGTGGTCGATGGGAAGGCATCGTTCCTGCCTCGACTTCGGACCTCGCGCACGTTCCCGGGTGACCGGCATGGGGAACTTTTGGCGTTGCCGCGGCTCCATCAAGCCGCTTCCCGGGCAACCGCCTGGCGGCCGACGACCGGGCCGCCCCGCCTGGGTTCGTCCCGACGATCACCATGACTTCCGATGCATCCATCGACAGTGTTGGTGATATACAATGATACAACACTAACCCGGATGCATTTCGATGGCGGTTCTGCGACGCACCACCCTGATCCAGCGCATGCTGCTGGTGATTGCCCTGGCCTTGCTGGCCGCCTGCAAACCCGCCGGCATGGGGAAGCAGGCCGACGACTCGGAGACCACGGCCGAAGCCCTGCCGGTGGAGGTGGTGGCGGTCAGCCGCCGTGCCATCGCCGCCAGTTACAGCGGGACTGCGCCGCTGGAAGCGCGGGCCGAGGCGCAGGTCGTGGCAAAGACCTCCGGGGTGGCCTTGCGGGTGATGGCCGAGGAAGGGCAGGCGGTGCGTGCCGGGCAAACGCTGGTGCAGCTGGACTCCGACCAGCAGCGTTTGCGCGTGGCGCAGGCCACCGCGCAGGTCAGCAAACTCGAGGCGAACTACCGGCGCGCGGCGCAACTGGCCGAACAGCGCATGGTCAGTGCCGCCGATGTCGACCAGTTGCGTTTCGACCTCGCCAATGCCCGTGCCGCGCGTGACCTGGCGCGGCTGGAACTGTCCTACAGCACGGTGGTGGCACCGATTTCCGGCGTCATTGCCTCGCGTTCGATCAAGCCGGGCAACCTGGTGCAGATCAACACGCCGATCTTCCGCATCGTCGACGTATCGCGGCTCGAGGCAACGCTCAATGTCCCGGAGCGTGAACTGGAAACCCTGAAGGTCGGCCAGCCGGTACAGTTGACGGTCGACGCGATCCCTGGACGCATCTTCGAGGGCACCGTCGCACGCATTGCACCGGTGGTCGATGCCGGCAGCGGCACGTTCCGCGTGGTGACAGCGTTCGATGGCGGCGGCCTGCTGCAGCCCGGCATGTTCGGGCGCTTGCGGGTGGATCACGATCGTCGCGCCGATGCCTTGGCGATGCCGCGTGCCGCGCTGCTGGATGACGAGGCGGAACCGACCGTTTTCCTGGTACGCGGCGGCAAGGCGCAACGCCAGACGGTGCAGCTTGGTCATGTTGATGGTGATTGGGTCCAGGTCAGCGACGGCCTTGCCGAGGGCGACCAGGTCGTGACCGCCGGCAAGGTGGCGTTGCGTGAGGGCAGTTCGGTGCAGATCATCGGTGCCGCGAATGCGGCGGGTGCAGCGGTCGAGCGTGCCGAGGCCGCGGCCGACGCCGACCAAAGCGACGCGCAATGAACGTCGTGGCCCCGCCGCCGCCCGCTGAGGACGGCACCGGCTCTCCCGCAGGTTTCAGCCTGGTGGAGTTCTCCACCCGGCGCCGCGTCACCGTGGCCATGGCCACGCTGTGCCTGGTGCTGTTCGGCTTGATCGCGTTGGGCGGCCTGAAAGTGACGTTGCTGCCGGACTTGAGCTATCCGACGCTCACGGTACGCACCGAATACGTCGGTGCCGCACCGTCGGAAATCGAAACGCTGGTCACCGAGCCGATGGAAGAGGCGCTGGGCACTGTGAAGGGACTGCGCAAGCTGCGGTCGGTGTCGCGTGCCGGGCAATCCGACGTGGTGCTGGAGTTCACCTGGGGCACCGACATGGACCAGGCCAGCCTGGAGGTCCGCGACAAGATGGAACTTGTCCAGCGCCCCACGGACGTCGGCGCGCCGTTGCTTCTGCGGTTCAACCCCGGCACCGAGCCGATCATGCGCCTGGCGCTTTCGATGGAAGGTGACAGTGAGGGCGGCAGCGGCAATCGCATGGCATTGCTGCGCCGCTATGCGGAGGAAGACCTGAAGAAGAAGCTCGAACCGGTGGCCGGCGTCGCCGCGGTGCGCGTTGGCGGCGGGCTGGAGGACGAGGTCCAGGTCGATCTCGACCTGCAGCGCCTGGCGCAGCTGAACCTGACGGTGGATGCGGTCATCCAGCGCCTTCAGCAGGAAAACGTGAACATGTCCGGCGGCCAGTTGCAGGAAGGCAGCCAGCGGTACCTGGTGCGTACCGTCAACCAGTTTTCCAGCATCGACGAGATCGGCAGGATGCTGGTGAGCGTGCAGGCGGCCGGTGGTGGCGAGGCGCAGAGCGCGGCCGAGCAGATGGCGCGGGTCGCGGCGGCCACCGGCGATGCCAGTGCCATGGCCGCGGCGGCGTCGGTGCAAAGCGCCAGTGGCGGCGCACAGTCGAGCGTGGCCGGCGGCCGTCCGGTGCGTTTGCGTGATGTGGCCACCATCACCCAGGGCCACAAGGAGCGCGAGGCGGTGATTCGCCTGGACGGGCGCGAGGCGGTCGAACTGGCGATCTACAAGGAAGGCGACGCCAACACCGTGGAAACCGCCAAGGGCGTGGAGCAGCGCTTGCAGCAGATCCGCTCGGAATTGCCGCCGGAAGCGACCCTGACCACCATCGACAACCAGGCACGTTTCATCCAGAACGCCATCGACGGGGTCAAGCTGGACGCGGTGATCGGCGGTGCGCTCGCGATCCTGGTGATCTTCCTGTTCCTGCGCGATGGCTGGAGCACGTTCGTCATCGGCCTGTCGCTGCCGGTGTCGATCATCACCACCTTCTTCGTGATGGCGCAGCTCGACCTGAGCCTGAACGTCATGTCGCTGGCGGGGTTGGCATTGGCCACCGGGTTGGTGGTGGACGATTCCATCGTCGTGCTGGAGGCCATCGCCAAGGCGCGTGAACGCGGCCTTGGCGTGCTGCAGGCGGCGATCGCGGGCACGCGCGAGGTGAGCATGGCGGTGGTCGCTTCCACCCTGACGATCGTCGCGGTGTTCCTGCCGTTGGTGTTCGTCGACGGCATTGCCGGGCAGTTGTTCGGCGACCAGGCGTTGACCGTGGCGATCGCGATCCTGGTATCGCTGGCCGTGGCGATGACGCTGATTCCGATGCTCAGCGCGTTGCGAGATACCGCACCGATGGCATTCCCCGAGGAAGCCCCGCATCCGCGGTGGCAACCACGCAGTCGCGTCGGCCGGCCGTTGGCCGCGACCGGGCGCTTCGTCGGCGGGGCGTTTGGCTGGATCGGCTATCGCGTGGCGTGGCTGTTCGTGCGCGGCTGGCGACTGTTGCTTGCCACCGTGGGGCCGGTGATGCGCAAGGCCAGCGATCTGGCAATGGCACCGTACCAGCGGGCTGAAACGGGCTACCTGCGGTTGTTGCCGCGCGCGCTGCAGCGTCCCGGACTGGTGCTGGGCTCGGCAGTGGTGACGTTCGTGCTGGCAATGGCGTTGGTGCCGCTGCTGGGCACCGACCTGATCCCGCAACTGGCACAGGACCGTTTCGACATGACCGTCAAGCTGCCGCCGGGGACGCCGCTGGCGCAGACCGACCGGGTGATCCGCGACCTGCAGCGCGAACATGCCGGCGGCGATGGCATCCACGCGCTGTTCGGCGTCAGCGGCAGCGGCACGCGACTGGATGCGAATCCGACGGAGAGCGGCGAGAACATCGGTCGGTTGACCGTGGTGATGGCAGATGGCGGCAGTCGTCAGCTGGAAGCAGCCACTACCGATGCCCTGCGCGGCAGCATCGCCGGGCATCCGACCGCGCAGGTGGACTTTGCGCGTCCGGCGCTGTTCAGCTTTTCCGCCCCGCTGGAAATCGAGCTGCGCGGCCAAGACCTCGATGCATTGCAGCGGGCCGGGCAGAAGCTGGCGGGGATGCTGCGCGCGAACTCGCACTATGCCGACGTCAAGTCGACGGTGGAGCAGGGCTTCCCTGAGATCCAGGTCCGCTTCGATGCCGAGCGCGCCGCCAGCCTGGGGCTGACCACGCGCCAGATCGCCGACGCGGTGGTCAAGCAGGTCCGCGGTGAAGTGGCCACCCGTTATTCGGTGCGCGACCGCAAGGTGGACGTGCTGGTGCGTGCCGACGCCGACACGCGCTCCAGCGTTGCGGACTTGCGCCGGCTGCTGGTGAATCCCGGCAGTCCGCGACCGGCGACGCTGGAATCGGTTGCCGATGTCATCGCCACCACCGGTCCCAGCGAAATCCACCGCGCGGATCAGGTTCGCGTGGCGGTGGTCTCGGCCAACCTGCGTGGCATCGACCTGGGGACCGCGGTGGCCGAGGTTCAGCGCATGGTGGCGGCCGATCCGCTCGGCACCGATGTCGGCCTGCATGTCGGCGGCCAGGGTGAGGAGCTGGCCGCGTCGCTGCGGTCGCTGTTGTTTGCCTTCGGGTTGGCGATTTTCCTGGTCTACCTGGTCATGGCCTCGCAGTTCGAATCGCTGCTGCATCCGTTCGTGATCATGTTCACCATCCCGCTGGCGCTCGTCGGTGCGGTGCTGGCGCTGCTGCTGACTGGCAACACCATTTCCGTGGTGGTGTTCATCGGCCTGATCCTGCTGGTTGGCCTGGTGGTCAAGAACGCGATCATCCTGATCGACAAGATCAACCAGCTGCGCGAGGCCGGGGTGGCCAAGCGTGCAGCGATCATCGAAGGCGCTGCCTCGCGCCTGCGGCCGATCATGATGACCTCGCTGTGCACGCTGTTCGGCTTCCTGCCGCTGGCTTTGGCGCTCGGCGAGGGTGCGGAAGTCCGCAGCCCGATGGCGATCACGGTGATCGGCGGGCTGCTCGTGTCCACGCTGCTCACGCTGCTGGTGATCCCGGTGGTCTACGACCTGCTGGATCGGAAGGAGGAGGTGGCGGATGCACGCTGACCGCCGCTACCTCGCCGTCGCCCGGTGCGACGACGTGCACGCGCGCCGCGCGGAGAATCCGGCATGAGCATCGCCGAGTTGTCCATCCGCCGACCGGTCACCACGGTCATGCTGTTCGTGTCGATGATGGTGATCGGCCTGATTGCCTCGGTGCGCCTGCCGCTGGAAGCGCTGCCGGACATCTCCCCGCCGTTCATGTTCGTGCAGCTGCCCTACGCCGGCTCCAGCCCCGAAGAGGTCGAGCAGTCGGTCGTGCGCCCCGCCGAGGAGGCGCTGGCCACCATGAGCGGGCTGAAGCAGATGATGAGCAATGCCTCCGCCGAAGGCGGCGGCGTGTTCATGGAGTTTTCCGACTGGGACCGGGACACCGCCATCGCCGCGTCGGAAGCGCGCGAGCGGCTGGATGCGATCCGTGACCAGTTGCCGGATGATTTCCAGCGCTATTTCGTGTTCAAGTGGTCCAGCGCCGACGAGGCGGTGCTGCGCGTGCGGCTGGCGGGTGACATCGACCTTTCCGGTGCCTACGAACTGATCGACCGGGAAATGAAGCGGCGCCTGGAGCGGGTTGCCGGCGTCGCCCGCGTGGAGATCAGTGGCGCGCCGCCGAACGAGGTCGACGTGGCGATCGACGCCGACCGGCTGACCGCCCACGGATTGGCGATCAATGATGTCGCCACCCGCCTGCGACAGGCGAATTTCTCGATCTCGGCGGGTCTGGTCGAAGACGGCGGTCGGCGTTTTCGCGTCCAGCCGATCGGCGAACTGTCGAGTCTGGAGCAACTGGAAGCGATACCGCTGGATGCGCGCGGCACGCGGCTGGGCGATATCGCTCAGGTGCGCCTGCAACCGACGCGGATCGATTCCGGCCGACGCCTGGACGGCCGTCCGGCGGTCGGCCTTGACGTGTTCAAGGAGCGCAACGCCAACCTGGTCGAGGTCAATCGCAATGTCCTGGCGGAACTGGAACGGATCAAGGACGAGCCGCAGCTCAGCGGCATCGACATCAAGGTCATCCAAGACCTGGGCAAGGAGGTGACCACCTCATTGCTGGAACTGGCCGAAGCCGGGGCCATCGGCCTGCTGCTTTCGATCGCGGTGCTGTTCTTCTTCCTGCGTCACTGGCCTTCGACGCTGATGGTGACGCTGGCCATCCCGATCTGCTTCATCATCACCCTGGGTTTCATGCATTTCTTCGGTGTCACCCTCAACGTGTTGACGCTGATGGGGCTGCTGCTGGCGGTCGGCATGCTGGTGGACAACGCGGTGGTGGTGGTCGAGTCGATCTACCAGGAGCGCGAACGCATGCCCGGCGAGCCGCGACTGGCGTCGATCCTGGGCACGCGCCACGTCGCCATCGCGCTGTCGGCGGGAACCTTGAGCCATTGCATCGTGTTCCTGCCGAACCTTTTCGGCGAGACCACCAACATCTCAATTTTCATGAGCCAGTTGGCAATCACCATCTCGGTGTCACTTCTGGCCTCGTGGCTGGTGGCCGTTAGCCTGATCCCGATGATCTCCGCGCGCCTGAAAACGCCGCCGGCGGTGCGCTCCGAGCGCGGGGTGATCCCGCGTCTGCAGCAAGGTTACGCGCGGCTGTTGCGCTGGTCGCTGGTGCACCGCGGCAAGACCCTGCTCGGCATCGTCCTGGTGGTCGCCGCGAGCATCGTGCCGATGACGCAGACGAAGATGGAATTCTTCGGCAGCGGCGAGGCCGGCAACGAAGTCAACATCTGGTACCAGTTCCACGGCAGTTACACCCGCGAACAGGTATCGGAGGAAGTACGGCGGGTGGAAGCGTGGCTGGAACCACGTCGCCAGTCCCTCGGCATCACGCAGGTGTATTCGTGGTTCAGCGAAAACGGCGGTGCCGGGACGATGGTCACGCTCGGAGACGACGGTCCCGGCACGAAGGCCGTCAGTGAGGCAATCAGCGAAGGTCTGCCGAAATCGGCCAGGGCGCGGATCGGCGTCGGACAACAGCAGGGCATGGGTGGCGGCAGCGCCGGCGGCCTGCAGCAGAACGTGCAGGTCCAGCTGGTCGGCGACTCCACGCAGACGTTGCTGGAGTTGTCCGAGGCGGTGGTACCGGCACTGGCCGCGCGCTCCGAGCTGCGCGACGTGCGCGTGGACGTGGGTGATCGCAACAACGAGCTGACCTTGCGCGTCGACCGCAATCGCGCCGCGGCGTTCGGATTCAGCGCCCAGGATGTGTCCACCTACGTCAACCTTGCCATGCGCGGCAGCCAGTTGCGCGAATTCCGGCATGGGGCCGCGCAGCTGCCGGTCTGGGTGCGCTTCGAAGGCGCGCAGCAATACAGTGCCGATGACATCCGCAGCCTGCTGGTACGCGCCCCCGATGGACGCATGGTGCCGCTGGCGGCGATGGTCGATGTCTCGGTGGTGCCGGCGGCAGCGCGGATCAATCGCTACAACCGCCAGACCACGCTCACCATCCGTGCGAACCTCGCGCAGGGAAGCACCATGGGCGATGCCCGCAAGGCGATGGAATCGGTGCTCGCCACCATGCAGTTCCCGGCCGGTTATCGGCACTCCTTCGAGGGGTCCGGCTTCCAGCAGGACGCCGAGGGCATCAAGCGGATGCTGTTCAACCTGGTCCTCGCGGTGGTGCTGATCTACGTGCTGATGGCCGCGGTGTTCGAATCGCTGCTGTTTCCCACCGCGATCATGAGCTGCGTGGTGTTCTCGATCTTCGGCGTGTTCTGGCTGTTCTGGCTGACCGGCACCGCGTTCACGGTGATGGCGTTCATCGGCATCCTGGTGCTGATGGGGGTGGTGGTGAACAACGGCATCATCATGGTCGAGCACATCAACAACCTGCGCCGCCGCGGCATGAACCGCACCGACGCGTTGGTGGCCGGCAGTCGCGAGCGACTGCGCCCGATCCTCATGACCATGGGCACCGCGGTGCTGGCGATGATCCCGATTTCGCTCAGCGACACCGTGATCCTGGGCGGCCTGGAATACTCGCCGATGGCCCGTGCGGTGGCCGGGGGACTGGCCTTCTCCACGGTGGTCAGCCTGCTGTTCCTGCCGACCATCTATGCGCTGCTGGATGATTGGCGTGCCGGACTGGCCCGCACCGTGCGGCGCGCGCGTGGAGTCACGCCACGGCTGGACGGACCCGTGCTGTCATAGGCTGGGTGCGCATCCGCGGAACGTGCGCGTGATCCGCCTTTCCGCCGGGTTCCCGGCATGCGGCGCACCGATGCCGCAGTGCGGCATACACTAGCCAGACACTTCACCAAAGCGTCCGCTGCCATGTCCCGTGCGTACAACTTCAGTGCCGGTCCCGCCACGCTGCCGGAGGCCGTGCTGCGCCAGGCGCAGGCGGAATTGCTGGAGTTCGGCGATGCCGGGGCGTCGATCGTCGAGCTGAGCCACCGTGGTGCGGAGTTCATGGAGGTGGCGCAGCGCACCGAAGCCGAGCTGCGCGCGCTGCTGTCGATCCCGGACGATTACGCGGTGCTGTTCACGGCCGGTGGCGCAACCACCGTCCAGGCGCTGCTGCCGCTGAACTTCGCCCATCCGGGACAGCGCTGCGATTACGTGCTGACCGGCCACTGGGGGCGAACGGCGGTCAAGCAGGCCGCCGCGGTGGTGGATGTGCACATCGCCGCCAGCAGCGAGGCCACAGGCTTCGACCGCATACCGGCCGATGCCGATTGGCAGTTGTCGAAGGACGCGGCGTATGTGCATGTCACCGCCAACGAAACGATTCACGGCGTGGAGTTCCGCGATGTGCCGACAACCGGTGACGTGCCGCTGTTCGCGGACTTCAGCTCCTCGATCGCCTCCGAGCCGCTGGATGTCAGCCGCTACGGAGCGATCTACGCCGGCGCGCAAAAGAACCTCGGGCCGGTCGGCATCACCGTGCTCATCGTCCGTCGCGACCTCCTGCAGCGTGCCGGCCAGCCGCGGGCGGACATCTTCGACTACGGCCTGCAACTGGCGGCCGGGTCGATGCTCAACACGCCACCGAGCTGGAATTGGTACATGCTCGGTTTGACCGTGCGCTGGATGCTGGACGAAGGCGGTGTGACGGAGTTCGCAGCACGCAATGCGCGCAAGGCGGCCACGCTGTACCGCGCCATCGACGGCTCCGGCGGCTTCTACCGCAACGCCGTGGATCCCCCGGTGCGTTCGCGAATGAACGTGCCGTTCTTCCTGCATGACGCGTCACTGGATGGCGCCTTCCTCGCCGGCGCACGCGAGGCCGGGTTGATCGGGCTGAAGGGTCACAAGGTGGTGGGCGGCATGCGGGCGTCGATTTACAACGCCATGCCGGAGGCGGGCGTGCAGGCGCTGGCCGCGTACATGGCCGACTTCATGCATGAGCGGGGTTGAGACGATGCGTTCCGATGAGCAAGGGCCGGCGGCGAAAAAGCCCGATACCACCGGTGCCGCCAAGCCCGATCTCGGCGAGGTCCGGGCGCGGATCGACGGGATCGACCGCACCATCCAGCAACTGATCGCCGAGCGTGCACGGTGGGCGAGGCAGGTAGGCAAGGCCAAGGGCAAGCTCGCGGCCGCAGTGGACTACTACCGGCCGGAGCGCGAGGCACAGGTGCTTCGACGCGTGCTCGATCGCAACGACGGACCGCTGGATGACGAGGTGCTGGTGCGCCTGTTCCGCGAGATCATGTCCGCCTGCCTTGCCCAGCAGGAGCCGCTGAAGGTCGGCTACCTCGGCCCCGAGGGCACGTTCTCGCAGCAGGCGGTATTCAAGCATTTCGGGCATTCCGCGACCGGCTTGCCCCTGGCCAGCATCGAAGAGGTGTTCCAGGAGGTGGCTGCCGGCAATGCCGACTTCGGCGTGGTACCGGTGGAAAACTCCGGGCAGGGCACCCTGCAGGTGACCCTGGACATGTTCCTGACCTCGCCGCTGTGCGTCTGCGGGGAAGTCGAACTGCGGGTCCACCAGTACCTGCTCTCGCGCAGCGCCGACCTGGCGGGGATCGAGCGGGTCTATTCGCACCCGATGTCACTGGCGCAATGCGCCGGCTGGCTGCGTCAGCATCTGCCCGGCGTGGAGCGGATTCCGGTCACCAGCAATGCCGAAGCCGCGCGCCGCGCGCGCAATGGCGATGACGCCGCTGCCATTGCCGGCGAATCCGCAGGTCACGTCTACCATCTCAAGCGACTGGCCGGCCCGATCGAAGACCGCAACGACAACACCACCCGGTTCCTCGTGCTTGGGCGCGAGTCGTTCCCGGCATCAGGTCACGACCGCACCTCGTTGCTGGTGTCGGTGCGTGACCGCCCCGGGGCGCTGTACGGCGTGCTGGAGCCGCTTGCCCGTCACGGCGTGAGCATGAACCGGATCGAGTCACGGCCGCAGCATGGCGGGTTGTGGCAGTACGCCTTCTTCATCGACGTCGAAGGCCACTCGGAGGAAGCGCCGCTGAAGGACGCGCTGGCCGAGATCGGCGCCGCGGCAGGGGGAGTGCGTGTTCTGGGATCCTATCCGGTGGCGGTGCTGTGAAGCGGTTGGTTGGAGTTCGCTGATGGACTTTGCCCGGCTTGCCAACCCCGGCATCCGTGGCCTGGATCCGTACGATCCCGGCCACGATCTGGTCGCCTTGCGCCGCAAGCTGGCGCCGCGCGTCGCCATCGAGCTGGGCGCCAACGAGAACAACCACGGCGCCAGTCCGCGTGCGCGACAGGCCGTCCGTGACGCGTTGGACACGCTGCACGTGTATCCGGACCCTCGTGGCGGGCAACTCAAGCAGGCATTGGCGCGACATCACGGCGTCGACCCGGACGGCATCCTGCTGGGCAACGGTTCGCACGAATTGCTGATGCAGGTCGCCCAGGTGTTCGCCGGGCCGGATGCGGGCGTGCTGGCTTCGGAGAAGTCATTTGCCGTTTTCGCGTTGGCGGCGCGGGCAGCCGCCGCGCCGCTGGCATTGGCGCCGGCGTTTCCGGCGCTGGCGCCAATGCCGCATGGCCATGACCTTCGGGCGCTCGCGGCGGCAATCGATGGTTGTACCCGGCTGGTGTATCTGGCCAACCCGAACAATCCCACCGGCACCTGGTATTGCGCGGCGGACTTCGCCGACTTCATGCGGCGCATTCCCCCGCATGTGCTGGTGCTGGTCGACGAGGCCTATGCCGAATTCGTCGATGCCCCGGACTGGGCATCCGCCATCCCGCTGCTGGATGAATTCCCGAATCTGCTGGTGACCCGCACCTTCAGCAAGGCCCATGGCTTGGCAGGCCTGCGCGTCGGCTGCCTGCTGGCGCACCGTGAATGCATCGCGGTGATGGAGCGCGTGCGCGAGAGCTTCAACGTCAACGCCCTGGGTCTGGCGGCTGCAGAAGCCGCGCTTGGCGATGCCGGTCACCTGCGGCGTTGCGTGGACGAGAACAACCGGCAGCGCGAGGCGCTGACAGTCGCCTTGCGTGAACGCGGCGTGGGCGTGGCTCCGTCGCAGACCAACTTCGTGTTGGCCGATGTCGGCGCGGATTGCGCACGCATCGAAGCGCGGCTGCTGGCGCAGGGCGTCGTGTTGCGACCGATGGTTGGCTATGGCTTGCCACGATGTTTGCGGATGACCGTCGGAACGGCGGAACAGAACGCCGCGCTGCTCGCGGCGCTGGACCGGGTGCTGACATGACCATCACCTCTCCGAAAAGCTGGATCGCCGGCAGCAGCGGGCCCCTGACGGGTGAACTGACGGTACCCGGCGACAAGTCGATCTCGCATCGCGCGATCATGCTGGCCGCACTCGCCGATGGCAGCAGCCGCATCAAGGGCTTCCTGGAAGGAGAGGACACGCGTGCCACGGCCGCGATATTTCGCCAGTTGGGTGTGCGCATCGAGGGGCCGCGACCAGGTGTGCGCATCGTCCATGGCGTGGGCATCGATGGTCTTCGGGTACCGGATGCGCCGCTGAATTGCGGCAATTCCGGTACTGCCATGCGGTTGCTCACGGGCCTGCTGGCCGGGCAACGCATCGATTGCATGCTGGCCGGCGACGCTTCGTTGACGCGACGACCGATGCGACGCGTGGTCGAACCATTGGCACGCATGGGCGCGCGGATCGATACCGGCAGCGACGGCGTGCCACCCCTGCGGATCCATGCCGTGCCGAGCTTGCAGGGCATCGACTTCACTCCGCCCATGGCCAGTGCCCAGGTCAAATCCGCGGTGCTGCTTGCCGGCCTGCGGGCACGGGGAACCACCTGCGTGCACGAGCCCCAGCCGACCCGCGACTACACCGAACGCATGCTGGCCGCCTTCGGTTGGCCGATCGACTTTGCGCCGGGACATGCCAGGCTCGACGGCGGCCATCGCTTGCGCGCTACCGATGTGGATGTGCCTGCCGACTTCTCATCGGCCGCATTCTTCATCGTCGCCGCCACCCTGGTTCCGGGTTCGTCACTGCTGCTGCGGCGGGTCGGCATCAACTCGCGCCGCGTCGGCCTGCTCCATGTCCTTCGGCAGATGGGTGCCGACATCGAGGAGCAAGCTGTCAGGGTGCAGGGGGGCGAGCCGGTTGCGGACCTGCGGGTGCGGCATGCGCAGCTGCGCGGCATCGATGTGCCGCACGCACACATCGCCGACATGATCGACGAGTTTCCCGCGTTCTTCGTGGCCGCGGCCTGTGCCGAAGGGAGTACCGTGCTGACCGGCGCAGCGGAGTTGCGCGTCAAGGAATCCGATCGCATCGCGGCCATGGCGACCGGGTTGCGCGCTCTGGGTGTGGCGGTGGAGGAATCGCCGGACGGGGCATGCATCCATCCTTCGCCGCTGCAGGGTGGGCGCATCGACAGCCTTGGCGATCATCGCATTGCCATGGCGTTTGCCGTCGCCGCCCAGTGCGCCAATGGCGCGGTGCGGATCGATGACGTGGACAATGTCGCAACCTCGTTCCCGGGTTTCGCCGAACTGGCCGCCTCCACCGGAATGCAGTTGCGCCGACTGGGCTGAAGCGCGCTGCTTTCGACGTGAAAGCAGCGCGCAAACGGCCACATCGCTGCGGCCGCTCGCTTGGAAAGGGCGGAGCGAATCCGGGGTATCGGCTCAGTTGCTCTCGGACGGAGGCGGTGCCGGCTGGCCGTCGCCGATGTTGATCTCGACGTCGCCGCCACCGTTGTCAGGCGCCGTGGCACCGTCGCGCTGGAACACGAGGAAATACAGGCCGAGGACCAGGATCACCAGCACCACGAGGATCGCCAGGATGCCGCCTTTTCCGCCGGAACCGGATGGTTGATGGGACATGCTGCTGACTCCTTGCGTCATCGGTGGATTGACGTGGATGGTTGCAGCGGCCATGTGTGCGGCGCGTGCAGGCGATGCGCTGCTTACTCCAGGGTGAAATCGATGGGGATGTCCAGCGTTCCCATCACCACCTGACCACCGCGCCGCGCCGGTTCGAAACGCCAGCGTTGCACCGCCCGCACCGCTGCGCGGTCCAGGTCACGCGAGCCGCTGCCACGGGTGACGCTGACATTCGCCGGACGACCATCAGTGCCCACGTCCACGCGCAGCAGCACCGTGCCACTTTCGCGGTTGCGCAACGCTTCGCGGGGATAACTCGGCGCGGGGGACGTGACCGGTCGCGGCGGGGCATCGCCGACCGCCATGCGCGGCGGCTGGGCCGGTGGGCGCTCGGCAGGCGGCGGTGCCGACGGTGGGGCCGGGCGGGCCGGCTCCGCCACCTGCGGGGGTGGTTCCGGCAACGGCTCCAGGATTTGTTCGGAGAATGGATCACCGCCGGGCGCCGTGCGCTCGCCCGGCTCGCCGGCAGGCAACGGCGCGGGCAGGGGCTGGAACACCTGGCCGGGTTCGGCTGCCGGGTCGGCGGCACCACGATAGAAACCGTCGTCGCGCCCCTGGCGCATCCACAGCAGCAGGAACAGCAGCAGGCCCACGGCGAAGGCGGCAAGCACCCACCACAAGGCCTTGCCTCCGGGATTCCAGCGGCTGCGGCGATCAGGCTCGGGTTGCGGCTGGGACATGCCGACTCCTTCATGGTTCAGGAGCGGCCGATTGTGCCACGGGCGCGTAAACGGTCCCGGCAATCCCCGCGGCGGCTTGCGATAATGCAGGCTTCAATCCGTGCCCGGTGCCCCATGCTCGATCCCAGTCTGTTGCGCAATCCGCCCGATGACCTCGTCCAGCGCCTCGCCACGCGTGGCTACGCTCTGGACACTGCCGCATTCGCCTCGCTGGAGGCGGAACGCAAGCAGATCCAGGTGCGCACGCAGGAGTTGCAGAACCTGCGCAACACCCGCAGCAAGGCCATCGGACAGGCCAAGGCCAAGGGTGAAGACGTCGCCGCGTTGCTGGCCGAGGTGGCCGGCTTCGGCGAGGAGCTCAAGGCCAGCGAAGCGCGGCTGGAGGCAATCCGCGCGCAGATCGAGGCCATTGCCGCGACCATCCCCAACCTGGCCGATGCCGCGGTCCCGGTCGGTGATGACGAATCGGCCAACGTCGAGCAGCATCGCTGGGGGACGCCGCGCAGCTTCGACTTCCCGGTCAAGGACCACGTCGACCTCGGTGCGCGCGACGGCTGGCTCGACGGCGAAACCGCGTCTCGCCTCTCCGGTGCCCGCTTCACCGTGTTGCGCGGTGAACTTGCGCGCCTGCATCGTGCGCTGGCGCAGTTCATGCTGGACCTGCATACGAGCGAGCACGGCTACCAGGAAACCAATGTCCCGGTGATCGTCAACGCCGAGGCCCTCCACGGCACCGGCCAGTTGCCCAAGTTCGCCGAGGACATGTTCGCGACCACCTTGGGCGAACACACGCGCTATCTCGTCTCGACCGCGGAGATTCCGCTGACCAACACCGTGCGCGAGAGCATCATCGACGCCGAGCGCCTGCCGCTGCGCATGACCGCGCATTCGCTGTGCTTCCGCTCCGAGGCCGGCAGCGGCGGTCGCGACGTACGCGGCATGATCCGCCAGCACCAGTTCGAAAAGGTCGAACTGGTGTCGATCACCCGTCCGCAGGACTCCGACGCGGAACTGGAACGCATGACCCGTGCCGCCGAAACCGTGCTGGAGCGCCTTGGCCTGCCATACCGCCGCATGCTGCTGAGCACCGGCGACATGGGCTTCGCCGCGCGCAAGACGTTCGACCTGGAAGTGTGGCTGCCATCGCAGGAGACGTATCGCGAGATTTCCTCCTGCTCCAACACCGGCGACTTCCAGGCGCGGCGCATGCAGGCGCGCTGGCGCAACCCGGACACCGGCAAGCCGGAATTGGTGCATACCCTCAACGGTTCCGGCACCGCCGTCGGCCGCTGCCTGATCGCGGTGATGGAGAATTGTCAGAATGCCGACGGCTCCATCACCGTTCCGGAGGCGCTGCGAGGCTACATGGGTGGCAGGGATCGGATCGGATGAGAGCCGAACGCTGGCAACGCTGGTACCACCACGCCGACTTCCCGCCGATGGCGATCGCAGGCATGCTCCTTGCGATGCAGGGCCGCTGGGAAGGCGCCGTGTTGCTGGTGCTCGCCGTCCTGCTGGTGGCGATGAACCTGACCCTGCTGCGCCACCGGCCAGGCCTGCGACTGGCGTTGGCGGTGGTCCAGGTCACCGCCCTCCTGGCGTGGGCGCTGTGGCAGGTGCCGCAGCTGGGCTGGGTGCTGGGAATCCTTGCGCTGTGGGGCATGATCATCATCGGTGCGGTGCTTGCCGCGTCGCGATCGGCCCGCGCCAAACCCGCCGGAGAACACTGACCCATGTGGTATGCCATCGAAGGCCATGACGGCGACAACGTGCTGCACAAGCGCCTGGACGCCCGTGCCGAACACTTGGCGCGGCTGATGCAACTGCGTGACGCCGGGCGGCTGCTGCTGGCAGGGCCTTGCCCGGCGATCGACGCCGAAGATCCCGGCCCGGCCGGCTTTTCCGGCAGCATCGTGATTGCCGAATTCGACTCGCTGGAGGATGCCCGCCAGTGGGCGAACGCCGATCCCTATCTTGCCGCCGGCGTCTACGCGCGCCTCGACGTGCGTCCTTTCAAGCCGGTGCTGCCATGACCACCCCCACCGGTTACACCGAAGCGGACATCCCGCGCCTGAACCCGCAGCGCATCCAGCGCATGCGCCGGCTGCTGGAGGAGGCGTTCGCCCCGGACCGGCTGGAGATCAGCGACGACAGCCACAAACATGCCGGCCACGGTGGCGGTGCCCACGGTCACGGCCATTTCTCCGTGCACATCGTCAGCCCCGCGTTCGCGGGAATGGCGCCGCTGGCACGGCACCGTGCCATCTACGCCGCGCTGGGGCGGATGATGGAAGACGACATCCATGCGCTGGCGATCCGCGCCGAAGCCCCGCAAGCCTGAAACCGGTAACGCGGACGCGCGTTCGGCGGTCGGTATACTGCCCGGTCACGCCCGAAACCATCGCCTTGCCTGATATTGAAAATCAAAGGCTTGCGTTGGTAATTAAAACCCAATTGTCACCCGGATGCGTCCGCGTGCCACGAGTGCTCCATGCGCCTGTCCACCATCAAGCTCGCCGGTTTCAAGTCCTTCGTCGATCCGACCACCCTGCATCTGCCGACCAACATGACCGGCGTGGTGGGCCCGAACGGGTGTGGCAAGTCCAACATCATCGACGCGGTGCGCTGGGTGATGGGCGAGTCTTCGGCCAGCCGCCTGCGCGGTGACTCGCTGACCGACGTGATCTTCTCCGGCTCCTCGGCGCGCAAGCCGGTGTCGCAGGCGATGGTCGAGCTGATCTTCGACAATTCCGACCGCACCATCACCGGTGAATACGGCGCGTTCGACGAGATTTCGGTCAAGCGCACGGTCAGTCGCGACGGCCAGAGCAACTACTACCTCAATGGCGCCAAGTGCCGGCGCCGCGACATCACCGACCTGTTCCTCGGCACCGGCCTGGGCCCCCGCAGTTACTCGATCATCGAGCAGGGGATGATCTCGCAGATCATCGAGGCCAAGCCGGAGGACCTGCGGGTGTATCTGGAAGAGGCCGCCGGCATCTCCAAGTACAAGGAGCGCCGGCGTGAAACCGAGAACCGCATCCGCCACACGCGCGAAAACCTCGACCGGCTCAACGACCTGAGAGAAGAGGTCGGCAAGCAACTGGCGCACCTGGCGCGGCAGGCGCGCCAGGCCGAGCAGTACACGGCGCTGGCCGAGGAGCGCAAGGTCAAGGACGCGCAGTGGAAGGCCCTGGAATTCCGCGTGCTCGACGTGCAGTTGGGCGGCCACCGCGACGCGCTGGCACAGGCCGAGACCCGGCTGGAGCAACTGATCGCCGAGCAGCGCCATGCCGAGCGTGAACTGGAGACGGGGCGCATCCGCCGCGACGAGGCCGCCGACGCCCTGTCGAAGGCGCAGGCCGAGGTCTACGACGTCGGCAGCACCCTGGCCCGGGTGGAACAGCAGATCGCCCACCAGAAGGAACTCGGCCAGCGCCTGCAGCGCGCCCGCGACGAGGCCCGGACCGCGCTGAGCGAACTGGGCGAGCACATCAGCGGCGACCAGCAGCGGCTGGAAGTCCTGCAGTCGGAGATCGCCGAGGCCGAGCCGGAGCTGGAGCTTTTGCAGGAAAGCGACGCCGAGAAGCAGGAGGCGCTGCGCGAGGCCGAAGCCCGGCTGGCCGACTGGCAACAGCGCTGGGATGGCCACAGTCGCGAACAGGCCGAAGCCGCCCGCGCCGCGGAAGTCGAGCGCACCCGGGTCGATTATCTCGACCGTCAGTCGCTGGAAGCCGACCGCCGTCGTGAAGCACTTGCCGGCGAGCACGCCGGCTTCGACCTCGACAGCCTCAGTGCGGCGTTCGAGCAGCTCACGCTGGAACACGACACCCGCAAGGCCGCACTGGACGGGCTCGGCGAGGAAGTGGAAACGCGCAAGCAGGCCGTGCTGCAGCTGCAGGACGCCTCGCGCGCCCTGCAGAACGAACTGTCCGAGCTGCGCAAGCAGGCGCAGGCGGCTCGTGGCCGGTTGTCGTCTCTGGAAACGTTGCAGCATGCGGCCCTGGGCCAGGAGCAGGGAGCCGCAGTGGCATGGCTGCGCGGGCGTGGCCTGGACAGTGCCGCCCGCGTCGGCGAGAAGCTGCAGGTCGAGTCCGGATGGGAAGCCGCGGTGGAAAGCGCGCTGGGACAGATGATCGAAGGCGTGCTGGTGGACGCACCGGAGTCGCTGGTGCATGCGCTGGCCGAACTCGGCGAGGGACGTCTGGCGCTGGTGTCGACCGAGGCATCGGAGCAAGCCGTCGCGCCGACGTCGCTGGCCGCGAAGGTCCGTGGCCCTGCTGCCA
This sequence comes from Pseudoxanthomonas suwonensis, assembly GCA_030535605.1. Taxonomy (GTDB): domain Bacteria; phylum Pseudomonadota; class Gammaproteobacteria; order Xanthomonadales; family Xanthomonadaceae; genus Pseudoxanthomonas_B; species Pseudoxanthomonas_B suwonensis_B. The sequence continues at coordinate 51,566 of JAUNRQ010000001.1, forward strand.
TCCGGCGCCTGCTGGCGCGCCTGCACGTGGCCGAATCGCTTGACGAGGCGCGCACACTGATGACCGGCTTGCCGGCTGGCGACTCGGTCATCACCCGCAATGGCGAGCGCCTCGGCAACGGCTGGGTGCGGGTGTTGCGCTCGGGTGCGGCCAAGCAAGGCGCGTTGCTGCGTGAAAAGGAGATCCAGCAGCTGCGCGCCGGCATCGAAGGCTTCCAGCAACGTGACCACGAACTGGAGGCGAAACTGGCCGAGACCCGCGACGCCGCGCTGGCGGCCGACCAGCAACGCGAGGAAGCGCAACGCAGCCTGTACCTGGCGCACCGCGCGGTGTCGGAATTGGCGGGGCAGCTGCACGGCCAGCAGGGCCGGCTGGAGTCGGCCCGCGGCCGGATCGAGAAGATCCAGGCCGAACAGGCGCAACTTGCCGAGACCCTCGACACCAGTCGCGAGCAGGCGCGGGAGGCGCGTTCGCGGCTGGAGGATGCGGTCGAGCGCATGGCCGTGCTCGAAGAAGCCCGCACCGGCCTGGACGAGCAGCGTCGCGGCCTCGGTGACGCCCGGGAAGCGGCCCGAACCGCGGCGCGCGAGTCACGTGATCGCGCCCATGCGCTGGCACTGCGCCTGGAGTCGCAGCGTGCCCAGGTCGCCTCCCTCGGCCAGTCATTGCAACGCATGGGTGGCCAGCGCGGCCAATTGGACACGCGTCTGAACGAACTGTCGGCGCAACTGGCCGATGGCGATTCGCCGGTCACCGCGCTGGAGGACGAACGCCAGGCAGCGCTGGCGCGCCGCGTGGACGTGGACAAGGCGCTGGCCGATGCCCGCAGCCTGCTGGATGGCGTCGATGCGGAATTGCGAAACCACGAACTGACCCGCCAGCAGCGCGACGGCCAGGCCGTTGCCCAGCGTGAAGCCATTTCCCAGCGCCGGCTCGACCAGCAGGCGTTGCTGATACGCGCCGAACAGCTGCGCGCGGCGGTGAGCGAGGGGGGATTCGTCCTCGACGAGGTGCTCGACGCGCTGGATGACTCGGCCGAGGCCCCTGCCTGGGAAAAGGCCGTTGTCGATCTGGACGCGAAGATGCGTCGACTGGAGCCGGTCAACCTCGCCGCCATTGCCGAACATGCCGAGGCGGCGCAGCGCAAGGACTACCTGGACGCTCAGGACGCTGACCTCAATGCGGCGCTGGAGACGCTGGAAGACGCGATCAAGAAGATCGACCGCGAGACCCGCGGCCGTTTCCGCGACACCTTCGATCGGGTCAATGCCGGCGTGCAGGAGCTCTACCCGCGGCTGTTCGGCGGTGGCCATGCCTATCTGGAACTGACCGGCGAGGATCTGCTGGATACCGGCGTGGCGATCATGGCGCGGCCACCGGGCAAGCGCGTGTCCAGCATTTCGCTGCTGTCCGGTGGCGAGAAGGCCATGACCGCGGTGGCGCTGGTGTTCGCCATCTTCCAGCTGAACCCGGCCCCGTTCTGCTTGCTGGACGAAGTCGACGCCCCGCTGGACGAAGCCAACGTCGGTCGCTTCACCGCGATGGTCAGCGAGATGAGCCAGGCCGTGCAGTTCCTGTTCGTCACCCACAACAAGGCGACGATGGAAGCAGCCAGCCAGCTGTCCGGCGTGACCATGCGCGAGCCTGGCGTCAGCCGCCTGGTGTCGGTGGACCTTGCCGAGGCCGCACGGCTGGCCGGCGCCGCCTGAGTCCGTCGCCGCTCGCCCGGGTCGCGATCGCGATCGGGAAAAGCCGCGTGAAACGACGCGTCATCGGCCGTGGTGTCGCGGCGCGCCGCATGTCCCGGAATTGCCGCGCAACACGGCTCCACGCCACTCCCATACAATCGGACGCTGCGCCATTGCCTTCCCCCGAGGTTCTGCCACGTGTCCGACACCCTGTTGCTACGCTTGGGCATCCTGATTGCCGGTGCCCTGTTGATGCTCGCGATCTACGTCTTCGGACGCCCGCGCAAGGGGGCGCAGGGTCGCAAGCGCGAGGCAGCCGGGCGCAAGGGCACGCGCGACGGGCGCCAGGAGCCGAGCCTGGGTGAGGAGATCGAACGCGATCTGGTCGCCGAGGACGTCGTGCAGGGCGAGATCGAACTGCAGGACAGCGGGCAGCCGGCGAGTGAACTGGGCAAGCGGGTCAGCGACGACTACGACAAGATCATCACGCTGTATGTGGCCGCGCGCGCCGGGCAAATCCTGCACGGCCCGGACATCGTCGTGGCGGCGGAAAAGGCAGGCCTGACCTGGGGCTACATGCAGGTGTTCCATCGCCTGCTCGAGGGCCATCCGCAGAAGGGGCCGGTGTTTTCGGTCGCCAACGTGGTCAAGCCGGGAAGTTTCGACATGGCCAACGTGCAGGATGTGCAGACTCCTGCCATCGCCTTCTTCCTGACGCTGCCGGCACCGGTCGGCGCACTGGATGCCTGGGAGATGATGGAGCCGGCGGCACAGCGGATGAGCGAACTGCTGGATGGGGTGCTGCTGGATGAATCGCGCAACGCCCTGAGCCGCCAGCGGATCCAGATGATCCGCGAGGAAATGCGTGCCTGGGACCGGCAGAACGATGCCCCGCCACTGACCCGTACCAATCGCTGGTGAATCGGAGGACAGAACATGAAACGGCTTGAAAACGTGTTGGGTGTCGTGGGTGGCCTTGCTGCAATGGCCGGCTGCCTGATTCCGGTGGCGTCGCGCGGGACCACCAGCTTGGGCGTGGGCGAGGGCGGCGGCATCGCCGTGCTGCTGTACGTGTTCGCAGGTGCCGGTTTGCTGGTGTCATTGCTGGCTCTGTTCGGGCGCATGCGTCGCGAGGAGTGGGTGCAGATTGCTGCCGGCGTGCTTGGCTTGCTGGTCACATGGCTGGTCCACCGCAATCTGCAGGGCGCACCCATCGCCTTCGGCATGCACCTGCTGTATTGGGGTTTTGCCATGTTGCTGGCCGAAGGCCTGATCCACTTCGACGACCGCCGCGTGGCGCTGCCGCCGAGCGAATGAGGCGCCGTCGCGCCGGCGTGCGCGCCTCCGGGGCACTGCCGGTGTTCCGGAGCCGCGATTGGGGGCCTTGACGCCGGTCCTGAACGGCATGCCGGCGTGCCCCGCGGGTGATAATGAGCGCCATGACCGCCGACCCCATTGCCGAGCGCATCGCCGCGCTGCGCGTGCGCATCGACGACGCGAGCCATCGCTATTACGTGCTGGATGATCCCGACCTGAGTGACGCCCAGTGGGACGCCCTGCTGCGTGAACTCCAGCAGTTGGAGGCCCGGCGCCCGGACCTGGTGACCCCGGATTCGCCCACGCAACGGGTCGGCAGCACGCCATCGGCCCGTTTTGCCCCCGTGGCGCACGCGGTGCCGATGTTGTCGCTGGGCAATGCCTTCCAGGACAGCGAGGTCGCCGAATTCGTGGCCCGCATCGAACGGGAGACAGGTGACGCCGCCCCGGTGTTTTCGGTCGAGCCCAAGCTGGACGGCCTGGCCATCAGCCTGCGTTACGAGGACGGCCGTTTCGTCCGTGGTGCGACCCGCGGCGACGGCGCGACCGGCGAAGATGTCACTGCGAACCTGCGCACGGTGCGATCGTTGCCGCTGCGACTGCGTGCGCCGGCAACCGGCCTGCCGCTGCCGCGGGTGCTGGAAGTGCGCGGCGAGGTGGTGATGCCGAAAGCCGATTTCGAGCGTTACAACGCCCAGGCGCGTGCGGACGGCAACAAGCCGTTGGCCAACCCCCGCAACGGGGCCGCGGGGAGCTTGCGGCAACTGGATCCGCGCGTCACCGCGCAGCGCCCGCTGGCATTCCTTGCCTATGCGCTGGGCGAAGTGGAAGGCGTCGAACTGCCGCCGACCCATTCGCAGACCCTCGCCTGGCTGCGCGATCTGGGCTTGCCGGTGAGCGCCGAGGCCGGGACCGCGGCCGGCCTGTCGGGGCTACTCGACTACCATGCGCGCATCGGTCAGCGCCGGGACGCGTTGCCCTACGACATCGACGGCGTGGTCTACAAGCTCGACCGTTTCGACCAGCAGCGTGCGATGGGGTACGTCTCGCGCGCACCGCGCTGGGCGATCGCGCACAAGTATCCGGCGCAGGAGGCTGCGACCACGGTGCAGTCGATCGAAGTCAATGTCGGCCGCACGGGTGCGGTGACCCCGTGGGTGCTGATGGCTCCGGTGCAAGTCGGTGGGGTCACCGTGACCCGGGCAACGTTGCACAACGCCGACCAGATTGCCCGCCTGGATGTGCGCGTGGGCGATACGATCATCATTCGCCGCGCCGGTGACGTCATTCCCGAGGTGGTTCGCGTCGTCGAAGCGGAGCGTCCCGTGGATTCCCGTGGCGAGCCGTTGCATCCTGCTTATGCCATGCCCGGCCAGTGCCCGGTCTGCGGCTCGGCGATCGAGCGCGGCGAGGGCGAGGTCGTGGCCCGTTGCAGCGGTGGACTGTACTGCCCGGCCCAGCGGGTGCAGGCGTTGTTCCATTTCGCCGGCCGCCGAACCATGGACATCGAGGGCCTTGGTGAACGTTTCGCCGAAGCACTGGTGGAATTCGGCTACGTCCAGACGGTCGCCGACCTGTACACGCTCGCCGTCGATGACCTGCTGGAAATGAAGCGCCGCGCCGACGAGCGCGACGCCACCACGCCGGCAACCGTGAAGGCGGGCAAGGTCGCCGACAAGTGGGCGCACAACCTGGTCAATGCCATCGATGCCAGCCGTACGACCACCCTGGAACGGCTGCTGTTCGCGCTGGGCATCCCCGAAGTGGGGGAATCCACCGCCAGGACGCTCGCGCGCCATTTCGGCGCCTTGCAGCCGCTGATGGAGGCCGACGAGGCCAGTCTGCTGGAGGTGCCGGACGTCGGCCCCGTGGTGGCCGGACACATCCGTCATTTCTTCGCCGAGCCGCACAATCGCGATGTGATCGCCGCCTTGCGCGCGCGGGGGGTGCAGTGGCCGGAAGGAGCGCCGCGACGCAGCAGCGAGGGCCCGTTGACCGGCAAGACGGTGGTGTTGACCGGCGGGTTGTCGTCGCTGACGCGCGACCAGGCAGGTGAGCGTCTGGAAGCGCTGGGCGCAAAGGTGTCCGGCAGCGTGTCGAAGAAGACCGGCATCGTCATTGCCGGTGAAGCGGCGGGCAGCAAGCTGGCCAAGGCGCAGGACTTGGGTCTGGAAATCTGGGACGAGGCCGCGCTGATGGCGTTTCTGGCCGAGCACGAAGCGCGTGACGATGCACGATAGGCGTGCTCACGAGCGCATCGTCCGGTGCCGAGTTGCGCGCATCGGCGGCGCTGCGGCCATGGCCCCGTGACCTGGCGACCGACCGCCACGCCCGCGGCGCTGCGCCTGCGTGCCCGATTGAATGCACTGTTTCGCGCGTTCTTCGCCGAACGTGGCGTGCTGGAGGTGGAAACCCCGGTGCTGTCGCGGCATGGCAACACCGAGCCGAACATCGCCTCGTTCTCGTTGCAGTTCTCAGGCCGTACCGATGGCGCGCCGCGCACGCGCTGGTTGCGCACGTCGCCGGAATTCGCGCTCAAGCGCATGCTGGCTGCCGGCGTTGGTGACTGCTACGAATTGGGGCGCGTGTTCCGTGACGGCGAAGCCGGCATCCGCCACAACCCGGAATTCACCATGCTCGAGTGGTACCGGCTGGGCTGGGACCATCTGCGTCTGCTGGACGAGACCGTGGACCTGCTGCAGGCGGCGTTGCAGTTGGTCGGCCGCAGTGCGCGGGCGCAGACGGTCACGTTCCGCGAGCTGTACCGGCAGCGACTGGGTGTGGACCCGTTCGCGTCGCCCATTGAAGCCCTTCGCGAGGCGCTGGGCGAGCTCACCATCGACCCGGAAGGCCTGGGCCGTGACGACTGGCTGGACCTGCTGATGACGCACCGGTTGCAGCCGGCATTTGCCCCGGACATGCTGCTGGCGGTGATCGATTGGCCTGCCAGCCAAGCGGCGTTGGCGCGCGTGCGGGCGGATGAGCCTCCGGTCGCGGAACGCTTCGAGGTCTACCTGGGGCCGCTGGAACTGGCCAACGGTTATCACGAGCTTTCCGATGCCGGCGAGCAGTCCGCGCGTTTCGAACGCGACGTTCGCGTGCGCCAGCAGCGGGGTGCGCCCGCCATCCCGGTCGATCAGCCATTGCTGCACGCGCTCGCCCATGGCCTGCCGCACAGTGCCGGCGTGGCCCTGGGCGTCGATCGCCTGCTGATGGCATTGCTGGACACCGAGCGGATCGCCGACGTGCTGGCATTCGATTTCGCCAGCGCCTGAAAGCGGTTCGGCGCCACGTCCCGAACTGAACGGAACTCTCGCCTGCGCGCGGATCTTGGCCGCTTGTTCAGCCACGGAACGTAGATTCATGGACAGGCGCGCGTGAACAGGAGGCGAGGATGCGGGGGATGGTCGACAAGCTGTTGGGCGTGGGAATGATGGCCGGGCTGCTGGTGGCTGGTGATGCAGCGGCGCAGACGCATCTGCAACCGGCGCACGGTGGCCATCCGGGGCAGTGGGTCACCTGCGAATCCAGGGATGGGCGCTACCGGCATTGTGCGATGGACACTCGTGGAGGCGTGCAAATGGCACGCCAACTGTCCCGTGCGCAGTGTTTCGAGGGCCGCAACTGGGGCGTTGACCGCCATGGGGTCTGGGTTGACCAGGGCTGTCGCGCGCAATTCGCCAGCGGTGGCGGCGGATATCGCGGCGGTGCAGTGGCGTGGCCGGGCGATCAGGGCGGGCATTTGCGTTGCGAGTCCATCAACGGCCGTTACCGCCAGTGCCCGGTCGATACCCGTCGCGGGGTTCAGCTGGTGCGGCAGGTGTCCAGTGCCCCCTGCATCGAAGGCCGCAGCTGGGGCAGCAACCGCGCCGGGGTCTGGGTCAACAACGGCTGTCGCGCCGAGTTCGTCGTCGGGCAGGGCCCGCGACGGGGTCCGGTCCAGCGCGTCGGACAGTACCGTGGTGGCTCTGGCTACGGCGACGTTGCCCGGCAACCGCAGCACTTGCACTGCGCCTCCGACGGTGGTCGGCAACGGCGTTGTGCAACGTTCGTCCGTGGTGGCGTGACCTTGCAGCGCCAGGTGTCGCGAGCTGCCTGCATCGAAGGGCGGACCTGGGGCTGGACGACCCATGGAATCTGGGTCAACAGCGGTTGCCGGGCGGATTTCCTCGTGTACTGACGCGGGGTGCATGGTGATCGCCCACGTCGCGGGCGCGTAAAATCGGCGAATGGACCCGACCATCGACTTTGATCGCTACGACCGCATCCGCCCGATCCGCTGGACCGGCGAAGCGCTGGAACTGCTGGACCAGCGCCGCCTGCCGTTTCACGTCGAGTATCTGCGTTGTGACACCCACGAGGCCGTGGCCGATGCCATCCACGCCCTGGTGGTGCGCGGCGCGCCGGCCATCGGCATCGCCGCGGCCTGGGGCGTGGTACTGGCGGCGCGCAAGGTGCAAGCCGACGATGGTTCTGAGGCCATCGCCGCGCTGGAACCGGCATTTGCCCGCCTCAATGCCGCCCGGCCGACAGCCGTGAACCTGGCGTGGGCCCTGGCCCGCATGCGCGGCGCGCTGGTGGATGCCGACGCCGGATGGCGGGAGCGGCTGACACTGGCAGCACAGGCGATCGAAACCGAGGACCTCGCAGCCAACCGCGCCATGGGCGTGGCCGGTGCAGGGCTGTTGTCACCGGGCAGCGGCGTGCTGACGCATTGCAACACCGGCTCGCTGGCGACCGCGGGCTTTGGCACGGCGCTGGGCGTGATCCGTGCCGGGGTGGCCGCCGGGGTCATCGACGAGGTGTTTGCCGGCGAAACCCGGCCCTGGAACCAAGGCGCCCGGCTGACCGTGTGGGAGCTGCAGCAGGATGGCGTCGATGCCACGTTGATCGCCGATGCCGCCGCCGCCCACCTGATGAAGTCCGGCAAGGTGCACTGGGTGATCGTCGGCGCCGACCGCATCTGCGCCAATGGCGACACCGCCAACAAGATCGGCACCCTGCAACTGGCCATCGCCGCCCGCCATCACGGTGTGAAGTTCATGGTCGTGGCGCCGTCCTCGACGGTGGACATGGCCACTGCGAGCGGCGCGGCCATCCGGATCGAGGAGCGCGATGCCGCGGAGCTGCTCACCTTCCGGGGCGAGCGCACCGTCTCCGAAGGTGTCCGGGCATGGAATCCGGTGTTCGACGTGACCCCGCATGATCTGATCGACGCGATCGTGACCGAGCGTGGTGTCGTCCATGCGCCGGACACCGACCGGATGCGCGAGATGTTCGGCTGAGGCCGGCTCGCGTCGGGATCGGTTTCACTTCCTCGGCAAGCATGGAGCGGGGCACTTTCCTGCCTGGCGAAGTGCCGCCGTCCAAGCGCAGGATCAGGCGCGCCTCGGCAAATGCGTCGACGCCGGGGATCCGCGGTTCATGGCTGAATCGCGCTGCCATGCGCATGCCGGACCGGCCCCGGAGAATCCGCGCTTGTCAACGCCGCAAGTGCTTGTTTTTCAATATGTTTCCGGCTGTCATTCCGATCCCTGACGTGGTAAAATTTCACGTCTTGTCGACGCTGCCCGCGTGGCGCGCACGATGCGGTCCCGATTCGGGGCAAATCGTGCCGCCGCCGGGGGCGGACGCGCCCTGAAACGGAAAACCGATGTCCGAACTCGCCCGCGAAATCATCCCGGTCAACCTCGAAGACGAAATGCGTCGCAGCTATCTGGATTACGCCATGAGCGTGATCGTGGGGCGCGCACTTCCCGATGTCCGCGACGGCCTGAAGCCGGTCCACCGGCGCGTGCTGTTCGCCATGAACGAGTTGGGTGCGCACAGCAACAAGCCGTACTTCAAGTCGGCGCGCATCGTCGGCGACGTCATCGGCAAATACCACCCGCACGGCGACGCCTCGGTCTATGACACCCTGGTGCGCATGGCGCAGCCGTTCTCGCTGCGTTACATGCTGGTGGACGGGCAGGGCAACTTCGGCTCGGTCGATGGCGACCCGGCGGCGGCGATGCGTTACACCGAAGCGCGCATGGCGCGGATGGCGCATGAGTTGATGGCCGACCTGGACAAGGAAACGGTCGACTTCCAGCCCAACTACGACGAGAAGGAACTGGAGCCGACGGTCATGCCGACGCGGTTCCCCAACCTCCTGGTCAATGGTTCGGCCGGCATTGCCGTGGGCATGGCCACCAACATCCCGCCGCACAACCTCGGTGAAGTGGTCAATGCCTTGCTGGCACTGATCGAGCAGCCGGAGCTGGATATCGACGCGCTGATGGAATACATCCCGGGCCCGGACTTCCCGACCGGCGGGATCATCAACGGTGTCGGCGGCATCCATCTGGCCTATCGCACCGGCAAGGGCCGGGTGCGGATGCGCGCGAAGGCCGACATAGAGGTGACGGACAATGGCCGCGAGGCGATCGTGGTCACCGAGATTCCCTACCAGGTCAACAAGGCGCGCCTGATCGAGCGCATCGCCGAGTTGGTCAAGGAAAAGAAGCTGGAGGGCATCAGCGAGCTGCGCGATGAGTCCGACAAGGACGGCATGCGCATCTACATCGAGGTCAAGCGCGGCGATTCGGCCGAGGTGGTGCTCAACAACCTGTACCTGTCCACGCCGATGGAGTCGGTGTTCGGCATCAACATGGTTGCCCTGGTCGATGGCCGGCCCCAGTTGCTCAATCTCAAGCAGATATTGGTCGCGTTCCTGCGCCATCGTCGCGAGGTCGTCACCCGCCGGACCATTTTCGAACTGCGCAAGGCGCGCAACCGCGCGCACATCCTCGAAGGGCTCACCGTCGCGCTGGCCAACATCGACGAGATGATCGAACTGATCAAGACCTCGGCGAACCCGGAAGAAGCGCGCAACCGGATGCTGGCCAAGACCTGGCAGCCGGGGTTGGTGGGTGCACTGCTGGCCGCCAGCGGGGCCGAGGCCTCGCGTCCGGAGGGCCTGCCCAAGGGCGTGGGACTGATCGACGGCAACTACCAGCTCACCGAGGCGCAGGCACAGCAGATCCTGGACATGCGACTGCACCGCCTGACCGGGCTGGAGCAGGAAAAGCTGACCGACGAATACCGCCAGTTGCTGGACACCATCCGTGGACTGATCGAGATCCTGGAAGATCCCGACGTGCTGATGGCGGTGATCCGCACCGAGCTGCAGAACCTCAAGGCAGAGTTCGACGACGCCCGCCGCAGCGAGATCCGTACCAGCGAGGAAGACCTCGACATCCTCGACCTGATCGCCCCGGAAGACGTGGTGGTCACGCTGTCGCACTCCGGCTACGCCAAGCGGCAACCGGCCACCACCTATCGGGCGCAGCGTCGTGGCGGCAAGGGCCGCAACGCGGCGGCGACCAAGGACGAGGACTTCATCGACCAGTTGTGGCTGGTCAACACCCATGACACGCTGCTGACCTTCACCAGCGCAGGCCGCGTGTTCTGGCTGCCGGTGCATCAGCTTCCGGATGCCGGCCCCAACGCGCGCGGTCGCCCGATCGTCAACTGGATCCCGCTTGAGCAGGGCGAAAAGGTGCAGGCGGTGCTGCCGGTGTGCGATTATGACGACGACAAGTTCGTGTTCTTCGCCACCCGCAACGGCACGGTCAAGAAGACACCGCTACCGGACTTCGCCTTCCGATTGGCGCGCGGCAAGATCGCCATCAAGCTGGAAGAAAGTGATGCGCTGGTCAACGCCGAACTGACCGACGGCGAGCGCGACATCATGTTGTTCGCCTCCAACGGCAAGGCGGTGCGTTTCGACGAATCCAGCGTGCGGCCCATGGGCCGGACCGCCACCGGCGTGCGCGGCATGCGCCTGGCCGAAGGCGAATGCGTGTGCAGCCTGATCGTGGTCGATGGCGATGGCGACATCCTCACCGCCAGCGAAAACGGCTACGGCAAGCGCACCGGGCTGGTCGAGTTCCCGAAGAAGGGGCGCGGCATCCAGGGTGTCATCGCCATGCGGACCAGCGAGCGCAATGGGGCGCTGGTCGGCGCGATCCAGTTGAGCGAGCGCCACGACGTGCTGCTGATTTCCGACGGCGGCACCCTGGTGCGCACGCCAGCCGCCGACATCGCCCAGGTCGGCCGCAACACCCAGGGCGTGACCCTGATGCGGGTAGCCGAGGGCGAGAAGCTGCAGGCCATCGAGCGTCTGGATGTCTCCCTGGAGGCTGACGACGGCGACGCGGTTGTCGACGCGGGTGTCGGTGAGGTCGCCGACGTGGGGGTGGAAGGCGACGCAGGTGAGAGCACGGAGACGAGTTCTCCGCCGAAGTGAATGTGAAACGGCGGATCGTGCTGCCGCCCGGCCGCGGATGATCGCGCGCCGGGTCGTCCTTCAGGGCAAACCCCGACGAGGTGACCGGTCAGGCGGTCGAACGGCCACACGTTGGCTCGTGACCAGCCCTTGTCAGCGGTCCCGGGTGTCGCCCAGTTGCTGCAACACGTGCTCGGCGGATGACACCCGGAACTCGCCGGGTGATTCGACGAACAACGCCCGCACCATGCCATCCTCTACATAGATGGCGTAGCGCTTGCTGCGCAGCCCCATGCCGTAGGCACTGGCATCCATCTGCAGGCCAAGTGCCCGGGTGAAGTCACCATTGCCGTCGGCCAGCATCCGCAATCCAGCAGGCACGCCCTGGCTATCGCCCCAAGCGTGCATCACGAACGGGTCATTGACCGAAATGCACGCCACTTCGATCCCGCGCTGCGCGAAGTCGTCGTAGTGACGGACATAGCCGGGCAGGTGGGCCTCGGAGCAGGTCGGGGTGAAGGCACCCGGCACCGCGAACAGCACCATGCGCTTGCCTTCGAACAGGTGCGTGGTGTCGACGTTCTCCACACCTTCGCCGATGTACTGCAACACCGCTTCGGGCAGGCGCTCACCGATCTGGATGGGCATGGCGGTTCTCCGTGGGGTCGATCGAGTGTAGCGGCAGCCGGTGACGACAGCTTGATATCCGCGGCTCCCAACCCACTTCTGCGAGACTTGGCCAACGCAACCACTCCTGACGGCGCGCGACAATGCAGTTCAAGGACTATTACCAGACCCTCGGCGTGGATGCCCGTGCCGGCGATGCCGAGATCAAGACCGCCTACCGGCGCCTTGCCCGCAAGTACCACCCGGACGTCAGCAAGGAGACCGGTGCGGAGGATCGCTTCAAGGAGGTCAATGAAGCGTACGAGGCACTTCGCGACCCGCAGCGACGCCAGGCCTACGACCAGATGCGCGCGCGCGGCTATCGACCGGGCGACGAGGTGCCGCCCTCGGGGCAGGGCTGGCAGGCACCGTCGGGTGGCATCGACGGCTACGAGGACATCTTTGCCGATGGCGGTGCCGGCGGTGGGTTCAGCGATTTTTTCGAGCAGATGTTCGGACGCCGCGCGGGCTTCCGGCAACGCGGTGCGGGTGCCCGGCCCGCCGGTTCAGACACGCGTGCGCGGTTGGCGGTCCCGCTGGAAGCCGTCTATCGCGGTGACGCAGCACGAATCAACGTCGCTGGCAAGGCATTGGAAGTGAAAATTCCCGCTGACGTACGTGCCGGGCAGTCGATCCGGCTCAAGGGCCAAGGCAACCACGGAGGCGATTTGTTGCTGCAGATCGAATATGCCGCCCATCCGCATTTCGAGGTGGACGGCCGCAACATCATCCACGTGTTGCCGGTGGCACCTTGGGAAGCGGCGCTTGGCGCCACGGTCAGTGTGCCGACCCTCGGTGGCGCGGTGGAAGTGAAGGTTCCCCCGGGTTCCGAGGCCGGGCGCAGGTTGCGGTTGCGCGGCCGTGGCTTGCCGATGGGCAGCAGTGGTGCCGGTGACCAGATCGTCGAACTGGAAGTGCTCGCGCCACGACCCGAGACCGACGCGCAGCGCGAAGCCTATGCAAGTCTGCGGCGGGCGTTCGACAAGGACTGGCGGCGCGCCTGAAATGCCCCACGGCTGAGGCGCGTGGCGCGCTCAGCTTTCCGTGTTGGCAGCTGCGTCGGCGTCGGCCGGTCGCGTCGTCATCACTTCCTGGATCGTCCGGGTCAGTTCGTCCTCGGTGAACGGCTTGCTGAGATAGGCCTTGGCGCCTTGGCGCAGGCCCCAGACGCGGTCGGTTTCCTGGTCCTTCGTCGTCACCAGCACCACCGGGATGTGCCTGGTGGCTTCGTCGCGGGCGATCGTGCGGGTGGCCTGGAACCCGTTGAGGTTCGGCATCACCACGTCCATGAGGATCATGTCCGGCAAATGCGTGCGGGCTGCTTCGATGGCCTGGGCACCGTCTTCGGCCGTCAGGGCTTCATGGCCGAGCTTTTCGACGATGCGCTTGATGCCCAGCAGCTGGGACGGAGAGTCGTCGACGATCAGGATGCGAGTCATGGTGTTCCCCATAGGAGCGGCATGATTGTACCGGCCGGCGCGTCGCCGGCCAAACACACGGGCAATTCAGTCGATCCGCACCACGGTGCGTCCCAGTGAGCCACCGGACAGCATCGATCGGAAGACGTCGGGCAGATCGTCCAGCCCCACTTCGCGCGTGCAGACGCGATCCAGGTGTGCCGGCTTCCACGGACCGGCCAGACGGTGCCACACTTCGTCGCGGATGTCGCGTGCGGTGCCGGCCGAGGCCACGCCCAGCAATGACACCCCGCGGATGATGAAGGGCATGACCGTGGCGTTCAGTTCATGGGTTGCGGCCAACCCGGCACTGGCGACGTTGCCGCAGGGCGCGGTTTGCGCCAGCAAGCTGGCCAGCATCGGTCCGCCGACGTTGTCCAGGCCGCCGCCGAAGCGCGCCGATTCCATTGGCCGTGCCGTCGCAAGGGCATCGCGGCCGAGGACTTCGCTGGCGCCAAGAGCCTTCAGGTACTCGACCTGGTCGGCCTTGCCACTGATCGCATGCACCTGGAATCCGGCGCGCGTGAAGATGGCGACCGCCAGCGAGCCCACGCCCCCGGTTGCACCGGTCACGGCCAGCGGGCCATGCGCCGGCGACTGCCGGTTTTCGAGCATCCGTAGCAGTGCCAGTCCGGCGGTGAATCCTGCGGTTCCCAGAACCATCGCCTCGCGCAGGTCCAGACCCGTGGGCAAGGCCACCGTCCACTTCGACTCCAGGCGCACATACTGCGAGTACCCGCCGTCGCGGGTTTCCGACAACCCGCTGCCCGTGGCAAGCACGGCATCGCCCTCCCTGAATGCCGGATCGCTGGAATGCACGACGTGCCCGGCGACGTCGATGCCGCCCACCAGCGGGAAGCGGCGCAGGATCTTGCCCTTGCCGGTGCCGGCCAGCGCGTCCTTGTAGTTGACCGACGAATAGGCCGCCTTGATCACCACCTCGCCGGGTGCAAGATCCTCCAGCGTCACCGATTCGATGCCGCTGCGGTAACCGGCGTCATCGTCGTGGATGCGGAATGCGTCGAAACGGGTCGGAATGGACATGGAGTCGGGTGCACCGGGAGAGGGTTTCACAGGATAGCCGGGCCTGCCTGCAGCGGCAGCCATCGACCGGTTTCAGGCCTTCGGAGGAGTGCGCAGCTGGCTGCGGCGCTTCTCGTCCAGCCACTTGTCGGCCGCGGCCGGGTGGTAATCGTCGATCCAGTCGAACAGGGCGTCGAGATCTTCGCCGTGCCACAGGTCTCGGCGCTGATCCTCGTGCAGGAAACGCTCGGCCACCATCCGGTCGAGCATGGCCATCAGCGGCGAATAGAAGCCGTCCACGTCGAGGAAGGCACAGGGCTTGTCGCCAAGGCCCAGCTGCCGCCAGGTGAGCATCTCGAACATCTCGTCCAAGGTCCCGAAGCCGCCGGGCAGGGCGATGAAGGCATCGGACATGGCGAACATCCGCGCCTTGCGCTCGTGCATCGAGCCCACGACCTCCAGCCGGGTGACGCCGCGATGGGCGACCTCCCAATCGACCAGTTGCTGCGGGATCACGCCCACGACCTCGCCACCGGCTTCCAGCACCGCGTCGGCCACCACGGCCATCAGCCCGACGCTGCCGCCGCCGTAGACCAGCGCCGATCCCTGTCGGGCGATGCGGTGGCCAAGCGCCATCGCCCGTTCGGCGTAGAGCGGCCGGTTGCCGGCGTTGGAGCCACAGTAGACGCAGATTGCTTTCATCGGTTGCTCGTCGTTGGCTGAAAATGGCAACGGCACCATCGCGGTGCCGTTGCAGGTCGAAGCGCTGTGGTGCAATCCGGAAGCGCGAGGCAGTTCCGGCCTCTCCTGCAGGGTAGGAGAGGTACGGGCTCAGTTGGCCTTGTGGATGGCTCGCTTGTGCACCGCCATGGCGGCGTCGTGCACCGCTTCGGACAGGCTCGGGTGCGCGTGGCAAATGCGCGCGAGATCGTCGGCGCTGCCCTTGAACTCCATCGAGATCACGCCCTCGTGCACCAGTTCGGACACGTTCGGGCCGACCAGGTGCATGCCGAGGATGCGGTCGGTCTCGGCATCGGCCAGCACCTTGACGAAGCCGATCGGCTCGGCCATCGCCACCGCGCGACCCACGGCCGCGAACGGGAAGCTGCCGGCCTTGTACTCGACGCCGTCGGCCTTCAGCTGTTCCTCGGTCTTGCCCACCCAAGCGATTTCCGGCTCGGTGTAGATCACCCACGGGATGGTGTCGAAGTTGACGTGGCCCGGCAGGCCGGCGATCAGCTCGGCCACGGCGATGCCTTCCTCGAAGCCCTTGTGCGCCAGCATCGGGCCGCGCACGCAGTCGCCCACCGCCCACACGCCGTCGACGCCGGTATGGCAGTGCTCGTCGACGATGATCTGGCCACGCTCGTTGAGCTTGACGCCGGTGCCCTCGGCCAGCAGGCCCTTGGACGCGGCACGGCGGCCCACGGCCACCAGCAGCTTGTCGACCACCAGCTCCTGCGTCGCGTCCTTGGCATCGGTATAGGTCACGTGGACCTTGCCGTCCTTGACCTCGACATTGGTGCACTTGGTGCCGAGGCGGATGTCCAGGCCCTGCTTCTTGAACTCGCGTGCGGCGACCTTGGCCACTTCCTTGTCGGCGGCGGCGAGGAAATCGGGCATGCCTTCGAGCACGGTGACCTTGGCGCCGAGGCGGTTCCACACGCTGCCCAGCTCCAGGCCGATCACGCCGGCGCCGATCACGCCGAGGGTTTCCGGCACGTCCTCGAAGTCCAGCGCGCCGACGTTGTCGACGATGTGCTTGCCGTCGTACTTGGCGAACGGCAGCTCGATGGAATCCGAACCGGCGGCGAGGATCACGTTGGTGCCCTTGAGCTCGACCACGCTGTCGTCATGCTGCTTGACCGAGACCACGTTGCCGGGCTGCAGCGTGCCGAAGCCGCTGAACGATTCGACCTTGTTCGCCTTGAACAGCGCGGCGATGCCGCCGGTGAACTGCTTCACGATCTTGTCCTTGCGGCCGATCATGGTCGGCACGTCGATCTTCGCGTTGTCGAAGCCGATGCCGTGCTGGTCGAAGATGTGGCCCATGTTCCAGAACTGGCGCGACGAATCCAGCAGCGCCTTGGACGGGATGCAGCCCACGCGCAGGCAGGTGCCGCCCAGCGCCGGCTTGCCGTCCTTGCCCAGTGCGGCATCCACGCAGGCGACCTTCAGGCCCAGCTGCGCGGCACGGATGGCGGCGTGGTAGCCGGCGGGACCGCCGCCGACGACGACGACATCGAACTGTTTTGGGTCAGACATGGTTGGGTTCCGTGTGGGAGCTAAAGGCGAGAGCGAGAAGAGAGGAGTGAGAGAAGGGCGAAAGGCGTAGGGCGAGAAACGAGGGGAGGGGAACGAGGGATGGAAAGAAGAGCGAGTGAACTAGCGCTGCCGGTCTTCTCTCACTCCTCACTCCTCACTCCTCTCTCTTCGCTCTTCGTTCCCTGCCGTTACATGCCCAGCAGCATGCGGCTGGGATTCTCCAGCTGGTTCTTGATGTCGACCAGGAACAGCACCGCGTCCTTGCCGTCGATGATGCGGTGGTCGTAGGACAGGGCGATGTACATCATCGGCGCGGCGACGACTTGGCCGTTCTCGACGATCGGGCGCTCCTTGATGGCATGCATGCCGAGGATGGCCGACTGCGGCGGGTTGACGATCGGGGTCGACATCAGCGAACCGAAGGTGCCGCCATTGGTGATGGTGAAGGTGCCGCCCTGCAGGTCTTCCAGCTTCAGGCCGCCTTCGCGGGCCTGCTTGGCGAAGGTGGCGATGCCATCCTCGATCTCGGCGAAGCCCATCCGCTCCACGTTGCGCAACACCGGCGTCACCAGGCCCTTGTCGGTGGACACGGCCACCGAGATGTCGGCGTAGCCGTGGTAGATGATGTCATCGCCATCGACCGAGGCGTTGACCACCGGGTACTTCTGCAGCGCGTTGGCGGCGGCCTTGGCGAAGAAGCTCATGAAGCCGAGCTTGATGCCGTTGGCCTTGACGAAGTCGTCCTGCAGTTCCTTGCGCATGGCCATGACGTTGGAGAGGTTGACCTCGTTGAAGGAGGTCAGCATGGCGATGGAGTTCTTGGATTGCATCAGGCGCTCGGCGATGCGCTTGCGGATGCGGGTCATCGGCACGCGCTCTTCCGGGCGTGCGCCACCGGAGACGCCGGCGCTCTTGCCGGCGGCGAAGTTGACCAGGTCTTCCTTGGTCACGGCGCCACGGCGGCCGGTGCCTTCCACCTGGGCCGGGTCGATGCCGCGGGTCTCGGCGGTGAAGCGCGCGCCCGGGGGCAGTTGCGTGGTGTCGCCGGCGCCGCCCTTGGGGGTAGTGCTGGACGGGGCCGCGGCCTGGGCCTTGGCGGCTTCGGCCTTGGGCTGCACCTGCTGGGCGCCCGCGGCCGGTGCTTCGGCCTTGGTCTCCTCGGCCACCGCGCCTTCCTCGATCAGCGCGATCACCTGCTGGCCGGTCACGGTGTCGCCTTCGGCGAACTTCAGTTCCTTGATCACGCCGTCCACGGTGGAGGGCACTTCCAGCACCACCTTGTCGGTTTCCAGGTCGACCAGGTTCTCGTCGCGCTTGACGCTGTCGCCGACCTTCTTGTGCCAGCTGGCGATGGTGGCGTCGGAAACGGATTCGGGAAGAACCGGGACTTTGATTTCGGTGGCCATGTCAGGTGTCCGATGAAGTGGTGCGGTGGAAAGAGGGTTATTCGACGCCGGGCTCGGCGCCCGGCGGGTTGACCAGGGCGTCGGCGATCAGTTTGGTCTGCTCGTTGACGTGGTCGTTGAAGTGGCCGACGGCCGGGGAGGGCGAGCGGGCGCGGCCGGCGTATTCCAGCGACTGGCCCTTGGCCAGGCAGGCCTGCAGGTGGTGGCGGATCTGGAACCAGGCGCCCTGGTTCTGCGGCTCTTCCTGGCACCAGATCACGTCCTTGGCCTTGCCGTACTTGGCCAGCTCCGCGCCCAGCAGGTCGCGCGGGAACGGGTAGAGCTGTTCCACGCGGATGATGGCGACATCGTTCTGGCCACGCTTTTCGGCGTCTTCCAGCAGGTCGTAATAGACCTTGCCGGAGCAGACGACCACGCGCTTGACCTTCTTGGGATCGGCATTGGCATCGCCGATCACGCGCTGGAAGCGGCCTTCGGCCAGTTCGTCCAGGGTGCTGACCGCCAGCTTGTGGCGCAGCAGCGACTTGGGCGTCATCACCACCAGCGGCTTGCGGGTGGCCATGCGCATCTGCCGGCGGATCATGTGGTAGGCCTGCGCCGGGGTGGTGGGCACGCACACGATCATGTTGTCCAGCGCGCACAACTGCAGGAAGCGTTCCAGACGCGCCGAGCTGTGTTCCGGGCCCTGGCCTTCGTAGCCGTGCGGCAGGAACAGCGCCAGCCCGCACAGACGGCCCCACTTGGCCTCGCCGGAGGACAGGAATTGGTCGATCACCACCTGCGCACCGTTGGCGAAGTCGCCGAACTGGCCTTCCCAGATGTCCAGGGTATGCGGATCGGCGGTGGAGTAGCCGTATTCGAAGGCCATCACCGCTTCCTCACTGAGCAGCGAGTCGATGATGGTGGCGTCTTCGGGGTTTTCGACCAGCTGGCGCAGCGGCATGTAGTCGCGGTCGGTCTTCTGGTCGTGCAGCACCGCGTGGCGGTGGAAGAAGGTGCCGCGGCCGCTGTCCTGGCCGACCAGGCGCAGCTTTTCGCCCTCGGACAGCAGGGTGGCGTAGGCCAGGTTCTCGGCGAAGCCCCAGTCGGCCGGCAGCTCGCCGGCCGCCATCTTGCGGCGGTCGTCGTAGATCTTGGCCACGCGCGGGTGCAGGACCACGTCGTCGGGGATGGTGGTGATGGTGCTGGCCAGCGATTGCAGCGTCTGTCGCGGCAGCCGGGTATCGGTGCCCGGCTCGAAGCGGCCGGCCAGGTACTTGCCCCAGTCGATGTTGAATTCGTCGGCCTTGACCTCGACCACTTCGGTGGTTACTTCGCCGGCGTCCAGCTTGTCGCGATAGGCATCGACCAGCGCCTTGCCGTCCTCGGCGCCGATCACGCCGGCGGCGGCCAGGGCATCGGCGTACAGCTCGCGGGTGGTCTTGTGCTTGCGGATGACCTGGTACATCTGCGGCTGGGTCGCGGCCGGCTCGTCGGCCTCGTTGTGGCCGTGGCGGCGATAGCAGACCAGGTCGATGACCACGTCCTTGCCGAAGCGCTGGCGGAAGTCGAAGGCCAGGTCGGAACAGAAGGCCACCGCGTCCGGGTCGTCGCCGTTCACGTGCAGGATCGGCGCGCCGACCATCTTGGCCACGTCGGTGCAGTACAGGGTGCTGCGCGCGTCCTGGCGTTCGGAGGTGGTGAAGCCGACCTGGTTGTTGATCACGATGTGCACGGTGCCGCCGACCGCGAAACCGCGCGCTTGCGACATCTGGAACAGCTCCATGCCCACGCCCTGGCCGGCGAAGGCGGCGTCGCCGTGCAGCAGCACCGGCAACACCTGCTTGCGGGCGGTGTCCTTGCGGCGGTGCTGGCGCGAGCGCACGGAACCGGCCACCACCGGATTGACGATTTCCAGGTGCGAGGGGTTGAAGGCCAGCGCCAGGTGCACCGGACCGCCGGGGGTCGCCACGTCGGCGGAGAAGCCCATGTGGTACTTGACGTCGCCGGTGTGGGCGCGATGCGGCTCGGCATGCACCGCGAACTTGCCTTCGAACTCGTCGAACAGCACCTTCGGCGGCTTGCCGAGGGTGTTGACCAGCACGTTGAGGCGACCGCGGTGGGCCATGCCGATCACGATTTCCTTGACGCCCTCGCCGCCGGCGCGCTGGATGATGCCGTCCATCAGCGGAATCATCGCGTCGCCGCCTTCCAGCGAGAAGCGCTTCTGGCCGACGTACCTGGTATGCAGGTAACGCTCCAGGCCCTCGGCGGCGGTCAGGCGTTCGAGGATGCGCTTCTGCTGCTCCGGCGTGCGGCCGTACTTGCCGCCGGCTTCCTCCAGGCGCTGGTACATGAAGCGACGCTGTTCGGCGTCGGAGATGTGCATGAACTCGGCGCCGATCGAGCCGGTGTAGGTGGCCTTCAGCAATGGCAGCAGATCACCCAGCTTCATGCGCTCGCGCCCGGCGACGCCGCCGGTGGAGAACTCGCTGGACAGGTCGGCTTCGGACAGTCGATGGAAGCCGAGGGTGAGATCCGGTGCGTCGGGCTTGGCGAGCATGCCCAACGGGTCGATGTCGGCACCCAGGTGCCCGCGGGAGCGATAGGCGGTGATCAGGCGACCGACGTTGCGTTCGCGCTCGTCACCGGTGCCTTCCGCGACGCCAAGCTGGCCGCGCGCCGCCTTGCGGCCGGCGGCGGCGACGTTGTCCATCACCACCGAGTGCGGGACGTCGCCTTGGCCCTTGAGTTCGTCGAAATACGCCTTCCATCTGGGGCCGACGCTATCCGGCGCCACCAGGTACTGTTCGTAGAGTTCTTCGATGAACGCCGCGTTGGCGCCCAGCTGAGAGGAACGCGCAAACTGCTTCAGGAGGCTATCCGCCATGACCGGGTATCGCTCGCACTGTTGGTGGTTGCAAGCCATTGTTTCCGATCGTTGTTTCGAACGGAGTCAATGCATGCCTGCGGGGAAAACTGAATACGCCATTATAGGCCGAGTGGCGCGGCGGCGCATCACACTTTGGTCCTGGGTGCGGCGGCTTCACAGGCCCAGGGCACGCAATCCGCTGGCCGGACGCGACCGCTCCCAGACGGCCTCGAAGCGCTGCCGCAGGCCGCGTGCCATGCCCGGGGCATCCAGCGCGTAGTCGCCGGCGTGGCGGTTCGACATGGGCATGTGCCAGCTTCCGCCGCGGTCGTTGCACAGCCAGGCTTCCGGCTCCTCGACATCCGTCGGTTCCACCGCCACCCGCAACTGGAAAGTGCTGGTCAGGCGCTGCACGAGCGCCAGCATGGTCGGTCCGTGCGCGGAGGCGGTCTCGTTGCACAGCAGGATCCTGCATTCGGCACCCCGTACGCCGCTGGCGTGGCGGCGCAGTGCGGCCTGGACAGGCGCGGCATCGAACAGATCGGCATCCAGCTGCGGCACGAACAGGCTGCACTGCCGGCGAGCATGGGCAACGACACCGCAAAGTGCAGCGCGTGCCCCGTCGGCGTCGTTCACCAGTCGTGGCGTCCGCAGTGGCAGGTGCATGTCACGGTGCTCGATGCCTGCTTCCTGGAACGCATCGCCGACCGGCACCCAACCCTGTTCGAGGTAGAAGTCCACGGCAGTGGCCTGCGCGTGCAGGTACAGCGCATCCAGCCGCGCGTCCATCGCGATCGCCACCAGTTCCGCAAGCACGGCGCGGCCCAGGCCGCGTCCTCGATATGCCTCCAGCACGGCCAGCCGGCCGATGCGACCGTCGGCGTCCAGGCGTCCGGTGCCGATGGGACGGCCATCGGCGTCCCGGGCAAGGACATGCTGGCAATGCGCATCGCGATCGTCCCGTTCGATGGCCGCTGGCACACCCTGGCCCTGGATGAAAACTGCCTCGCGCACGGCATGCAGATGCTGCGCGGCCTCATCGAAGCCGACCCGGTCGATGCGCACCGAGGCAAGCGATGCCGAATCACGACGCATGACGCGCTCCGGACATCGCATCGGCGTGATCGTCGTCGCCTTCGTCGGTCTGCAGGCGATAGCGGCCACTGGCGAACAGTTCGGCGACTACCTCGCGGCTGGCAGGTGCGAGCGCGGCGTAGTGGCCCGCATGCAGGTGGGCGTTGGCGGCCAGCGTGCGGGCATCGTCCACCGGCAACGACCAGGCTTCGCCGGCAACGAACAGCCGGGCGCCATCGCCGGCCCGCGACCATGCGACCCGGGTCCACGGATCGCGGGCCAGCCACTGCCCGGCGTCCAGTGCCGCCTCGATGGCCGGACGACCGCGATCATCCGGTTGCACGTGGTGCGAGGTGACGCTGCGGTACAGCGTCATGAAGCGTCCGAACCAGTCCGCCAGCGCGGCCGGGTCATCCCAGCGCAGGCGTCGCATGGCTGTGGCGACGCGCTGCAGGGCCGCCTGGTCGATTTCCCAACCGTCCGCGGGCCGCCGCAGGTCGGCATCGACATAGCGCTCGGACTCGTCGGACTGCTCCAGCAGGCTGTCGACGAAGTCGGCCATCAGTTCGGCGGCGGCCGGTGCGCGCATGCCCAGCGAGAAGGTCAGGCATGCGTCCTCGGCGATGCCGTGGTGGGGCACGCCGGGCGGCAGATACAGCATGTCGCCGGGCGCTAGCACCCAGTCGTGATCCGGTTCGAAGCGCCGCAGCAACTTGATGTCGGCATCGTCGCGGAACGCCAGGTCCGGGTGCGGGCGAGCGTCGATCTGCCAGCGACGATGGCCGTGCGCCTGCAGCAGGAACACGTCGTACTGGTCCACGTGTGCGCCGACCGAGCCGCCGGGCGCGGCGAAGCTGACCATGATGTCGTCGATCCGCCAGCGCGGCAGGAAGTCGAACGCATCGATCAGGGCGCGGATGTCCGTATCCCACTTGTCGACGTCCTGCACCAGCAGGGTCCAGTCCTGATGCGGCATGCCGGGGAATTCGGCCTCGTCGAACGGACCGGTGCGCAGGGTGTAATGGTCGCTGGCGCGATCATGGCTGATGATCCGCGCCAGCACGCCGTCCTCGCAGGCCAGGCCGGCCATGTCCTCGGGGCTGACCGGGGATTGGAAGCCGGGGAAGGCGTTGCGGACCAGCAGCGGGCGCTTCTGCCAGTAATCCCGAAGGAACTCCTCCGGCGCCATGCCCAGTGGGGCAGGGCCGTTGCCGGCGTCGATTTCGATGGGCATCGCAGTGGTCATGGGTCGGCCAATGCTGGGGAAGGCGCTGGCGCGCATCATGGCATCACCGGCATGGCAGTGCTCACCGCCACTCACACCTGGCCGGCGAGGCGTTCGGCCAGTCCGATGTAGCTGGCCGGGGTCATTGCCAGCAGGCGTGCCTTCGCATCCGCCGGCAGGTCGAGGCCTTCGACGAACGTGCGCAGGGTGTCGGCGGTGATGCCCTGGCCGCGGGTCAGCGCCTTGAGCTGCTCGTAGGGTTCGGGCAGGCCGTGGCGGCGCATCACCGTCTGCACGGCCTCGGCCAGCACCTCCCAGTTGGCATCGAGGTCGGCGGCGAGGCGCTCCGGGTTCACCTCCAGCTTGCCGAGGCCGCGGAGCAGGGCGTCGAAGCCAATCAGCGCGTGGCCGAAGGCGGTGCCGAGCGCACGCAGCACGGTGGAATCGGTGAGGTCGCGCTGCCAGCGGCTGATCGGCAGCTTGGCGGCGAAGTGCTCGAACAGCGCGTTGGCGATGCCGAAATTGCCTTCGGCGTTCTCGAAGTCGATCGGGTTGACCTTGTGCGGCATGGTGCTGCTGCCGACTTCCCCGGCCTTGAGCTTCTGCTTGAAGTAGCCCTGCGAGATGTAGCCCCAGATATCGCGCGCCAGGTCGATGCAGATGGTGTCGATGCGCTTGAAGGCATCGGAAAGTTCGGCCACGCCGTCGTGCGGCTCGATCTGGGTGGTGTACGGCTGCCAGTCCAGCCCCAGCGAGGCGACGAATGTCTGCGAAAACGCCGGCCAGTCCACTTCCGGATAGCTGGCGACGTGGGCGTTGTAGTTGCCGACCGCGCCGTTGATCTTGCCGGGCATCGGCAGCGAGGCCATCACCTCGCGCTGGCGCTCGAGGCGGGCGACGACGTTGGCGATTTCCTTGCCCACGGTGGTGGGCGAGGCGGTCTGCCCGTGGGTGCGGGACAGCATCGGAAGGGCGGCGTGCGCATGCGCCATCTCGCGCAGCTTGCCGATGACCTCGTCGAGCTTCGGCAGCAGCACCGTTTCGCGCGCTTCGCGCAGCATCAACGCATAGGACAGGTTGTTGATGTCCTCGCTGGTGCAGGCGAAATGCACGAATTCCAGCGCCGGGCCGAGTTCGGCATCGTCCTTCAGGCGTTCCTTGATGAGGTATTCCACCGCCTTGACATCGTGGTTGGTGGTGGCTTCGATGGCCTTGACCCGGGCCGCGTCCTCGACCGACAGATCCTCTGCCAGCCCGCGCAGGCGGGCGACGGCGGCGGCGGAGAACGTCGGCAATTCGGTGATTCCCGGCTCGGCGGCCAATGCCAGCAGCCACTCCACTTCCACCTGCACCCGGGCCTTGATCAATCCGTACTCGGAGAAGATCGGCCGCAGCGCGTCGACCTTGCCGGCGTAGCGGCCATCGAGCGGAGACAGGGCGGTCAGGGCGTGGGACATGGAGGGCATCCTGATGGCGAAACACCCATTTTACCCGGCGATGTCGGGATCCGGCGGCGGTGCGCGTGCGCGACGCACTGTCCCACGCACTGGCCTGCGCGCCGGTGCCTCGGCAACCTACACTGCCGGCTTCCCCCCGATGGAGTGCCCGACATGGCCAAGGCGCCGACCCACCGAATCGAACGTGACAGCATGGGCGAGCTGCAGGTTCCTGCCGATGCGCTGTGGGGCGCGCAGACCCAGCGCGCGATCGACAACTTCCACATCTCCGGTCAGCCGATGCATGCCGGCCTGGTGCGAGCGCTTGCGTTGGTCAAGGCCGCGGCGGCACAGAGCAATGCCGATCTGGGTCATCTCGATGCGCGTCGCGCGACCGCCATTGCCAGCGCAGCCACGCGCATCGCGGCGGGCGAGTACGCCGAACAGTTCCCCGTGGACCGCTACCAGACCGGTTCCGGCACGTCGACCAACATGAACGTCAACGAGGTCATCGCGCATCTGGCCAGCACGACGCGACTTCAGGTGCACCCCAATGACCACGTGAATCTTGGCCAGAGCTCCAACGACACCATCCCGAGCGCCATCCGCGTGGCCACGGTACTGGCGGTGCAGAACGCGCTGTTGCCGGACTTGGGCAACCTGCGGCGCACCATCCGCGCCCGGGCACGGCGCCTGCGCGGCGTCGCCAAGACCGGACGCACGCACCTGATGGACGCGATGCCGATCACCTTCGGTCAGGAGTTCCAGGCGTGGGCGGCGCAACTGGATTCGGCCGAGGCGCGGTTGAAGGACACCCTGCAACGCGTGCGTCGCTTGCCGATCGGTGGAACCGCGGTGGGCACCGGGATCAATGCCGACCCGCGCTTCGGCGGAAAACTCGCTCGCGCGTTGAGCCGGCAGGCGTCGACGCGCTTCGTCCAGGCCGACAACCTGTTCGAGGGCATCGCCGCCCAGGACGACCTGGTGGAATTGTCCGGCCAGCTCAACGCGCTGGCGGTGGCGTTGATGAAGATCGCCAACGACCTGCGATGGATGAACGCCGGGCCACTGGCCGGCCTGGGTGAAATCGCGTTGCCGGCGCTGCAGCCGGGCAGTTCGATCATGCCGGGCAAGGTCAATCCGGTGATTCCGGAGGCCGCGGCGATGGTCTGTGCACAGGTGATGGGACTGCACGCCGCCAACACGGTCGCCGGGCAGAGCGGCAACTTCCAGCTCAACGTCATGCTGCCATTGCTCGGCTGCAACCTGCTGGACGCCTGCGACCTGCTGTGCGGCGCGATGCAGGCGCTGGACGCCGACGCCGTCGGCGGGTTGGCGGTGCGAAAGGAGGTCGTCGGGCAGGCGCTGGCGCGCAATCCGATCCTGGTGACGGCGCTGAATCCGGTGATCGGCTATGAAAAAGCCGCCGAAATCGCCAAGCGTGCCTATGCCGAGGGGCGGCCGGTGCTGGATGTCGCGCTGGAGGACAGCGGGTTGGGCGAAGCCGAACTGCAACGGCTGCTGGACCCGGCCAGGCTGACCAAGGGCGGCATCGCCGGGACTTGAGGACTGGTGCTGGATCGACGACGCCATGGTGCGCCGGCGATCCGGATGGCAACTTGCTACAACGGGGTGGCGGCAACGCCGTCGACGATCACCTTGCCCGCTTCGCGTAGGTCGACCACCGAGCCGGCCGCCGGTCGAGGGTAGTCCACGCCGTTGATGCGCATGCGCTGGTCCTGCAGCCGCACTTCGATGTCGGCCACGTCAAGGTTGCCGGCGCCGTTGCTGGAGGCCACCGCCACCGGCCCCGGCGGTACCAGGAATTCGATGCCGTCCAGGCTGGCGCTGCCGCCGCCGCTGGCTGAAGCACTGCTGGTGGTGACGCCAGCGGCGCTGCTGGCCCGCGCGCTGGTACTGCCGTCCTCCTCGGCATCGGCGAGGCACTTGTCGATGTCGGCCCGGCTGAGCGTTGCGTAGGGGGCAAATTCCGGCATGGACGCCGCCAGCTGCTGCTGGGTGTCCAGCATCGGCTCCAGGGTGCGGCAGACGCCTTGGGCGTCGTGTTTCA
This sequence comes from Pseudoxanthomonas suwonensis, assembly GCA_030535605.1. Lineage (GTDB taxonomy): Bacteria > Pseudomonadota > Gammaproteobacteria > Xanthomonadales > Xanthomonadaceae > Pseudoxanthomonas_B > Pseudoxanthomonas_B suwonensis_B. Next base: position 78,314 of record JAUNRQ010000001.1, read on the forward strand.
ACGATTCTGCCTCGGCTTCGATCCGGCGCTCGATGTCGTCGGCATTCCCGCTGAAGATGCCGCGCACCGCCTCGCCCGCCGCGCGCATGCCCAGGTCCGCGCCGCGCACGCCGACAGTGATGCCCGCTTCGACCACCGCGATCAGGTTCCCGCGATAGGCCAGCAGCAATTCCCGTTGCGCCGGGGTCGCTGCGACGGCCTTGCCATCGATCAACAGCTCGCCTTGCGGGGTGATTTCCGCCTTCGGGCGGGTGTCGTTGCCGGAATCGGGGCCGATGTCGATGTTGCCGTTGTCGATGCGCACGGTGTCATTGAGGCTGATGTTGCGCGTGGAAAGCTCCTCGCGCGCTTTGCTGAGCGCGCGCTCCACCGCGCGGCCGAGCACCGTCTGTGCGCCGGGACCGTTGTCGGCGCCACCGGTATCCGGCGGCGATGGTCGGCTGCACGCGGCAAGCAGGGCGATGGCGAGCGTGGCGAAGGTAATGCGGATGTGTCGGGTGGTCATGACAGGCTCCATGATGGCCGGTGATGGCGTCAACCTTCGTCGCGCCAGCGACGCAGGCGGATGGCGAGCAGGACCATGGCGATGCCGGCGGCGGCACCGATCCACAGCTGCGGCTCGGCGAACAGGTGCCAGCCGCTGGCCAGACCCGCACCTTGGAAGGGATGCTCGCTGGCGGTCAACAGGTGGCTTTTGCCGGCGTTGAAGTAGCCGAGCAGATGGCTTCCCGGCCAGGTGCCGGTCAGCAACCGGCCGACGACGTTCTTCCAGAACCATGCGCCGGCACCTTCGGTCATGCCGTCGAACAGCCGGAACCAACTCACCACCGCGCCGGCCAGCAGCGGCACCAGTACCGCCCACAGAAACGGCTTGGAGCGCGCCCACGCCGAGCACAGCAGCAGCCACCCGGCGGTCGGCAGCGCCCACAGCAGGTAGATGGGCAACGCGGCGAAGGTGGCCCCCAGCAGTTCCAACGGACGCAGGTGCGCCCAGTACAGCGTGAACGGGTTGCCGCCGTTGAACAGGATGAAGCCGCTGAGGATCGCGCCGAAGGCCAGCATCACCGCCAATGCCACCATCGTGGCCAGCAACGGGGCAACCACCAGAGCCATCAGCAGCTTGCTCCATACCGTCAATCCGTCGGATACCGGCAGCGACTTCCAGAACAGCACGCTGCGGTCCTTGCGTTCGTCGTACAGCGCACCGAGCAGGTAGAAGAAGGCGACGAAGCCGAACACCACCAACGGCCAGAACGTGGTCATCAAGGTCATCGCGTTCACTGCTTCACCCATCTGCCGCAGGTCCTCGGCGGAGGCCGACTGCAGGATGTCCGCCAGCCGCACCTCGGACGTGGGGATCTGCACGCCATTGATGGTGGTGGTGTTGCCCGGATCCAGCCGTGCCTTGTTCCAGACGACCTGGGCCGTGCCGCCACCGAGCAGGGTGAAGAACAGGAACACCCCACCGGCAATCAGCGGTGCCCACAGGAAACCGCCTCGGTGTTCCCAGAATTCCCGACGCAGCAACCAGCCAAGCTTCTGCAGCGAGGTGGGTCCCGGGCGGTTGTTGTTGGTGGCTATCGCATTCATGTGTAGGTCCCCTTCATGGTGGCGACGAACAGGTCGGCAAGTCCGGGATGGCGGGTTTCACCCAACGCGCGCAGCCGTTCCTGCTCGATGCCGTCGAACAGCATCACGGTCTTGCCGAAGGGCAGGGCGCGCTGGTCGATGGGCTGCAGGGCGCGGGCGGCGTCGGCGTGCCCGCTGTCGACCAGCACCTCGACATAACGCTGGCCGACGTCCTCCATCGATGCGTCCAGCACGATCCGGCCGTCACGGATGAACAGCACGTCGGTGAGGATGTGTTCGATTTCCTCGACCTGGTGGGTGGTGATGAGGATGGTCTTGTTCTCGTCGAAGTAGTCTTCCAGCAGGCGCTGGTAGAACTGCTTGCGATAGAGGATGTCCAGGCCGAGGGTCGGTTCGTCCAGCACCAGCAAGCGTGCGTCGATGGCCATCACCAGTGCCAGGTGCAACTGCACGATCATGCCCTTGGACATCTGCCGGACCTTCAGTTTCGGCGTGAGTTGGGTGCCGGCGATGAACCGTTCGAAGCGTTCGCGGGAGAAACGCGGGTGGACGCCTTCGAGAAAGCTGGCCGCCTGCTCGACCGAGATCCAGCGCGGCAGCACGGCCACGTCGGCAATGAAGCAGACGTCGTTCATCAGCGCGTCGCGTTGGCTGCGCGGGTCGTTGCCCAGCACCGACAGTTCGCCTTCAAAGGGAACCAGCCCGAGCATGGCCTTGAGCGCGGTGGTCTTGCCGGCACCGTTGGGACCGATCAGGCCGACGATGCGGCCGGCGTTGATGTCGAAATCGGCGGCATCCAGGGCCAGTTTGCCGCCATAGGACTTGCGCAGGGCGCGTGCGCGAATCACGGTGCTCATTTGCGCCCCCACTTGCTGGCCGGGTCGATCAGTTCCTGCGGGTCCAATCCCAGGCGCTGGATGCGCTCCAGCACCAGCGGCCACTCCTCGGTGAGAAAGCGCTCGCGCTCGGAGTCCAGCAATTTGCGCGCCGCCCCGTCGGTCACGAACATGCCCAGCCCGCGACGCTTCTCCACCAGGCCTTCGTCGACCAGTTCCTGATAGGCGCGCGAGACGGTGATCGGGTTGAGTTGGTAATCCGCGGCCACGGTGCGGACCGAGGGCAGGGCGTCGCCAGGCTTGAGTTCGCCGTCGAGCATCATCGCAATGACCTTTTCCTTGAGTTGGCGGTAGATCGGAGCGCCGTCGCTCCACTGCATCTGCGGCATGCTCAGCTCCTGGGATGTCCGGCACCACGACACCAGCGGGCGGCGCGGACCTCCGGGTGGACGTGGATCGTCGATCCGGCCGTACTGAGCGGGATGCCTGGGATGCGCGGGACCATCGTGGTTCTCCGAAAGGAGCGTGGTGTTGTATTTAACTATAACACCATGACACGAGAGGTCAACACCCCTCGCGAACTTTTTTTGCCGGCTGCAGTCAGCTTGGGTACGGTTTGCCGCGCGCGCCCTCGGCAACGACAATACGCCGGTGCCGGCACCTTGCCGGCCTTTCCCCGTTCAGGAGTGGATGAATGAAGGTATCGATGCGCGAGATGCGCAGGACATTGGCGCTGCTTGCGCTTGCCGGCATGGCCGGCATCGGCGGCGTTGCCGTGGCACAGGACAAGACCGTGCTGGAGAGCGAGCGCGAGAAGATCAGCTACATGGTTGGTCTGGACGTCGCCCGTTCGATCGCGCCGGCGGCCCCGGACATGGACATGGCGGCCTTCCAGGCGGCGGTGGACAACGCGATGGCCGGTGGCGAACCGCTGCTGAGCGAAGCCGAGGTGCAGCAAACCGGTCGCGCGCTGATGCAAAGCGTCGCCGCACGCACGGGTCAGGCGCCGGCCGAGCCGGGTGCGCAGCCGCCGTCGAAGACCAAGGTCGGGCAGTTGGTCGGTGCCGACGTGGGCCGTTCGCTGCAGCAGATCAAGGGAGAACTGGAGATGCCGGTGCTGTACCAGGGCCTGCGCACCGCGCTGGCCGGTGGCACGCCACTGCTGGCGGAGGCCGAAGCCAATGCCCTGCGTGAGGCGTTTTCGCAGCGCCTGCAGCAGCAGATGCAGGCCCAGGCCGCCGAAGCCGGCGAGCGCAACCGTACCGAAGGCGCTGCCTTCCTCGAGGCCAATGCCAGGCAGAAGGGCGTGATCACCACCCGCAGCGGCCTGCAGTACATGGTGCTGCGTCAGGGCGCGGGTGCACGGCCGCTGCCCAGCGATCAGGTCAAGGTCAACTACGAAGGCAAGCTGCTGGACGACACCGTGTTCGACAGCAGCTACCAGCGCGGCGAGCCGGCGGTGTTCGGTCTGGGTCAGGTGATTCCGGGCTGGACCGAAGGCGTCGCGCTGATGCCGGTCGGAGCCAAGTACCGCTTCTGGATCCCCGGTGCGCTGGCCTACGGCGAGCGCGGCACCCCGGGTGGTCCGATCGGCCCCAACGCCACCTTGGTGTTCGACGTCGAGTTGCTGGACATCGTCAAGTGATCCCCCCTGCCGCCGGCCTGCTGCCGGCGGCGTCCCGTGGCGCCCCCGCGCCATGTCCCCAGGAGTCCCGAATGCGCATTTCCCTCCGCAAGACCGCGCTGGCCATGGCCGCCGCGTCCGCCGTCCTGCTCGCCGCCGGCTGCAACAAGCCCGCCGGCGATGCCGTCGCGGCGGCCGGCAAGTCGACCACCCTGTCGACCGAGAAAGACAAGATCAGCTACACCATCGGCATGGACATGGCCAAGTCGCTGGAGCCGGCCAAGGATGAAGTCGACGTCGACGTGCTGGCCAAGGCCATCAAGGACGTCTGGGCCGGCCGCGAGGCGGCGTTGACCGAAGAGCAGGCCAACGAGATCCGCGAAACGTTCACCCAGAAGATGCAGGCGCAGCAGATTACCGAGATGCTGGCCAAGGGTCGCCGCAATGCCGAGGAAGGTGCCAGGTTCCTCGAGGAGAACGGCAAGAAGGAGGGCGTCACCACCACCGCGTCCGGCTTGCAGTACCAGGTGCTGGAGCAGGGCAGCGGTGCCAGGCCGGGCAAACAGTCCGTGGTCAAGGTCCATTACAAGGGCGAGTTGCTGGACGGCACCGTGTTCGATGATTCTTCCGAACGCAGCGAGCCGGCAACCATCCCGCTGGCCCAGGTCGTCCCCGGCTGGGCGGAGGGCATCCAGCTGATGACCCCGGGCAGCAAGTACCGCTTCTGGATCCCCGCCAGCCTGGGCTATGGCGAGCAGGGCACGCCAGGTGGCCCGATCCCGCCCAACGCGACCCTGGTGTTCGACGTGGAGTTGCTGGAAATCGTCCAGCGCTGACGTGTTGCAGCATTGTTGCTACGGTCATCCCGCGGCAACATTCATGCAACAGACTTGCCAGCGGTCAGCCAGCAGGGAGTCGGATCGATGCGCGTCACCATTTTCGGCACGGGTTACGTCGGCCTCGTTACCGGGACCTGCCTGGCGGAAGTCGGCCATGACGTGATCTGCGTGGATGTGGACAGCGCCAAGATCGACGGCCTGAAGCGTGGCGTGGTGCCGATCTACGAGCCGGGCCTTGCGCCGATGGTGCAGGCCAACCATGCCGACGGTCGGCTTCAGTTCACCACCGATGCCGGCATGGCGGTGGAGCACGGCGACATCGTCTTCATTGCCGTTGGCACGCCACCGGACGAGGATGGCAGCGCGGATCTCAAGTATGTGCTGGAAGTTGCCCGCACCATCGGGCGGCACATGCAGCGGCCGACGCTGGTGGTCAACAAGTCCACCGTGCCGGTCGGCACCGCGGATCTTGTGCGCGAGCGCATCGCCGCGACGCTGGCCGAGCGCGGGATGGAACTGGTGTTCGACGTCGTGTCCAACCCGGAATTCCTCAAGGAAGGCGCCGCGGTGGAGGACTGCATGCGACCGGACCGGATCATCCTCGGCTCCGGCAACCCGGCCTCGATCGAGCAGCTGCGGCGGCTGTACGCTCCGTTCAACCGCAACCGCGACCGCATCGTGACCATGGACGTGCGTGCCGCGGAACTGACCAAATATGCCGCCAACGCCATGCTGGCGACCAAGATCTCGTTCATGAACGAGATCGCCGCCATTGCCGAGCAGGTCGGTGCCGACGTCGAGCAGGTGCGCAAGGGCATCGGCTCGGATCCTCGCATCGGCTGGCATTTCATCTACCCGGGTGCCGGTTACGGTGGCTCCTGCTTCCCCAAGGACGTGCGCGCACTGGCGCGGACCGCGCGCCAGCATGGCGTCGCCAGCGAGTTGCTGGATGCGGTTGAGAACGTCAACGATCGACAGAAGGGGCACCTGTTCGAGCTCATCCGCCGTCATTACGGCGACGCCGCGCTGCATGGCAAGACGTTCGCGGTGTGGGGACTGGCCTTCAAGCCCGACACCGACGACATGCGCGAGGCCTCCAGCCGGCGCTTGCTGGAGCAGTTGTGGCAGGCCGGCGCACGGGTGCAGGCGTTCGACCCGGAGGCGATGGACGAGGCCCGCCGGATCCACGGCGAGCGCGAAGACCTCCGCTTGTGCCCGTCCGCGGAGGCAGCGTTGCAGGGTGCGGACGCGCTGGTGGTGGTCACCGAGTGGAAACAGTTCCGCAGCCCCGACATGGCGCACGTGTGCGAGGCGCTCGGGGATCGGGTGATGTTCGACGGCCGCAACATCTACGATCCGGTCGAGGTGGAGGATGCCGGCATTGCTTACTATGGCATTGGTCGTGGCCGTTCTTTGCGTCAGCCCGGGGCACCTGCCTGACTGTGTCGCACGGCGCGACTCGGCGATAATCGGCGGATGGAACAGACACTGCTGGCACGGATCGAAGAGCTGGAGGCGCGCGTGGCCTTCCAGGAACATGCGCTGTCCCAGTTGAACGACGCCCTGAGCGAGAGTCGACTGGAGGCGCAGCGCCATTCGGACCTGTTGCGCCGGGTGCTGGAAGAGCTGCGCAACGTGCGCGGCAGCCTGTACGCCGATCCGGCGCAGGAACCGCCGCCGCCGCACTACTGAGCCGTGCCGCGCTGCAGTCGGCATAATCACCGCCCGCAGGTGCCCGAGTGCAGGCCTTGCGGATCCCCGTTTCCCACGCCGCGACCGTTTTCATGACTTCCCTCCGCGACCAACTCCTCGGCCTTGGTTTCAAGGCCAGCCCCAAGCCCGAGCGCAAGCCGCGTCCGCAGCAGGTACGGGACAAGGCGAAAACGCACGGCAAGGGACCGCACGATGCCGAGGGCCGGAAAAAGCCGACGACCCGCAAGGCTGGCTCCGGGGAGATGGACCTGGCCAAGGCCTATGCCATTCGTGCGCAGACGGAGAAGAACGAGCGTGAGCAGCAGGAGCGCGAACGGCAGGAGGCGGTCCGGCTGCGGCGGGAAGCCCAGGCGCGTCTGGATGCCTTCCTGCAGGGTGTGACCGCGCTGAACAACGAGGCTGCCGAGATCGCCCGCCACTTCGAATACGGCGGCAAGATCAAGCGTATCTACGTCACTGCCGAGCAGCTGAAGTCCCTCAACGCCGGCGAACTGGGGGTGCTGCAGCGGCGTGGCCGCTACCTGCTGGTCACCGCGCAGGTGTTGGCCGAGGCCGAGGCGATCTTTCCCGACGCGGTGGCACTGAAGGTCGATCCGGATGCCCCGGTCGAGGATGATCCCTACGGCGATCCGAAGTACCAGGTGCCTGACGATCTGGTCTGGTGAGTCGTGCGCCACGGCCGGCTCGGGAGCCGGCGCGTGGCGTTGCTCGACCAGTGCGTTGCTTACTCGGGGTCGTAATCGAGGTTGGCCGCCAGCCAGCGCTCGGCCTGCGCCAGACTCGCGCCCTTGCGCCGAGCGTAGTCGGCGACCTGTTCCTTCGACACCCGCCCGACCACGAAGTACTTGCTGTCCGGATGACTGAAATACCAGCCGGACACCGCCGCCGCCGGCAGCATGGCGAAGTGGTCGGTCAGCACCATGCCGATGCGCTGCTCCGCACCGAGCAGATCGAACAGGGTGCGTTTTTCGCTGTGTTCGGGACAGGCCGGATAGCCCGGGGCGGGGCGGATGCCGCGGTACTTCTCGTCGATCAGATCGTCGCTGCTCAGTGATTCGTCCGCGGCGTAGCCCCAGAACTCGGTGCGCACGCGCTGGTGCAGGCGCTCGGCCAGCGTTTCGGCCAGTCGATCGGCCAGCGCCTTGAGCAGGATCGCGTTGTAGTCGTCGTGTTCGGCCTCGTAGGTCGCGACGCGCTCGGCGATGCCATCGGCGCAGCAGGCGAACGCGCCGATCCAGTCGTCCACGCCGCTGTCCTTTGGCGCGATGAAGTCGGAAAGGCACAGGTTCGGGCGTTCGATGGGTTTGTCCGCTTGCTGGCGCAAGTGGTGCAACGTGACCGTCTTGCCATCGACGACCGCCTCGATGTCATCGCCGATGCTGTTCGCGGGCCACAGGCCGATCACCGCCTTCGCCGTCAGCCATTTCTCCGCGACTATGCGCTTGAGCATGGCTTGCGCGTCGCGGAACAGCTCGCGTGCCTGCGCGCCGACGACGTCGTCATCAAGGATCGCCGGGTATCGGCCGGCCAGTTCCCAGGCGTTGAAGAACGGGCCCCAGTCGATCAATCCGACCAGTTCGTCCAGCGGATAGTCGTCGAAGACATGAATGCCGGGCTGTCTCGGCGTCGGTGGGATGTGGCGACGCCAATCGGCACGGAAGGCGTGCTTGCGCGCGTGCTCCAGCGACACCAGGGGCTTGCCGCTGCCCTTGAGCTTGTGGCGCGCACGCACGTCGGCGTAGTCGGCGTCGTTGGCGGCCATGAAGCCTGGGCGCAGTTCAGGGGAAATCAGCGACTGCGCCACGTTGACCGCACGCGAAGCGTCCTTCACCCAGACGGTGGGGCCGTCGTAATGCGGGTCGATCTTCAGCGCCGTATGCGCGCGCGAAGTGGTTGCGCCACCGATCATCAACGGCATGCTGAAGCCCTGTCGCTTCATCTCCTTCGCGACATGGCTCATTTCCTCAAGCGATGGCGTGATCAGCCCCGACAACCCGATCATGTCCGCGTTCTCGGCGATCGCGGTGTCCAGGATCGTCTGCGCCGGCACCATCACGCCCAGATCCACCACCTCGAAGTTGTTGCAGGCCAGCACCACGCCGACGATGTTCTTGCCGATGTCGTGCACGTCGCCCTTGACCGTGGCCATGACGATCTTGCCGTTGCTCTTGCCGACGTCGCCGGTCCTGAGCTTTTCGGCCTCGATGTACGGCAGCAGGTAGGCCACCGCCTTCTTCATCACCCGCGCCGACTTCACCACCTGTGGCAGGAACATCTTGCCGGCACCGAACAGGTCGCCGACCACGTTCATGCCGTCCATCAGCGGGCCTTCGATGACGTCCAGCGGGCGCGTGGCTTGCAGCCTGGCTTCCTCGGTATCGTCCACCACGTACGCATCAATGCCATGCACCAGTGCATGCGACAGCCGCGCCGCCACGGGTTGCCCGCGCCAGCGCAGGTCCTCGACCTTCTTCTCGCCCTTCTTTCCCTTGAATTTGTCCGCGATCTCCAGCAAACGCTCGGTGGCGTCACTGCGACGGTTGAGCACCACGTCCTCGACGCGTTCGCGCAGTTCCGCATCGAGGTCGTCGTACAGCGGCAGGGCGCCGGCGTTGACGATGCCCATGTCCATTCCGGCCTTGATCGCGTGGTACAGGAACACCACGTGGATCGCCTGGCGCACCGGCTCGTTGCCGCGGAACGAGAACGACACGTTCGACACGCCGCCGGAGATGTGGCTGAAGGGGAAGCGCCGGCGCAGTTCGCGCGCGGCCTCGATGAAGTCCACCGCGTAGTTGTCGTGTTCCTCGATGCCGGTGGCGATGGCGAAGCAGTTGGGGTCGAAGATGATGTCTTCCGGCGGGAAACCGATCTCCCCGGTCAGCAATTCGTAGGCGCGCGAGCAGATCTCGACCTTGCGCGCGGCGGTATCGGCCTGACCGACCTCGTCGAAGGCCATGACCACCACGGCGGCACCATACCGCCGCACCAGCCGGGCTTGGCGCAGGAACTCGTCGACGCCTTCCTTCATCGAGATGGAATTGACGATGCCCTTGCCCTGCAGGCACTTCAGCCCGGCCTCGATCACCGACCAATTCGAGGAATCCACCATCACCGGGATGCGCGAGATGTCCGGCTCGGCGGCCATCAGGTTGAGGAAGGTGACCATTGCCTGCTCGGAGTCGAGCAGGCCCTCGTCCATGTTGACGTCGATCACCTGCGCGCCATTCTCGACCTGCTGGCGGGCGACGGCGAGGGCGTCGTCGTAGCGGCCTTCCAGGATCATTTTCTTGAACTGTGCGCTTCCGGTGACGTTGGTGCGCTCGCCGACGTTGATGAAGTTCGATTCGGGCGTGATCACCAGCGGCTCGAGGCCGGACAGGCGGGTGTGGCGGGCTAGCAGGTTCATGCGGCATCTTCCAGTCGCAGCGGCTGTCGCGGGGCGACACCTTCCACGGCCGCGGCGATCGCGGCGATGTGTGCCGGCGTGGTGCCGCAGCAGCCTCCAAGGATGTTGACCAGCCCGGAGGTGGCGAATTCGCCGACCACCGCGGCCATGTCCTCCGGGCTCTGGTCGTAGCCGCCGAACGCATTGGGCAGCCCCGCGTTGGGATGCGCGCTGACGTGGGTGTCGGCGATCTGTGCCAATGCCTCGACGTGCGGGCGCAGCTCCTTGGCGCCGAGCGCGCAGTTCAAGCCGATCGCCACAGGCTGCGCATGTCGCAGCGAGTACCAGAACGCTTCCGCGGTCTGTCCCGAAAGTGTGCGGCCGGAGGCATCGGTGATGGTGCCGGAGATCATCACCGGCAAGCGGGCGCCGAGCGCGTCGAACGCCTCTTCGATGGCAAACAGGGCGGCCTTGGCGTTGAGCGTGTCGAACACGGTTTCCACCATCAGGATGTCGGCACCACCCTCGACCAATCCCTCGACCGCCTCGCGGTAGGCGTCCTTCAATGCATCGAAGGACGTGGCACGGAACCCCGGGCGATTGACGTCCGGCGACAGCGATGCGGTCTTGCTGGTCGGACCGAGCACGCCGATGACGAAGCGCGGCCTGTCGGGCATGTTCGCTTCGGCGGCGTCGCAGGCGGCGCGCGCGAGCCGAGCCGATTCACGGTTGAGTTCGCGCACCAGATGCTGAAGGTGGTAGTCGGCCAACGACACTGCGGTGGAGTTGAAGGTGTTGGTTTCGATCAGGTCCGCTCCGGCATCGAGATACTCGGCGTGGATGCCGGCGATGATGTCCGGCCGGGTCAGCGTCAGCAGGTCGTTGTTGCCGCGCTGGTCATGGCCCTCGCAACCACAGCCCGGTCCATGTGAATGGCCGGTGACAGCGACCAGGGCGTCGTAGCCTTGCGCAAAGCGCTCGCCGCGGTAGTCCGCTTCGGTCAGTTCGTGGCGCTGGATCATGGTGCCCATCGCACCGTCCAGCACGAGGATGCGCTGTGCCAGTGCATCCAGCAGCGCCCGGGCGCGCGCAGGGTCGTGCCACGGCAACCGACTCACGGCTTCACCGCCAGCAGTGAAATCACTTCGAAATGCGGCGGGCGCTTTTCCCGGGTGATGGTTTCGGCAGTCTGTATCTCCAGCCCGGCTCGGGTGGCGAAGCGACGCAGTTCCTTCTCCGTAAAGCCGAGGTTGACGTGGCCGTAGGCCCGCACCGCATTGCGGTGCTCGTGACGGGCCAGGCTCGACAGCAGCAGGCGTCCACCCGGCCGCAGCACCCGCGCCGCCTCGGCCACCGCCTGCGCCGGCTTGTCGGCATAGGTCAGGGCGTGCATCAGCACCACCAGGTCGAAGGCCGCATCCTCGAAGGGCAGGGCGTGCATGTCGCCCTCGAGCACTTCGACGTTGGCGTGGCCGCGCAGGCGCTCGGCGGCCGCGGCCACCACCCGCGGACTGGCGTCCACGCAAACGTAACGGCCGGCATGCGGCGCCAGCAATTCAGCGAGCACGCCGTCGCCCGAAGCGATGTCGAGCACGTCGCCCGGTTCCAGCAACGGCAGCGCGGTGCGAGCCAGTGCCTCCCAGGTTCGGCCCGGGGAGTAGTGCCGCTCCATGTCGCCGGCCACCGAATCGGCCCAGTTCTGGTCGGCGGCGCGCATCGCCAGCACCGCCGGCACGCGCTCGGCGTCCTGGCGCAGCAACGGATCGTCGCTGCCGCCACTGATCGACGCCCACAGCGCCCGCTGCGCCGGGTCCAGGGCATCCTCGTCGAAACGGTAGTAGGCGGATACGCCGGCTCGCCGGTCGCGGACCAGCCCGGCATCTTTCAATCGCGCCAGGTGGGTCGAAACCCGCGGCTGTGCCAACTGGGTGATCGCTGCCAGCTCGGCCACGGTCAGCTCCTCGCTTTCCAGCAGGGACAGCAGGCGCACGCGAGTGGCGTCGGCAAACACCTTGAGTCGATTCGACCAGCCTTCGAGGTCCATCGCGGCCTCCTTTTATCTTTGTATCCGGATTCAGCGATGGATTGTCCGGTGTGCTCGCCGGCCGGTCAAGCCGATGCGGTTCGGCGAGGCGGGGCAAGCGTGGGGTTCCCGGCGGCGGCGGGCTACAATCGCCGTTTGTGTCCCGATGAGAGGAAGTGCCGTGGATTTCAGTTTCACCGAAGAGCAGTTGATGATCCAGGACGTGGCCCGCCGCATCGCCCAGGAAAAGATCGGGCCGAGCGCCGAGCACCACGATGCGACCGGTGAATTCCCGCTGGAGAACATCCGACTGCTGGGTGAAAACGGCCTGATGGGCATCGAGGTGCCGGAAGAATACGGCGGCGCGGGCATGGATCCGATCGCCTACGTGCTGGCGATGGTCGAGATCGCCGCCGCCGATGCCGCGCACAGCACCATCATGTCGGTCAACAACTCGCTGTTCTGCAACGGCATCTTGACCCACGGTACCGAAGAGCAGAAGCAGACCTACGTGCGCGCGATTGCCGAAGGCCGGGAAATCGGTGCCTTCGCCCTGACCGAGCCGCAGTCCGGCTCCGATGCCACCGCCATGCGTTGCCGCGCGGTCAAGCAGGACGACGGCAGCTTCAAGATCAACGGCAAGAAGAGCTGGATCACCTCCGGCCCGGTGGCCAAGTACATCGTGCTGTTCGCGATGACCGACCCGGACAAGGGCGCGCGCGGCATCACCGCCTTCATCATCGACACCACCCGCGCCGGCTTCGGCCGCGGCAAGACCGAGCCGAAGCTGGGCATCCGCGCCTCGGCCACCTGCGAGATCGAGTTCGACGACTACGTGGCCCGCGCCGAAGACGTGCTGGGCGAGGAAGGGCAGGGCTTCAAGATCGCCATGAGCGTGCTGGACGCCGGCCGCATCGGCATCGCCAGCCAGGCCATCGGCATCGCCCGCGCCGCCTACGAGGCCACCCTGGAGTACGTCAAGGAGCGCAAGGCCTTCGGCCAGCCGATCGGCGCCTTCCAGATGACCCAGGCCAAGATCGCCGACATGAAGTGCAAGCTCGATGCCTCGCTGTTGCTGACCCTGCGTGCGGCCTGGAAGAAGGGCCAGGGCGGCCGTTTCAGCAACGAGGCGGCGATTGCCAAGCTGACCGCCTCCGAGGCGGCGATGTGGATCGCCCATCAGGCCGTGCAGATCCATGCCGGCATGGGTTACAGCAAGGAAATGCCGATCGAGCGGTATTTCCGCGACGCCAAGATCACCGAAATCTACGAAGGCACCAGCGAGATCCAGCGGCTGGTGATTGCCCGCAACGAAACCGGCCTGCGTTAACGGCCGATCCCTGACCAGAGAGCGAGATGACCACGAAGCAGCAACGCGGCAGCGCGTCCGTTCCGTCCAAACTGATGTCGCCGATCTACAAGGCGGTGGAGGCCCGTGCCGGCAAGTCCGGGGCAGGACAGGCCGTCGAATTTGCCCGTGCCTTCTACCAGCGCATGAGTGACGAGGAGTTGCCGTTGCACAGCGCCGACGCATGGGCGGCGCTGGCGGCCGACCTGCTCGCGTTCGCGCGCAAGCGCAAGCCCGGCACCGCGAGCGTCCGCTTGTACAACGCCAGCCGCAAGGAGCACGGCTGGGAGTCGCCGCACACCGTGCTGCAGGTGGTCAATGACGACATGCCGTTCCTGGTCGATTCGGTGACCATGGCACTGGCCGAGATGGGTGTGGGCGTGCATGTGCTCGGCCATCCCGTGGTGCGGATCGGCCGCGACAAGTCCGGCAAGCTGATCGCCATCGGCGAGGGCGAGTTCGAGTCGGTGATGCACCTGGAGGTCGACCGCCAGACCAGCGACGGCATGGCCGCGATCCAGGCGCGGGTGAGCCGTGTGCTGGAGGACGTGCGTGCGACCGTGCGCGACTGGCCGCAGATGCGCGAGAAGATGCGCGAGATCGCCGGCAGCCTCGACGAGCGTGGCCTGCGCGTGTCCGCCGCGGTGCGCGACGAGGCCGCCGAGTTCCTGCGCTGGGCTGCCGACGAGCATTTCACCTTCCTCGGCTACCGCAGCTACACCGTGCAGGGCAAGGGCGACGCGCGCAAGCTGGTCGCCGATGCCGACAGCAGCCTTGGCCTGTTGCGCGACCAGCAGCCCGGCAAGCCGCGCCTGCTGAAGTCGATCGCCGCCCACCACATGCCCCAGTCCGGCGCGGTCGATGCGCTGATTCTCACCAAGACCAACGCCCGCGCCACGGTGCATCGTCCCGGCTTCATGGACTACATCGGCATCCTGCGCTACGACAAGGATGGCAATGCCATCGGCGAGGACCGCTTCATCGGCCTGTACACCTCCGGTGCCTACAAGCGCCGTCCGTGGGACATCCCGCTGGTGCGCAAGCGCTTCGACCACGTGATGGAGCGGGCCGGGTTCGAGGACAGCGGCCACAGTGCCAAGGCGCTCAAGCACATCCTCGAAACGCTGCCGCGCGACGAGCTGTTCCAGTCGTCGGAGGCAGAGCTTCACGGCCTGGCCACCGGCATCCTCGGTCTGCAGGAGCGGGTGCGCAGTCGCCTGTTCCTGCGTCGCGACCGTTATGGCCGCTTCTTCTCGGCGCTGGTCTACATTCCCCGCGAGCGTTACAACACCGACGTGCGCCTGCGCGTCGAAGACCTGCTGCGTCGCAACCTAGGCGCCGAGCAGATCGACGTGACCGTGCAGATGGGTGAGTCGCCGCTGGCGCAACTGCACGTCATCGCCCGGCCCAAGCCCGACGTCGAGCTGCCGAGCGTCGATCTGCCGAAGCTCGAGGCGGCGCTGACCGCGCTGGTGCGCGACTGGCAGGACGCTTTGCGCGAACACCTCATCGCCGACCATGGCGAGGAGCAGGGGCTGGCGCTGTCGCAGCGTTACGGTGACCTGCTGCCGGGCGGCTACATCGAACAGGCCACGCCGATGGTCGCCGCACGTGACGTGGCGATGCTGGATGAACTGGCGCAAGACGGGAAGCTGCGGGTCAGCCTGCGCACCGATGCCTCGGCCTCGGTCTGCGACGAGTGCTTCGAGGTCAAGATCTTCACCGAAGACGAGAGCCTGCCGCTTTCCGACGTGCTGCCGGTGCTGGAAAACTTGGGCCTGCGCGTGGTCGCCGAATACCCGCATCGGGTCGCGGTCGACGAGAAGGTCCTGTACATCCAGGACATCGAAGTGCTGGCCGCCGATCGCAAGGCCGATCCGGCGACCCACGGCGACGCCTTCATCGAGGCGTTCCAGCGCACCTGGTCCGGCCAGGGCGAGAATGACGGCTTCAACCGCCTGGTCCTGGGTGCCGGCCTGGACTGGCGCCAGGTGTCGGTGCTGCGCTGCTACGGCAAGTACCTCCAGCAGGTGGGCGTGCCGTTCTCGCAGAGCTACGTCGAGCAGACCTTTGCCCGCTATCCGTTGCTGGCGCGACTGGTGGTTGCGTTGTTCGAGGCCCGCTTCGATCCGGCGCTGGACGGTCGCAGCGCCCGCAAGGTACGAACCACGATGGCCGCGAACATCGCCCAGTCCCTGCAGCGCATGGCCGACGACCCCCAGAAGGGCGCACTGCAGCGACTGGAGGGGGCCGGAAGCGATGATCGCCACGGCCTTTACGACGCCGTGCGCGCGACCCTGATGGAACTGCTCGAAGGCGTTTCCAGCCTCGACGAGGACCGCATCTTCCGTGGTTTCGTCGACACCATCGAAGCTACCCTGCGCACCAGCCACTACATTCCGTACGCGGAAGGCCAGCGCAAGGACGGCGGCCCTGCCGACTACATCAGCTTCAAGATCGACGCCGCCAAGGTGCCGGACAGCCCCAAGCCGCATCCGTATCGCGAAATCTGGGTGTGCGGCCCGCGCGTGGAAGGCACCCATCTGCGCTTTGGCCCCGTCGCCCGCGGCGGCCTGCGCTGGTCCGACCGCCGCGAGGACTTCCGCACGGAAGTGCTGGGTCTGGTCAAGGCGCAGATGGTCAAGAACACCATCATCATCCCGGTCGGCTCCAAGGGCGGCTTCTACGCCAAGCAACTGCCGGACCCCGCGGTTGACCGTGATGCCTGGTTCGCCGAAGGCGTGGCCTGCTACAAGCGCTTCATCAACGGCATGCTGGACATCACCGACAACCTGGTCGATGGCAAGGTCGTGCCGCCGGAAGGCGTTGTCCGCCACGACGGCGATGACCCGTACCTGGTGGTCGCCGCCGACAAGGGCACCGCGACGTTCTCCGACATTGCCAACGGCATCGCCCAGGCGCACGGGTTCTGGATGGACGATGCCTTCGCCTCCGGCGGCTCCGTCGGTTACGACCACAAGGGCATGGGCATCACCGCCCGCGGTGCGTGGGAATCGGTCAAGAACCACTTCCGCGCGCTCGGTCACGACACCCAGAAGCAGGACTTCACCGTCGCCGGCATCGGCGACATGTCCGGCGACGTGTTCGGCAACGGCATGCAGCTGTCCAGGCACATCCGACTGGTGGCCGCGTTCGACCATCGCCACGTGTTCCTCGACCCGAATCCGGATGCCGCCACGTCGTTCAAGGAACGCCAGCGTCTGTTCAAGCTGGCGCGCTCCAGCTGGGCCGATTACGATGCCACGTTGATCAGCAAGGGCGGTGGCGTGCATTCGCGCAGCGCCAAGTCGATCAAGCTGACCCCGGAAGTGAAGGAAGTCCTCGGCCTGGATCCGGCGCTGGACGCGCTCAGCCCCAGCGAGCTGGTCTCCGCGGTGCTCAAGGCGCCGGTCGACCTGTTGTGGAACGGTGGCATCGGCACGTACGTGAAGTCGTCGCGGCAGAGCCATGCCGACGTCGGTGACCGCGGCAACAACGCCGTGCGCATCGACGGCCGTGACCTGCGCTGCAAGGTCGTCGGCGAGGGCGGCAATCTTGGCTTCACCCAGTTGGGTCGCATCGAGGCGGCCCAGCACGGGGTGTTGATCAACACCGACTTCATCGACAACTCGGCTGGCGTCGGCACGTCCGACCACGAGGTCAACATCAAGATCCTGCTGGGCAGCGAAGTGCGCAAGGGCAAGCTCAAGCTCCCCGAACGCAACAAGCTGCTGGCGTCGATGACCAATGAGGTGGCCGGGCTGGTGCTGCGCGACAACTACCGCCAGAACCAGACCTTGAGCCTGATGCAGCGGATGATGGCCGAGCGCCTGGGGTCCAAGGTGCACTTCCTGCAGACCCTGGAAGCGCAGGGCCTGCTTGATCGCCAGATCGAGGACCTGCCGTCGGACGCCGAACTGGCCGAACGCCGCGCCCGCGGCCAGGGTTTTGCCCGTCCGGAACTGGCGGTGTTGCTCGCCTATTCCAAGCTGGTGACCTATCCGCAATTGATGGCGTCGGACGTTCCGGAAGATCCCTACCTGTCCGGCGAGTTGCAGCGCTACTTCCCCGAGCCGCTGCAGGCGAAGTACGGCAAGGCCATGGAGCAGCACCAGCTCAAGCGCGAGATCATCGCCACGGCGGTCACCAACTCCACGATCAACCGCATGGGTGCCACGTTCCTGATGCGGATGGAAGAAGACAGCGGGCGCAGCGTCGGCGAGATCGCCAAGGCCTACACCATCACCCGCGAAACCCTGGAGGCGCGCAACCTGTGGGATCAGATCGACGCCCTTGACGGCAAGGTTGCCCAGAGCGCGCAGATCGACGCGCTGATGACCATATGGGAACTGCAGCGCAGCTTCACCCGCTGGTTGCTGGCCCGTCCGGGCGCGATCCCGGGCATTGCCGACGCGGTCAAGCGCTACCACGACGGCTTCAGCGACATCCGCTCCGGTGAACGGATCCTGCCGGATTCGCAGCGTCCCGCCTACGAGGCCGCGCTGGCCGACTGGAAGGCAAAGGGCTTGCCGAAGGCCCTGAGCGAGCAACTGGCGGCACTGCCCTACCTAGAAGCCTGTCCGGACATCATCGAGCTGGCCAGCGAGCGCAAACTGCGGCCGGTCGAGGTCGCCAAGGTCTACTTCCGCCTCGGCGACGCGCTGCATGCGCCGTGGCTGCGCGAGCAGATCGAAGCGCTCAAGGTCGACGGCCGCTGGCACGCGGTGGCACGCGGCGTGCTGCGCGAAGAGTTGTCCGAACAGCTTCGCAAGCTCACCAGCCAGGTGCTGGCGATGCCGGGCAAGGACCCGCAGGACAAGGTCGACGCCTGGATGGTCCGTGATGATGCCACCCTGCGCTTCACCCTCGGCATGCTGACCGAACTTGTCGCGCAGAAGACCTTGGACTACCCGACGGTCTCCGTCGCCGTCCAGCGCCTGGCGCAACTGGCCAACCGCGGCTGACCCGACGCGGGCGCCGGCACGGTCCTCCCGTGCCAGCGCTCGTCCGCCTGGGCGTGGTGGCGCGCGCGTTCCGTGACACTTTGCGGCCCGAACGCCCACGGATCGTGCGCGGCGCGCGGCGCGATGCGCTCGACCATCGCCACGCCACGGGACGGCACGTGTACCGCGACCGTCATCCACAGCCGGCGCGCTTCCGGCTATCCTCGTGGCATGACGCCACCGCCACGTGCCGCCTTCCTCGCCAGCAACGCCGACGACGCCCAAGCCGCGCTGGAGGCGCTGTCGGCGGCCCATGGCCAACATGCGCCGGAAGACGCGGACGTGCTTGTCGCACTGGGCGGAGACGGTTTCATGCTGCAGACGCTGCACCGCCACGGCGCACTTGGCAAACCGGTCTACGGCATGAAACTGGGCACCGTCGGCTTCCTGATGAACCAGTACCGCGCCGAAGGCCTGTGCCAGCGCCTGCGCACGGCCGAACCGGCGGTGCTGCGGCCGCTGGAGATGCTGGCGCAGACCGAGTCCGGCGCCAGCGTGCGTTCGCTGGCCTACAACGAAGTCTCGCTGCTGCGGCAGACGCGCCAGGCGGCCCACATCGCCATCACCCTCAACGGTCAGCAGCGCCTGGATGAACTCATCGCCGATGGCGTGATGGTGGCCACGCCCGCCGGCAGCACTGCCTACAACTTCTCCGCCAGTGGCCCGATCCTGCCGTTGGGTGCCAACGTCGTGGCCCTGACCCCCATCGCCCCGTTCCGGCCCCGGCGATGGCGCGGTGCCGTGCTCAAGGCCGACACCGAGGTGGTATTCACCGTGTTGGATACCTACAAGCGCCCGGTCAGCGCCACTGCCGACTCCCACGAAGTCAGGGACGTCGTCGAAGTCCGCATCCGTGAAAGCCGCGAACGCACCGTCACCCTGTTGTTCGACCCCGAGCACAACCTCGAGGAACGCATCCTCAGCGAGCAGTTTCAGGCATAAGTGCCGACGACCGGCGGCTCCCGACGCGTGTTCGCAACTTCTGCGACGGCCATCGCCGATACTTCACGCATGAGTATTGATCTCACGCCCCCACCGCTCGTCGTGGCCATCACCTCGCGGGCGTTGTTCGACATGGAAGACAGCCATGCACTGTTCGAGGCCCAGGGCGTGGAAGCCTTCAGTGCCTTCCAGCGCGAGCGGGAAGACCAACCGCTGGAGCCGGGCATCGCGTTTCCGCTGGTACGCAAGCTGCTGGCACTGAATGCGCGCAGCGGGGACGAGGCGCCGCACGTGGAGATCATCCTGTTGTCGCGCAACTCCGCCGATACCGGGCTGCGGATCTTCAATTCCATCCAGCACCACGGCCTCGACATCCGCCGCGCGACGTTCACCTCGGGCGAGCCGGTCTGGCCGTACATTCGGCCGTTCGGCACGCAGCTGTTCTTGTCGGCCAATCCCGAGTCGGTGCGCCAGGCATTGCAGGCGGGGATCGCCGCTGCGACGATTCTTCCCGGCGGCGCAGCGGCGTCGGCACATGAACAGATCCGCATTGCCTTCGATGGTGATGCGGTGATCTTCGGCGATGAAAGCGAGCGGGTATCGCGCGAGCGGGGCATCGAGGCATTCGGCCTGCACGAGCGCGAGCGCGCGCGCGAGCCGTTGTCCGGTGGTCCGTTCCGTGGCTTCCTGCAGGCACTGCATGATCTGCAGGCAGCGTTCCCGGCGGGCGACGCGGCACCCATCCGCACCGCACTGGTCACGGCGCGTTCGGTCCCTGCGCACGAGCGCGTGATCCGTACCCTGCGCGAGTGGGAGGTGCGGCTGGACGAGGCGCTGTTCCTTGGCGGGCGCGAGAAAGGGCCATTCCTCGAGGCGTTCCGGGCCGACATCTTCTTCGACGATACCCTGCACAACATCGACTCGGCCCGGCGTCACGTCGCCGCCGGGCACGTTCCGCATGGCGTCGCCAACGAAACCCTGGAAACCTCTCCGAACGCCTGAGCGGCGCCGTGCCAGGACGTCCGAGGTGTCAGTCGACGGTGCTTGCCTTGGGCAACAGCGCATGCAGTGCGCGTGCACACAGGAACACCCAGAGCGGTGCGCCGAAAACCAGCACGTACAGCAGCGGCGAAACGGGGTGATCCCCCTTGCCATACACCAGCAACTGGCCGAAGGCGAACACGCTTTGCAACGCATGCGACACCATCGCGGCGGTGAGCGAGCCGCTAGCCACGTAGACCACGCCGAACGCCAGTCCACTGATCAGATAGGCCAGGCCGACAGGCGTCCACAGACCATCCGCCACGTGGGGCAAGGCGAACAGCCAACTGCTGGCGAGAAGCGCGAGCATGACCGCGACGCGCGACAGGCGGGGCCGCCGGCGAGCCCAGTCATGCAGGCAGCGCAGGATGATGCCCCTGTACAACAGTTCTTCGCAGACCGGTGCCAGCACCACGGTGGCCACGATGGCCGGCAGCACCTGCGGGAAACTCCCCGCAAGGCCGTATTCCCCGAACATCTGGCGCGGATTATGCTGTTGGCCCGCACCGAGCAACACGAACAGGCCATGACTGACGAGAAACACGACGGCCAGCAGTGCCAGGTCGCGACGCGTCAGCCGCGGTTTCAGCGCCAGATCCTCGACACTCGGCCAACGGCCGGTGCTCCAGCGCATGAACAGCAGCGCCAGCGACGCGAACGCGACGAATGTCAGCGGCACCGACCATGCCTGGAAAAGGGGCCCGATCGCAGGTGACAGCGATGCGGCGGATGTTCCGGCCAACGAGATCGCCGATGCCAGCAGGAAGGCCGCGATGGCCAGCAGTGCGTGCCACCAGCGCCAGTCTGTCGATGTCTGCTTCAGGCGGTTGCGCATGCGGCAGCGCTCAAGTCGGTGAGGGCAGGTGGATGTCGCTCAACTTCCAGCGCAGGCCCTTGCGTGTGAAAACGAACGTCACCGGGCTGCCGTCCCTGGACCGCAGAGTGGCGGTGAAGCGGGATGTCGACTCGTAACGGGTGGAGGCCTCGCCCAGTTCCACCGGCGCGATGCGGGCACCGTCGGCATCGCGCAGCGGCCTTCCGGCGATGCCGCGGGCCAGCGCGTTGCCTTCCAGCAGCACCATGATGCCGGCTGGGCTGACCATCGCGTCCACCGCGCTGTCACTGACCTGTTTGGCCAGTGCGCCGCCGGCCATGCCGAGCATGCCAGTGTCGTTGCCGACGCGACGGGCGAAGTCGCGGGCAATGCGGTCTTCCAGTTGCGCCCGCACGTTGCCGCGCAATTCCGGAAAATCCACGTGCAGCATCAATGCGGTGACACTGCGCTCTGTGACCGCGTGCTGGATGCCGCGCATCGCGATCCATGGGCCGGCGATGACGAAACCCAGAAGCAGCACGGCCGCCAGCACGAGGCACCACAGCAGCCATTTCACGGAACGGGTCATATTCAGAAGTCCAGGTCCAGTGCCGCGCAAAGATAATCCACCACCGGTGCCAGTGCTTGCAGGTCACGTTCCAAGGTGCG
Organism: Pseudoxanthomonas suwonensis; assembly: GCA_030535605.1. Lineage (GTDB taxonomy): Bacteria > Pseudomonadota > Gammaproteobacteria > Xanthomonadales > Xanthomonadaceae > Pseudoxanthomonas_B > Pseudoxanthomonas_B suwonensis_B. The sequence goes on from JAUNRQ010000001.1 coordinate 100,144, forward strand.
CCGCAATGCGTTGCCGGTGAACAGTGCGTCTTCCAACGGGCGCTCGCCGACGATGTTCTTGTGGCGCAAGTCGTCCAGATAGGGGAAATCCGGCGGGAAGCCACGTGGCGGGCGTACCAGCATCTGGCTGTCGTCCAGCCGGTAGCGGCGGCGGAATGCAGGCGCATGCACCGCGCGCGCCCACGCAGCGGGATTGTCGACGATGAATTGGCGCACCCGACGCAGCGTCGGGCCGTCCGGATGCCACAGTCCGGCGCCGACGAAACACCGGCCGGGCTGCAGGTGGATGTAGAACAGCGGCGACAGCACGGCGCGGCGGCGCTCGTGGAACAGGCGCGCACCCTGCCACGGCTTGTACGGTGACTTGTCCCGACTGTAGCGGGTGTCGCGCTGGATGCGGTAGAGCGAGCCGCCGACACTGCGTGGGTCGGCCTGGAAGTGCGGGCTGATCCTCGCCAGTGCCGGTTGCAGATCGACAAGCAGCTTCTGGAACGGCGCACGCACATGCTCCTCGTAGCGTGCCTTGTTGGCCTGGAACCAGTCGCGCGAGTTGTTGCCGGCCAGGTCGTGCAGGAAGGCGAGGGCCGCGTCGCTGAAGTAGCGTGTGCCGCGACTCATGGCAGGCTGCCCTCGATGTCGTTGCCCCAGGCCTCCAGATGATCCAGCAGGGCGAGCTTGCCGGCATCGCCGGCCAGATGCGTACGCAAGGCAGTGATGCGTTCGCGCCATTGCGGCAAGGTCAGTTCCGACAGCCCGCTGTCCTCGCACAGGCGCCGCCGGCGGTACTCGTCCCACTGCATGCGCTGCTCGAACGTCAGGCTTTGCGGCCAGTTGCGTGCGCGGTAGCGCAGCAGCAGCGTGGCCAGGCGCGGATCGCGGAAGCGAAAGCCGTCGCCGTCCAGCTGCTGCGCAGTGGCAACACGAACTTGCGTCATCAGGCGCTTGTCACTGTCGGGGATGAAGCCGTCGTACAGTGCGGCATCGGCGTCTGCTGCCTCGAATGCCGATGCGCGGGCAAACACCCGGCGCACCTTTTCGGCCAGTGACGGCCCGGCCTTGCGCAGGCGGGCGGCACGCGCTTCCACCTGCGAAGGATCGATCCCGAGTCGCTCGAAATCGGTCGCGCGCAGGTGCGCCCACTCGATCAGGACCGGACACTTGTTGGCGTGCACTTCCTTCAGTCCGATCCGTTGTTCGCCTTCGGGCAAGTCGGCCTGGCGTACGTACAGGCGGTCGGCGATGGCCTCGGCATCCAGCGCCAGCAAGGGCTCGATGTCCTGGGTGAGGTCGTACACGATCACCCGGCTGTCGATCTGCGGATGGCGTACGAGCGGCAGCACCGGCGCGGCGCACAGGCGGCTCGCCGGGAACCTCTGGGACACGTGCAGCAGCGGCGTCATGGCCACGGTGTCCAGCAAGGCGCTCGCATGGCGTTTGTCACGCAGCCGGGCCGCGTGTTCCCAGAGTCGGGGCTGCGCCGTCTTGAGCTTGCGCGCCAGGCCGATCAACGCACGCACGTCCGACAAGGCCTCGTGGGCCATGCCTTCGCGCAAGCCGTTGTCCTCGGCCAGGTGTTCCAGCTTGAAGCTGGTGCCGCCGCCATCCTCGCGCGCGCGCCAGACGATTCCCTCCGGGCGCAGCGCATGCGCCAGCCGCAGGACGTCCAGCAGGTCCCAGCGCGAGTTGCCGCTGCGCCACTCGCGCTCGTACGGGTCGAAGAAGTTGCGGTACAGGCCGTAGCGGACGAACTCGTCGTCGAAACGCAGGGAGTTGTAGCCCAGCGTGCAGGTGCGCGGGCGCGCCATCGCCTCGACGATCCGCGCCATCGCCTCGGCCTCGTTCACGCCCTCGCGCAGCGCGTGCTGCGGGGTGATGCCGGTGATCAGCGTTGCCTCGGGCGAGGGCAGCAGGTCATCGGCAGGCTGCACGAGAAAGCTGATCGGCTCCTCGATCTGGTTCAGCTCGCCATCGGTGCGGATTGCCGCGAACTGCGCGATCCGGCTGCGCCGCGGATCGGACCCGAATGTTTCGAGGTCGTAGAACAGAAAGCTGTCAGACATTGCCGTCCAATGGGGTCAGCCGCTGTTCGATGGCCGCGTCCAGGCGCGCCCAGTCGATGGTGTCCAGGGTGTCGTGGCCGCCGGTGGCGTCGATCAGCAACTCCCGCTGGATGCGGCCGCGTTCGAACGCCACCGCGTAGGGAATGCGCATGAAGGTGACCATCGAATAGCGCGGGATGAAGCGGCCGGGGTGGCGCTTTTCCAGCAGCAGTTCCAGTTGCCGCTGCAACTGGTAGTCGGCGTCGTCCACATGGTCGCGCATCTCCAGGTAGTTCTCCAGCGCCATGGTCTGGATGGCCAGGGCGTTGGCGGCGCGTTCGGCGTGGTAGGCGGCGAAGGCCGTGGCGGTATCGGCGTGGGTGTCCAGGGCATCGGCCAGCGCCACGCAGTCCTCCAGTGCGCAGTTCATGCCTTGGCCGTGGAACGGCACCATGGCATGGGCGGCGTCTCCGACCAGCACGGCCAGGTCGTCCAGCTGCCATTGCTGCAGGTACAGCGTGGCCAGGCTGCCGACCGGGTTGCGGTCGAAGTCGGCCTCAAGGGCGGGGATCAGCGGCAGCGCATCGGCGAAGTCGCGTTCGAACAGGGCGCGCGCGTCGCGTCCATCGCGGATCGTGGCGAAGCTGGGATCGCCTTCGTTGGGCAGGAACAGGGTGACGGTGAAGGTCTTTTCGTCATTCGGCAGGGCGATGCACATGTAGCGCCCGCGCGGCCAGATGTGCAGGGCATTGGGTTCGATACGGAAATCACCCTGCAACGTTGGCGGAATTTCAAGTTCCTTGTAGCTGTGATCCAGCCAGTCGGTGCGTTCGCCAAGGTCGCGTTGCCGTGCCATCTGCTGGCGCAGTGTGGAGCCGGCACCGTCCGCGCCGATCAAGCTGTGGAAGGCATGCCGTGCGGGACCGGCTTCGCCACTGGTGGTGAAGGTGCGGGCGACGAAATCCACCTCCTGCAGGTTGCGGTCGAAATGCAACATCGCACCGGCCGCCTCGGCGGAATTGATCAGGGTGATGTTCATTTCCCCACGGCTGATCGACCAGTTGATCTCGCTGTCATCCTGGCCATAGCGCTGCAGGTGCGGCTCGCCGTGCAGCGGATGGACCATGCGACCGCGCATCATCACCGCCTGTGCCAGCACGTCGCCATCGGCGCGCGCCTGGCGCAGTGCGTGCAGGCCGCGTTCGGACAGTGCCATGTTGATCGAGCGTCCGCCGGCATAGCCGAACATCCGCGGGTCGGCGCGGCGTTCGTACACCGCCACCCGGCGTCCGCGCTGGGCGAGCAGCGTCGCCAGCAGGGCGCCGGCCAGGCCGGCACCGATGATGGTGAAGTCAGGCGTTTCAGCGGCCATCCATCCACTCCTTGGCGGCCTGCGCGAATCGCAGGACGTCTTCATGGTTGTTGTACAGCGGGGCAGGGGAGATGCGGATGACGTCCGGCTCCCGCCAGTCGCCAAGCACGCCGCGTGATTGCAGGAACTCGAACAGGGAGCGTCCGGCATCACGGCCGTCACGCACCCGAAGCGACAGTTGTGCACCGCGCTGCGCCACGTCGCGCGGCGTGACGATGTCGATGGCCGTGGCCAGGTGGGTGTCGATCAGCTGTTCGAGATAGCCGGTCAGGCGCACGGATTTCTCGCGCAGCGCCGGCAGCGTGGCGCGCTGGAACAGTTCGACCGACGCGCGCAACGGTGCCAGGCCAAGGATCGGTGGGTTCGACAGCTGCCAGCCGTCGGCACCGGGCGTGGGGTTGAATGACGGCCCCATGCGGAAACGCACCGACGGGTCATTGCCCCACCAGCCGGCGAAGCGGGGCCGTTGCGTGTGCGCGTGGCGCTCGTGGACGAAGCAACCAGCGACCGCGCCGGGGCCGGCATTCATGTACTTGTAGTGGCACCAGACCGCGAAGTCCGGGCCGGCCTCGTGCAGGTTCAGATCGAGGTTGCCCACCGCGTGCGCCAGATCGAAGCCGACGATCGCACCCGCCTCGTGCCCGAGTTCGGTGATGCGCGCCAGATCGAAGGCCTGGCCGGTGCGGTACTGCACGCCGGGCCACAGGATCAGCGCCAGGCGCTTGGCGTTGTCACGGATGGCGCGTTCGATCGCCGCTTCCGAGAACACCCCGCCGGGCAGGTCCGGCTCCACCTCGATGAGGGTCATGTCCGGCGGCAGGCCGCGATGCTTCAGCTGCGACTCCACGGCATAGCGATCGGAAGGAAAGCTGCCGGCCTCGACCATGATCGCGGTGCGCTCGATGGTCGGTTGGTAGAAGCTGACCATCATCAGATGCAGGTTGGCGGTCAGCGAGTTCATCGCCACCACCTCCACCGGCTTGGCGCCGACGATTTCCGCCAGCGGTTCGCGCAGCAGCTCGTGGTAGGGCATCCACTGCGCCTGTCCGGTGAAGTGGCCTTCGACCGCTTCGTGTCGCCACTTGTCCAGTACTTCCTCGACATGCGCGCGTGCGCCCTTCGGTTGCAGGCCGAGCGAATTGCCGACGAAGTACGCCTGTTCGCGGTCCTCGTGCCGCGGAATCCAGAACTCGTCGCGGAACGCCTTCAGCGGGCAGGCCGTGTCGCGGGCGCGGGCGTGGTCGAGGGTGAACAGTTCGATCATGGTGTCCGGGCCTTGGGCAACGGAGAAAGGGAGGGCAGCTGCTGGCATGCGTCGGCGCGGCAGTGAAGGCGAGCGCTGCTCACGCGAACCTCGCCGCGGGCAGCCCCAGCCATTCCAGTGCGGTGCCGTGGTAGAGCCGGGCCTGCTCGGCGTCGTCCAGTGCCAGACGCTCGATCCCCTCGCCGGGCGTCTGTTCGCCCAGCGGGAACGGATAATCGGTGCCAAGCATTACCCGGTCGGCGCCGCAGACGTCCAGCAGGTAGCGAAGGGCGGCGTCATCGGCCACCCACGAGTCGAAATACAGGCGCTGCAGGTACTCGCGCGGGTTGCGGAAGTTGTCGGTGGCCACCAGGTCCGGGCGCATGTCGAAGCCGTGCTCGATGCGGCCGATGGTGTAGGGGAAACTGCCGCCGCCGTGGGCCATGCCGATCTTCAGCCGCGGCAGCCGCTCCAGCACGCCGCCGAAGATCAGGCAGCAGGCGGCGCGTGCCTGTTCGGCGGGCATGCCGACCAGCCACGGCAGCCAGTACTTGGGCATCGAGTCGCTGCCCATCATGTCCCACGGATGCACCAGGATGGCCGCGCCCAGGTCAGCCGCGGCTTCGAAGAACGGGAACAGTTCCGGCGCATCCAGGTTCCAGTGTGTGCCGTCCTCGCGGTGCAGGTGCGAGCCGATCTGCACGCCCTGCAGGCCCAGTTCGTCCATGCAGCGCTCCAGTTCGCGGATTGCCAGTTGCGGCGACTGCATGGGCACCGTGCCGATGCCGGCGTAGTGACGCGGGTGCTCGCGGATGGTCTCGGCCATGTGGTCGTTGAGGGCGCGATGCAGCTCCAGCGCCTGGTTGGCCCTGGCCCAATAGCTGAACATGACCGGCACCGTGGACAGCACCTGCACCTGCACGCCGAAGCCGGCATATTCCTCGATGCGGATCTGCGGATCCCAGGTCTTGGGCCATATTTCGCGAAAGAACTTGCCATCACGGTAGATCCGCGATCGCCCGTCGTCGCCGTGGTGGATCACGGGAAAACGCGGATCGCCGTACCTGGTGGCCAGATCGGGCCAGTTGCGCGGCAGGTAGTGGGCGTGGGTGTCGATTTTCAGCATTGTCAGGTGATGTCCTCGGGCGCGGTGGATGCCAGCGAGGCGGCCACGGCGCGCACGGCAACGAGCACGTCCTCGATCAGGCGCGGCTCGATGTCCACGTGGCCTTCGTATTCGGCAAGATTGCGAACGTCGTGCGCCTTGGCAAGCACGCGCCAGACATCCGGCGGCAAGCCAAGGGTATGCGGCAGCGCCTGGAACACGATATACCGGTAGCGTGCGCGGTAGCCGGCGCGACGCAGCGCGGCAAGGCAAAGTGCATGGGCTGCGTTGTAGCCCAGGTCGAAGCGGCTTTCCATCGACAACGCGGGATTGCCGGCGTCGGCCAGCCGCGCAAGTCCCGAGCGGATCAGCCCGGCGACTTCGGCCGTGTCCGCCGGTTCGGCGTGCAGCGGCTTGCCCGGTCCGGCCAGATTCTCAAGCGGCGAGGTCATCGTCGCTTCCGATCAGCCACAGGCGCGGCTGCGCGAGCACCCGGGTGGCGAAGCTGCTGCCTGCGGCGATGCGCTCACGCAGCTGCGCGGGGGTGAGGATGGTCGGGTTCACTTGGCGGCCGAGGCGTCGGGTCAAGGGTTCAAGCACTGCCATGGCGTCCGCGTAATGCAGGTCCTCCGCGATCAGCATCAGGTCGATGTCGCTGCTGGCGGTGTCGCTTCCCTTTGCAACCGAGCCGAAGACGAAGGCCGCCCGCAGTCGTTCACGAAGCGGGGCCAGCGCTTCACGCAGCGGCTCGGCCATGCCGAAGGTCTTGCGAACGATGGCTGTCAGTTCGTCATGAATCGGGCTGGCTGGATTGGCGCGGTAGCGCTTCTGCCGGCCGACCAGCTCCGTCAGCAGAAGGCCGCTGCCGGTCAGGCGGGCCACCTCGCGCTGCACCGCGCCACTGCCGGCGCCGGTCGCCTGGATCAACTCGCTGACGGAGTAGTCGCGCCCTGACATTCCGAACAGGTGCGCGAGCACGCGCTGCTGCGTGCTGGTGAACAGGGCGTCGGACAGGTTGGCGCTGGCGTACAGCGCCGCCGCCTCGCTGACTCGGGTCTCGGTGGAAATGCCCATATCGGGCACATTAATGCCCGATTCGGGCAAATGCAAGCTCAGGTGATGTCCGCCCGCGAATCGGCCTGCATCTCGTAGCGCGTGGGACGCGGGTTGAGGGTGCCGCATTGCTTGCAGGTGCGCAGGTCCTCGCTGCGGTAGAAGGTCTCGAACACGCGGAAGAAGTCCTGCTCGATGTCCTTGAGGAAGAAGAACTCCTCGTAGAGCTTGTGGTTGCAGGCCACGCAGAACCACATCAGCGCGTCGTCCTCGTGCGGCAGGCGCTTGCGCTCGATCACCAGGCCGACGGAGTTTTCCATGCGCTGCGGCGAATGCGGCACCTTCGGCGGCAGGTAGAACACCTCGCCGGCGCGGATCGGGATGTCGCGGGCCCGGCCATCCTCCTGCACCTTCAGCACCATCTCGCCCTCCAGTTGGTAGAACCACTCCGGGCCTTCTTCCCAGTGGTAGTCGGTGCGGCTGTTGGGCCCGCCGACGATCATGACGATGAAGTCCTCCTGGACGATGCATTTGTTGCCCACCGGCGGTTTCAGCAGGTGGCGATGCTCGTCGATCCAGGCGTTCAGGTTGAAGGCGGCGGGCAGCATCGGGTTACCTCGTGGTCCTGTGGAGCGGAGCGTGCTCCGCGGGGTCTTGGGCGTTGGGGTGTGGCGTGGGGTCGGGGAGGGGGGAGTGGACTCCGCGCAACGGCGCGTCGCGGCGCACGGCCGCCACGCACTTGAGTTCGATGGCGATCGGCGTGGGCAGGGCGCTGATACCCAGGGTGGTGCGGCAGGGCGCAGTGGCGGGGTCGGGGAAGAACTCGGCCCAGACCCGGTTGTAGGTGGCGAAGTCGCGGGTCATGTCGACCAGATAGACGGTCACGTCGACAAGGTCCTCCCAGCGCGCACCGCTGGCCTCCAGCACCTTGCGCACGTTGGCGAATACCGCGCGCGTCTGCGCGGCGACGTCGTAGTCGCGGACCCGTCCGCTGGGGTGGTACTCGTTGCCCGGCACTTCATTGGTCACCGGGTCGCGCGGGCCGATGCCGGACAGGAACAGCAGCTCGCCGACGCGGCGTGCGTGCGGGTAGCTGCCAACCGGCGTGGGCGCGCTCTTGGCCTGGATGATGTCGTCCTGCGTCATGTCATCGGTCCTCGTGGTCAATGCGGATACGTGCCAGCGCGGCGGCGTATTGCGGGGCGAACTCGTCCGGACGGGTCACGTCCATGCCCAGGTCGTGGACGCGGCCGTCGCGCAGCGTGTACACCCAGCCGTGCACCGCCAGTTCCTGCCCGCGCTCCCAGGCATCACGGACCACGGTGGTCTTGCAGATGTTGGCCACCTGCTCGAGCACGTTCAACTCGCACAGCCGGTCATGGCGCAGGGCGTGGCTGTCCATCGCATCGAGGATCGCCTCGTGCTTGAAGGCGACGTCGGTGACGTGGCGGATCCAGTTGTCCACCAGTCCCAAACGCATCCGGTCCAGGCCGGCGAGCACGCCGCCGCAGCCGTAGTGGCCCACCACCAGAATGTGTTTGACCTTCAGCACGTCCACCGCGTACTGGATCACGGACAGGCAGTTCAGGTCGGTATGCACCACCACGTTGGCGATGTTGCGGTGGACGAAGACCTCGCCCGGCGCCATGTTCATGATCTGGTTGGCCGGCACCCGCGAGTCGGAGCAGCCGATCCACAGGTATTCCGGCGCCTGCTGGCGGGACAGGCGTTCGAAGAACGTCGGGTCCTCGCGCTGGATGCGTTCGGACCAGAGCTTGTTGTCGGCAAGCAGGCGGTCGATTGTTTTCATGAAGTTACGACTGGATTCTCATGTTGATTGTCATGTCGCTACAGCCCGCCGATGCCGATGTTGCGTGGCTCGGTGAAGAAGCGCATGGCTTCCATGCCGCCTTCGCGGCCGAGTCCGGATTGTCCCATTCCACCGAAGGGTGTCCGCAGGTCGCGTTCAAGCCAGGTGTTGATCCAGACCATGCCGGTGCGAAGGCGCGCGGCGACACGGTGCGCACGCGCCAGGTCGCGGGTCCAGACGCTGGCGGCCAGGCCGTAGTCACCGGCATTGGCCAGGGCCAGCGCCTCGTCATCGTTGTCGAAGGGCTGCAAGGTCACGACCGGGCCGAAGATTTCCTCGCGGTTGCTGGCGCAATCCGGCCCCAGTCCCTCGATCACGGTGGGCGGGATGAACCAGCCATCGCGTTGCAGCGGCTCGCCACCGCACAGCACCCGGCCGCCTTCAGCACGGGCGGTGGCCAGCGCACGCACCACCTTGTCGAAGTGCGCCTGCGAGACCAGCGGGCCAATGCGGGTTTCCTGGGCAAGCGGATCACCGACCGTCAGCGCCCGGGCCTGTTTGACGAACTGCTCCCGGAATTCGTCGTAGATGCTCGATTCAACAAGAATCCGCGAGCCGCACAGACAGATCTGCCCGGTGTTCTGGAACGCCGCCCGCAACAGGGTGTCCATCCGCCGGCGCCAGTCACTGTCGGCGAAGAGAAGCAGCGGGTTCTTGCCACCCAGCTCCAGCGAGATTTTTTTCAGCAAGGGCGCGCACAGCCCTGCGAGATGCTTGCCGACTGCGGTGCTGCCGGTGAACGACACGGCGCGCGTACGCGGATCCTGCACCAGTGGCTCGCCGACCTCGGACCCGAGGCCGTGGACGATGTTGAGCACGCCCGGCGGAAGACCGACATCCGCCGCCAGCTCCCCGAACAGGGTTGCCGTCAGCGGAGTGACTTCGGAGGGCTTGGCCACCACCGTGTTGCCCGCCGCCAGCGCCGGCGCGATCTTCCACGTGAACAGGTACAGCGGCAGATTCCACGGCGAGATCGTCGCCACCACGCCAAGCGGTTGGCGCAAAGTGTAATTCAGTCCGGCTTCGCCATGATGGCACTCGCTGGAAAACTGCGTCGCCGCATGAGAAAAGAACCGCAAGTTGCTGATGGATCGGGGAATTTCCGCATCCCGTGCCAGTGCCAGCGGCTTGCCGGCATCGCGCGACTCGGCTTGGGCAAACGCCGGCAAACGCGCCTGGAGCCCGTCAGCCAGGCGCTGCAGCCAGGCGGAGCGTTCGCTGTTGGGCAGTGCCGACCATGCCGGGAAGGCGGCTTCCGCCGCGGCAAGCGCCGCATCGACATCGGCCGCATTGCCACGGGCGACGCGGCAGAAAGGACGGCCGTTGGCCGGATCGTGCACGTCCAGCCATTGTCCGGAATCCGGTTCCCGGCATTGGCCGTCGATGAAATGGGGCAGGGCACGCATGGCGCTAGGTTAACCGCTCAGGCAGAGTCGCTTGCCGCCGGCATGCGGTGTTCGCCGTTGCGCTGCCTGCATGGCCGTGTGATGGGCGCCGTGGGTTCAGATCGACTGCATCCGCCCGCCATCCACGGCAATCGACTGGCCGGTGATGTAGGCGGCCGAGGGGCCACACAGAAACGCGATCAGCGCGGCGGTTTCGCTCGGCTTGGCAAACCGCCCGGCCGGAACGCTGGCCAGCATCCCGGCGCGTACCTGCTCCGGCGTCTTGCCTTCCTTTGCGCTGCGGTCGGCCACGATCGCGTCGATGCGTCCGGTTTCGGTGAAGCCCGGCAGCACGTTGTTGACGGTGATGCCGCCGGCGGCCAGCTCCCTGGACAGCGTCTTGGCCCAGCTCGCGACCGCGCCTCGCGTGGTGTTGGAGACCCCCAGGTTCGGGATCGGCTCGTACACCGAGGTGGAAATGATGTTCACGATGCGCCCGTAGCCGGCCTCGCGCATGCCTGGCACCAGTGCCTGCGCAAGCGTCTGGTTGGCGATGAGGTGCTTGGTGTAGGCATCGACGAAGGCGGCGATGTCGGCATCGATGGCACGGCCGCCCGGCGGGCCACCGGAATTGTTCACCAGGATGTGCACCGGCCATGCCCGGGTCAGCGCCGCAACCGACGTGCGCAGGCCGTTGGTGTCGCCGGCATCCACGGCGAGAAAGCCGTGGCGCTGGCCACGAGAGGTGTCCAGCGTCGCCGCGACCTCGCGCAGCGCTGCCTCGCGCCGCGCCAGCACGGTGACGTTGGCGCCCAGCGACGCCAGCTCCGTCGCCGTGGCGCGACCGATGCCTTCCGATGCGCCGCAGACCAGTGCGTGCATGCCGTCGAGCTCAAGATTCACGTCGTTTCTCCCGTGTCGAAAAGGGCACTGGCGGCTCGTCAGCGGCGATGAGGTCGACAATGGCCGCGCGCTTCCGAGTGCCTCGTCGGTTCAACGCGGCGCCATCAGTCCGCGTCATGCACGCGTGCCGAGTGACTGCACCATGCGCGCCGGCAACTGTTCCTCGTTACCCGCGGGCGGGACGATTTCGGCCAGGCTGAAGCCGCGTGCGCGCGCGTCGTCCTCGTCAAGGCCGTCGAAAGCGACGAACTCGGCGTCCATCAATGCGCTTCGGGCGGTGTCAGGGCTGTCGTAGGGCAGGGTGTTGCCGTCGGAATCCAGCACCTCGGCGGTGCCGGCCTGCAGTTCTCGCAAGCGTGCCCAGATGATCGTGCGGCCGAGGCTTGCCAGCCACCATTGTTCACGGGTGAAGCTCATGCCAGTTTGCTCCCGATGGTCCACAACAGGCCGCTGACCAGCAGGCCCAACAGCAGGGTTGCCAGTGCCACCCGCGCAGGTGTCGCCAGCCCGGTGAAGGCACTGTCGCGCACCTGCCGGTAGTCGCCGCCCAGCAGCCACCACAGCGCCACCGGATGGAGGAAGGCCGGTGCCGGCAAACCCTCGCCGACCTGCGGATGGCGGTCACGCAGGTGCACCAGAGCCAGCGGCCAGAAGATCGCGAACGCAGTGATGCCGGCAATGGCCACGCCGAAGAAGCACAGGGCGAGGAAGAGGATCATCGGCGCGAGCAGCGAGTGGTGGAGCGGGGAGCGGGACACAAGTGAAGAGCGGGGAGCCGGTGCATGGGCGGTCGACGCGGTTGTGACACCGGCCGTCCGCCGCTTTCTCGTTGCTCGTTCCCCATCACTCGTTCCTCGTCATTGATTCCTGCGCTCAGTAGTCCGCACTGCCGGGCGCCCGTGGATAGGCGATGGCATCGCGGATGTTGGACAAGCCGCAGACATAGACGACAAGCCGCTCGAAGCCGAGGCCGAAGCCGGCGTGGGGGATGCTGCCGTAGCGGCGGAAATCGCGGTACCAGCCGTAGTGTTCGCGGTCCAGGCCAAACTGGTCCATGCGCGCGTCGAGCACGTCCAGCCGCTCTTCGCGCTGGCTGCCGCCGATGATCTCGCCGATGCCCGGTGCCAGCACGTCCATCGCGGCAACGGTCTTGCCGTCGTCGTTCAGGCGCATGTAGAAGGCCTTGATGTGCTCCGGGTAGTTCATCACCACCACCGGCCGGCCCACGTGCTCCTCGGTCAGCCAGCGCTCGTGCTCGGTCTGCAGGTCCAGGCCCCATTCCACGGGGAATTCGAACGTCTTGCCGCTGGCCTGCAGCAAGCGGATGGCCTCGCCGTACTCGATGCGCTCGAACGGCGCGTTGACGAAGGTCTCCAGCCGGGTGATGGCGTCCTTCTGCACGCGCTCGGCGATGAAGGCCATGTCGTCCGCACGCTCGCTGAGCACGGCACGGAACAGGTACTTCAGGAAGTCCTCGGCCACCGTCGCGTTCTCCACCAGGTCGGCGAAGGCGATCTCCGGCTCCACCATCCAGAACTCGGCCAGGTGGCGGGTGGTGTGGCTGTTCTCGGCACGGAAGGTCGGGCCGAAGGTGTAGACCTTGCTCAGCGCCAGGCAGTAGGCCTCGACGTTGAGCTGGCCGGACACGGTCAGGAAGGTTTCCTTGCCGAAGAAGTCGCGGGAAAAATCCACCGCGCCATCCTTGCCGACGGGCAGGTTGGCCATGTCCAGGGTGGAGACCCGGAACATCTGGCCGGCGCCCTCGGCGTCGGAGGTGGTGATGATCGGCGTGGAGATCCAGTAATAGCCCTGTTCGTGGAAGAAGCGGTGCACCGCCATCGCCAGGCAGTGGCGGATGCGGGTGATTGCCCCGAACAGGTTGGTGCGCGGGCGCAGATGGGCCACTTCGCGCAGGAACTCCGGCGACATCGGCTTGGGCTGGATCGGGTAGGTCAGCGGATCCTCGACCCAGCCGACCACCTCCACGGCCTCGGCCTGGATCTCGAAGCCCTGGCCCTTGCCCTGCGACTTCACCAGGGTGCCGCTGGCGATCACCGAGCAGCCCGGGGTCAGGCGCTTGACCTCGTCGAAATTGGCCAGCGCATCATTGGCCACGACCTGGATCGGCGCGAAGCCGGAGCCGTCGCTGATGTTGACGAAGGCCAGGCCGGCCGAGCCGCGCACCGTGCGCACCCAGCCACGCACCGTGACCTTGCCGCCTTCGGGGAAATGGCCGCCCAGGGCCTGGGCCACGCTGGTGGTGGTCATCGCTTGAATTCCTGTGGTTTGGCTCGCAGATAGGTCGGCAAGTTTACCGAAAGGTACAATCCCGTCATGGCCATCTCCCTCGCCCCCGCCGCCCTGCAACGCGTGCAGGACTACCTCAAGGCCGATCCGGCCGCCCTGGGCCTGCGCTTCGGGGTCAAGCGCACCGGCTGTTCCGGCTGGGGCTACGTGGTCGACCTGGCCCGCGAACAGCGCGATGGCGATGCGGTGAACGAGCAGGACGGCGTGCGCATCTTCGTGGATGCGGACAGCCGCGAACTGGTCGACGGCACCGAGATCGACTTCCTCAAGCAGGGCCTGGGCGAGCAGTTCGTGTTCCGCAACCCCAACGTCAAGGGCGAATGCGGTTGCGGCGAGAGCTTCACCACCGACCCGGAGCGCGCCGGCTGACAGCAACGACGGCAGGACTTCCGGCACAGGTCGGCCGGTGCGAGTACCCTCGACACTTCGCGTCCGCCATCCGGGAATGTCGCCATGCGTCGTCGCCTGTTGCTGGGATTGGTTCTGGTCCTGTTTTTCGCCGCCGCGTCGTTGCAGGCGCAGCCCGCGGACCCGGCGGAAACCCGCCGCCTGCACGCGTTCTTCGAGTCCGAATGGGAGCGCGGTCTGCAGGAACGCCCGGAGTCGGCCAGCTATCGCGGCGATGACCGATGGAACGACCGCTGGAACGACAACAGCCTTGAGGCGATCGAGGCGCGCCATGCCGCCGACCGTCAGGCGTTGGCGCAGCTTCAACGGTTCGACCGGGAAAAGCTGTCCGCCCAGGACCAGCTGAACCTCGACGTCATGCGCTGGCAACTGCAGCGAGCGGTCGATGGCCAGCAATACAACCGCCACCTGATGCCGGTCAGCCAGATGGGCGGGGTGCAGTCGGCCGACGGCATGGCGGAAGTGCTGCGCTTCGCCACGGCGAAGGACTACCGCGACTGGCTGGCGCGCATGGCGGCACTGCCGGCGAGTATCGAACAAGCCACCGCGTTGATGCGCGAGGGGATGCGTCTGGGATACATGCCGCCGAAGGTGCTGATGCAGCGCATTCCCGAGCAGATCCGCGCGCAGGTGGTGGAGCGGCCGGAAGACAGTCCGTTCTGGAAAGCCTTCGAACGACCGATGCCCGAGGCCATCCCCGCCAGCGAGCGGACCGCGCTGAAGGCTCAGGCGCGCCGGGTCATCAGCGAGCAGGTGGTGCCGGCATACCGCGAGTTCGGTACCTTCTTCGAGCGCGAGTACCTGCCGGCCAGTCGCGATTCCATCGCCGCGACTGACCTGCCCGATGGCAAGGCTGCCTACGACTTCGTCGCAGCTTCGTTCACCACCACTGATCTGACCGCCGAGCAGATCCACCAGATCGGCCTGCGCGAGGTCGCGCGCATCCGCGGCGAGATGGAGAAGATCCGCGAAGAGGTCGGTTTCCAAGGCGACCTGGCGGCGTTCTTCGAACACCTGCGCACCGATCCGAAGTTCTTCCACGCCGATCCGGAGTCGCTGTTCACCGCCTATCAGGCCATCTCCAAGCGCATCGACCCGGAACTGGTGAAGATCGCCCGCACCATCCCGCGCATGCCCTACGGCGTGCGCCCGATCCCGGCACATACCGCGGCCGACAACACTACCGCTTACTACCAGGGGCCGGCGCTGGACGGCAGCCGCGCCGGCTTCTATTACGTCAACCTGTACCGGCCCGAGGTGCGTCCGACCTGGGAGATGATGGCCCTGAGCCTGCATGAGGCCGTGCCCGGCCACCACTTCCAGATCGCCCGAGCCCAGGAACTGGGCGAGCTGCCCAAGTTCCGTCGCAGCGGTGGCTTTACCGCCTACGTCGAGGGTTGGGGGCTGTACGCCGAGCGCCTGGGCTACGACATGGGCCTGTACGAGGATCCGTACGACCGCATGGGCCAGCACGCCTACGACATGTGGCGCGCGGTGCGTCTGGTGGTCGATACCGGCATGCACGCCAAGGGTTGGAGCCGGCAGCAGGCGATCGATTACTTCCTCGACAACTCGCCGAAGACCGAGGCCGACATCACCAATGAAATCGATCGCTACATCTCGTGGCCCGGCCAGGCGCTGGCCTACAAGATCGGCCAGTTGAAGATTTCCGAACTGCGCGCGCGCGCGGAGAGGGAGCTTGGCGCGGACTTCGACATCCGCGACTTCAACGACGCCGTGCTGGAAACCGGCGCGGTGCCACTGCAGGTGTTGGAGGCGCACATCGACGCCTGGATCGCGGCAGGCAAGCGCTGAGCCAGAGGGCAGGGCGCGCCGAGCCGGGACTTCCGGCACGCGCCCGGGCGTCATCGCTGCAGCACACTCGGGAAGGCCATCGTCCGGGGAGTCTGCCATGCGTCGTTCTTTGCCGCGATACGTGCTGTTGTTGTGCTTTGTCCTGTCGTCGGGCGTGCTGCAGGCGCAGACCGTCGACCCGGCGGAAACGCGCAAGCTGCACGCGTTCTTCGACGCGCAATGGGAGCGTGGACTGCGCGAGAGTCCCGAGCGTGCCAGTCTGAATGGCGACCGTCGTTTCAACGACCGCTGGAGCGACCTCGACCTGGACGCCATCGCCGCCCGCCATCAGGCCACCCGTGACGCGCTGGCCGAATTGGGCACCATCCGGCGCGAGGCCCTGTCCAGCGAGGACCGCCTCAACTACGACGTGATGCAGTGGCAGCTGGAGCGTTCCATCCAGCGTCACCGCTTCGGCCAGCACCTGCTGCCGGTCAGCCACCGCGGCGGTCCGCAAACGATGGGGCAGATCGCTGCCAGCCTGCAGTTCAACAGCGCACGCGATTACCGTGACTGGCTGGCGCGGATGCGTGCGGTTCCGCAGCGTCTGGAACAGGTCACCGCGCTGATGCGCGAGGGCATGGCCAGCGGCCACGTACCGCCGCGCGTGTTGATGCAGCGCGTGCCGCCGCAGATCGCCATGCAGATCGTCGAGGATGCGCAGAGCAGCCAGTTCTACCTGCCGTTCCGGCGTTTCCCGGACACCATCCCGGCAATTGAACGGACCGCGCTGCAGGCCGAGGCGAAACAGGTGATCGTCGATGCGATCGTGCCGGCGTACCGTCGCTTTGCCGCGTTCTTCGACGAGCAGTACCTGCCGGTGACCCGCGACAGCATCGCCGCGACCGACTTGCCCGATGGCAAGGCGTGGTACGACTTCCTGGCCGAAACCTTCACCACCACCGATCTGACTGCCGAGCAGATCCACCAGATCGGCCTGCGCGAGGTCGCGCGCATCCGCGGCGAGATGGAGAAGATCCGCGAAGAGGTCGGTTTCCAAGGCGACCTGGCGGCGTTCTTCGAACACCTGCGCACCGATCCGAAGTTCTTCTACAAGACCCCGGAAGCGCTGATGGAGGCGTATCTGGCGATCTCCAAGCGCATCGACCCGGAGACGGTGAAGATCGCCCGCACCATCCCGCGCATGCCTTACGGCGTGCGCCCGATTCCGGACAACATCGCCCCGGACACCACCACGGCGTACTACCAGGGGCCGGCGCTGGACGGGAGCCGCGCCGGCTTCTACTACGTCAACCTGTACCGGCCAGAGGTGCGCCCGACCTGGGAAATGATGGCCCTGAGCCTGCATGAGGCCGTGCCCGGCCACCACTTCCAGATCGCCCGCGCCCAGGAACTGGGCGAGCTGCCCAAGTTCCGTCGCAGCGGTGGTTTCACCGCCTACATCGAAGGCTGGGGACTGTACGCCGAGCGCCTGGGCTACGACATGGGCCTGTACGAGGACCCGTACGACCGCATGGGCCAGCATGCCTACGACATGTGGCGGGCGGTGCGGCTGGTGGTCGATACCGGCATGCACGCCAAGGGCTGGAGCCGCCAGCAGGCCATCGACTACTTCCTCGAGAACGCCCCCAAGACGGAGGCCGACATCACCAACGAAATCGACCGCTACATCGGCAATCCCGGACAGGCGCTGGCCTACAAGATCGGCCAGTTGAAGATCTCCGAACTGCGTGAACGCGCCGAACAGGCACTGGGCGCGGACTTCGACATCCGCGACTTCAACGACGCCGTGCTGGAAACCGGCGCGGTGCCGCTGCAGGTGCTGGAGGCGCACATCGACGGCTGGATCGCGGCACGCCAGGACCGTTGACCCCGCGGCGCTCGGATGGAAGGCACGACGCAGCGGGGTTCCGCGCGGGCAAGCGAAGTTCGGCCCGCCGATGAAACAATGACTTGCGGCCGGCGCCGCGGAAGGGCAAAATAGCCGGCTCCCTGCGGTTTCGTGCCGCGCGGGAGCCCTTGCCCCACCGCATCGCGCCCGTCCGGGTGCCCGGCGGGGGGCTGACCCGGCCAGGCCGTCCGGCCTGCCGACATCCACAAGGAACCTGAAAAATGCGTCATTACGAAGTCGTGTTCCTGGTCCATCCGGACCAGAGCGAGCAGGTGCCGGCCATGATCGAGCGCTACAAGGCGCTGGTCGAAGGCAGCAACGGCACCCTCCACCGCCTCGAGGACTGGGGTCGTCGCCAGTTGGCCTATCCCATCGACAACCTCGTCAAGGCCCATTACGTGCTGTTCAACATGGAAGCCGAACAGGCCGTGCTGAACGAACTGGTCGAAGCCTTCCGCTTCAACGATGCGGTGCTGCGTCACTTGGTCATCCGTCGCGACGAGGCCGTCACCGAGCAGTCCCTGATCATGAAGAACAAGGACGAGAAGGGCGACAAGCCCGAGCGTACCGAGCGCCGCCGCCGTGACGACGAGTCCGGCGAGGGCGGTTCCGACACCGACGGCGACGACGCCGCCACCAACGACGCCGAAGCCGCCTAAAGGAGCACTCCCATGTCCAAGTTCTTCCGTCGCCGCAAGTACTGCAAGTTCACCGCCGAGGGCGTCAAGGAGATCGACTACAAGGATCTCAACACCCTGCGCCAGAACATCACCGAAAACGGCAAGATCATCCCCAGCCGCATCACCGGCACCAAGTCCCGTTACCAGCGCCAGCTGGCGACTGCGGTCAAGCGTGCACGGTACCTGGCGCTGATCCCGTACACCGACAACCACGACATCTGATTTCGTTACGCCCGCCTGCCATGGCGGTGTCACCGGAACGCCGCGCACATCCGCTTGACCCATGTCGACGGCGGTGCGCAAACCTCCCGCTGCTTGCCACGCCTGCGCAGGCGATGCGAAATCCGTGAACCAACACCAATCCCGTCCATTCGGACAGCACACGTTGCAGGCACTGCCTGCTAACGAATACGGAGCAATGAAATGGAACTGATCCTTCTGCAGAAGGTGAACAAGCTGGGCAACCTCGGCGACAAGGTCACCGTCAAGCCCGGTTATGGCCGCAACTTCCTGGTGCCGCATGGCAAGGCCGTGCCGGCCACTGCCGCCAACCTCGCCGAGTTCGAGGCGCGTCGCGCCGAGTACGAAGCCAAGGCACAGGAATCGCTGGCTGCCGCCGAAGCGCGCAAGGCCAAGCTGGAAGACGCCAGCGTCACCATCTACGCCAATGCCTCCACCGAAGGCAAGCTGTACGGCTCGGTCGGCCCGCGCGAAATCGCCGAGGCGCTGACCAAGAGCATCACGGAAGTCGAGAACTCGGAAGTGGTGATGGGCGAAGGTGCTTTCCGTCAGGTCGGCGAATACGAAGTGCTGCTGCACCTGCATGCCGACGTCGAAACCACCGTCAAGGTGGTGGTGGAAGCCGAAGCCGCCTGACCGGTACTTCGCAGCGAACAGCAACGGCCACCCTCGGGTGGCCGTTTTCGTTTGGCGCTGGCGGCAATCATGTCAACGCCGATTGAATTCTGACCCACTTTGCCCGTTTGCCGCCGATCGAATTCTGACCCACCCAAGCCCGTTCAAGTGCTGCCGTTCGTCCGGATTCTTCTGGCCTTTCTCTTGTCCTTCAGCCGGTAGCTGTCGCCGGTGATCTGCACGATGTGGGCATGGTGCAGCAGCCGGTCCAGAACGCCGGTCAGTGTGGCGTCGTCGGCCAGGGCGTCGGCCCATTGCGGGAACGGCAGGTTGCTGGGCAGGATCATGCTGCCACGCTCTAGCGCTTGGCCACGACGTTGAAGAACAGGCTGGCCTGCTCGCGACCGAACGGGAGGTAGCCCAGTTCGTCGACGATCAGCAGCCGTGGTCCCAGCACGGCACGGTTGAAGTACTCTCGCAGCCGCCCTTGGCTGTTGGCCGAGCCCAGCTGCAGCATCAGGTCGGCGGCGGACAGGAACCGTGTCTTGATGCCGGCGCGGACGGCGCGCATGGCCAAGGCGATGGCCATGCGCGTCTTGACGCAAGGAATGGGGCGGTCAGTTACGGAAGTCACGCCAGTGTTCGTCCAGGTTCCAGCGATCTGCTCGATCTCTTCCGGAACGCATCCCGGGGTCAGGTGGGCCACACCCCGGATCCATTTCGACACCCCCAACGAAGCCTCTCCGCAATCATCGGTGGTCCCAGGAATCAGGCAGTCAGCCGGGTCGTTACGGACTCGTTCTCAGCGTCCTGGCTCGACGCCGGTCCATGAGAGTCAGTCGCGGGCAACACGCGGAGAAGTGTCGCTACTGACTCGTTCCTCACTCCTCCCCACTCGTTCCCGCTTTTCAACCCGCTTCGTCGCGCAATGCCTTGCGCAGGATCTTGCCGACGTTGGTCTTCGGCAACTCGTCGCGGAACTCGATGTACTGCGGCCGCTTGTAGCCGGTCAGTTCGTGGCGGGCATGGTCGCGGATGCGTTGCTCGGTCAGCGAGTCGTCCTTGCGGACCACGAACAGCTTGACCACTTCGCCCGACTTCTCGTCCGGCACGCCGACCGCGGCGACTTCCAGCACGCCGGGCAGGGCGGCGATCACGTCTTCGACTTCATTCGGATACACGTTGAAGCCGGAGACAAGGATCATGTCCTTCTTGCGATCGACGATGTAGACGTAACCCTTGTCGTCGATGCGGGCCATGTCGCCGGTATGCAGCCAACCCTCGGCGTCGATCGCCTTGGCGGTCTCGTCCGGGCGCTGCCAGTAGCCGGCCATCACCTGCGGACCCTTGACGCAAAGTTCGCCGATTTCGCCCAGCGGCAGGATATTGCCGTCCTCGTCCTTCACGCAGACGTCGGTCGAGGGTACCGGCAGGCCGATGGAGCCGTTGTACTCGGGAATGTCCAGCGGGTTGATGCACACCGCCGGCGAGGTTTCCGTCAGACCGTAGGCTTCGGCCAGTGTGACGCCGGTCACCTGCTTCCAGCGTTCGGCCACCGAGCGTTGCACTGCCATGCCGCCGCCCAGGGTGAGCTTGAGCGGGTCGAAGTCCAGCTTGTCGAAACCGGGGGTGTTGAGCAGGCCGTTGAACAATGTGTTGACGCCGGTGATGGCGGTGAACGGCTGCCGAGCCAGTTCCTTGACGAAGCCGGGCATGTCGCGCGGATTGGTGATGAGCACGTTGGTTGCACCCAGTTCCATGAACACCAGGCCGTTCGCCGTCAACGCGAAGATGTGGTAAAGCGGCAGCGCGGTGATGATGGTTTCCTCCCCCTCGGTGGCCGCGGAGCCGATCCAGGCGCGCGCCTGCAGCATGTTCGCCACCAGGTTGCGATGGGTCAGCATCGCGCCCTTGGCCACCCCGGTGGTGCCGCCGGTGTATTGCAGAAAGGCGATGTCGGACGAGTCGATCGCCACTTCGGGCATCTCGTGGCCGGCGCCGCAGCGCAGCGCGTCACGGAAGCGGATGGCGCCCGGGATGCTGTAGTGGGGCACCATCTTCTTGACATGGCGCAGAACGAAATTGACGATCGCGCCCTTGGGCATGCCCAGCAGATCGCCCAGTCCCGTGGTGATGACCTGGCGTACCGGCGTATCCGCCAACACTTCCTGCACCGTGTCACCGAAGTTGTCCAGCACCAGGATCACGCTGGCACCGGAATCCACCAGTTGGTGCCGCAGTTCGCGGGCGGTGTACATCGGATTGGTGTTGACCACCGTCAGGCCCGCACGGAGGATGCCGAAGGTGGCGATCGGGTATTGCAGGCAGTTGGGCATCATGATCGCCACGCGATCGCCCTTCTTCAGCTTGAGCTCGCCAAGCAGGTACGCGGCGAAGTCGCGGCTGCGCGCATCAAGTTCCGCGTAGGTGATGCCGGCGCCCATGTTGGTGAAGGCGACCCTGCTGCCATGCTTGTGCAGCGTCGCATCCATGACTGCCAGGATCGAGGCATACGCGTCGGGATCGATTTCGGCAGGCACGCCGGCGGGATAGTGAGCAAGCCACGGGCGTTCTGTCGACATCAATCTCTCCTCGGAAAATGCTGCATCGCGCCATGTGGCGCTGGAAATCTGAATCGTTTGATTTCAGCATACGCCCCGGTATGAGACAAGGCACGGGCATGGAAAAAGCGGGATGGCAGAGCGGCGTGCTCGATCGTCCGGAGAGCCGGCATCCGAGTGACGCGGACCGTTGGTGGGCGGCATGGTGCCTGGCGCTGTTGACCATGGTGTTGTTCGCCGGGTGCGGTCGGGCGCCGCCGGAAGAGCGCTTGCGCGAGCAGGTCGTCGCGCTGCGCGAGGCTATTCTGGAGCGCAATGCGGCGAAGATGGCGGACCATCTGGCGACGGACTTCATCGGGCCGGACGGCATGGATCGCCAAGACGCGAGGCGCATGGCAACCGGGCTTTTCCTGCGCTACCCGCAGGTGGGTCTGCACACCGGTCCGTTGGAGGTCGAGGTGCAGCCTGACGGCAAACGCGCCACGGTGCGGTTCACGGCAGTTGCGACCGGCACCACGCGTGGAATCGCTCCCGACAGCGGCCGCATGCATCAGGTCGTCAGCGGCTGGCGGATCGAGCGCGGCGAATGGAAGCTGCTGACACTGCAGTGGACGCCGGTTCTCTGAACGCTTCTGCCCGGTCTCCCGGCAGGCGCTGTCGATCTGCGCTGGCGGTGACACCGACAGGCTCGCGTGCGAGCCCGCCGGTGTCATGCGGCAAGGTTCAGTAACCCGGTGGTCGGGGAGTGGCGTCCTGCCGTCCGGGCAGTTCCGGATACTCGATCTTCGGCATCGGTGCGGTCAGGGCATGCAGGAACAGGTGGATGCTGTCGGCTTCCTCGTCGGTCAGCGTCGCGCCCAGTTGCGAGTCGCCCATGATCTTGACCGCGTCGCGCAGGTTCCAGACCTGACCGGAGTGGAAATAGGGCGCGGTGAGCGTGATGTTGCGCAGCGGCGCGGCACGGAAGACGTACTCGTCGTTGGTGGACTGGGTCACCGAGAAACGGCCGAGGTCGGCGCTTGGCCGGGCTTCTTCCGGCGGAGTGTGGAACACGCCGAAGGGGAAATACCCCTTGCCGCCCACGTTCACGCCATTGTGGCAACTGGTGCAGCCCTTTTCGACGAACAGCTTCAGGCCGGCCTGCTGCTCCGCCGTCAGCGCGCGGTCGTTGCCCTTGAGGAACTCGTCGAACGGTGCGCCCGGCGTGATCAGGGTGGCTTCGAATGCTTCGATGGCCTTGGCCACGTTGTCGAAGGTTACCGGGTCCGTTTCGCCGGGAAACGCAGCGGTAAACGCATCGACGTAGCCGGGCATCGACCGCAAGGTCGAGACCACATCGTCGGGACGGGCGTTCATTTCCACGGCCGCCTCGACCGGACCCTTGGCCTGGGCCTTCAGGTCTTCGGCGCGGCCGTCCCAGAACTGGGCGATGTTGAACACCGCGTTGTAGACCGTCGGCGCGTTGCGAGGCCCCTTCTGGAAGCCATGACCGATCGAGGTCGGGACGCCATCGACGCCACCCATGCCGAGGTTATGGCAGGAGTTGCAGCTGATCACGCCACTGGATGACAGGCGACCGTCGAAATACAACATCTTGCCCAGCGTCACCTTTTCGGCGGTGACCGGGTTGTCGACCGGGTCCTGCGCCTTGTCCGGAATCGGCTCGAAGATGCTCTGCGCCATTTTCAACAGGGCCGGGTCGGCCGCAGGGCCGGCTTGCCGCGGGGGCGTGGCAGGTGCTTCCGGAGCCGGCCCGGGGCCGGTAGCGGTCGATGCTTCCGACGGGCTCGCCGGTGGGGCCGCCGAGCGCTCGCAGGCAGCGAGCAGCAGGGTCGCGCCGAGCGCGGCGCAGGCGAAGTACAGCGGATGGCGTTTCATCGTGACGACTCTCCGTTGGGTGTTCCGCGGCGCCTGAGCGCCCGGATGCCTCGGTGGCGTGTGGCAGGCAGTGTCGGGCGCTGGCAATCTTCGACCTTGATGGTAGCGCGCGGCGCCGACAAGCGCATGGCCATCGCGATGATGCGCGATGCAAGAGCGGCTTGGCCGCCAGTTGACGCAGCACGTAGTGGAGCAGGCCGCCGTGGTGGGTGAGGCGGCTGCGCATGCGAAGCATGGCTTCGCGCAGCCGGCGAGCGCCCCGCGCGCTGCGCGGGGCCGGGTTTCCGCCTGGTTGGGCGATCCGCGTCAGGCCGGCATGGCCGCCAGTTGACGGAGCACGTAGTGGAGCAGGCCGCCGTGGCGGAAATACTCCACTTCCTTCGGCGTCAACAGCAGTACCGTGGCGTCGAACTGCGTCTGGCTGCCGTCCGGCCGGGTGGCGGTGACACGTGCCGTGCGTGACCTGCCGTCATCCAGCCCGGTGATGTGCAGGATCTCGTCACCCTTCAGGCCGAGGTTGGCCGCGTCCTGGCCGTCCTGGAACTGCAACGGCAACACGCCCATGCCGACCAGGTTCGATCGGTGGATGCGCTCGAAGCTCTTGGCGATGACCGCCTTGATGCCCAGCAGGTTGGCACCCTTGGCCGCCCAGTCGCGGCTGGAACCGGTGCCGTATTCGCTGCCGGCCAACACCACCAGCGGGACGCCGTCATCCTTGTACTTCATCGCCGCGTCGTAGATGGCGAGCTGTTCCGGCGAGCCATCGGCGTTGAAGTAGTTGGTGAACCCGCCCTCGACGCCGTCCAGCATCCGGTTGCGGATGCGGATGTTGGCGAAGGTGCCGCGCACCATCACGTCATCGTTGCCTCGACGCGAGCCGTAACTGTTGAAGTCGGCCGGTTGCACCCCGCGTTCGAGCAGGTAGCGACCCGCTGGCGAATCCTTCTTGATCGCGCCCGCGGGCGAGATGTGGTCGGTGGTGATGGAATCGCCGAAGAGGCCGAGGATGCGAGCGCCTTCGATGTCGCCGATCTCGCCAACCTCCATGGTCATGTCGTCGAAGTAGGGCGGGTTCTTGATGTAGGTGGAATCCTCGTCCCAGGCGAAGGATTCGCCCTGCGGCACGTCGATGTCTTTCCAGCGTGCATCGCCCTTGAACACGTCGGCGTAGTTCTGCCGGAACAGCTCCGGACCGACGGTGCGGGCGATGAGGTCGCCGATGTCCTTGTTGCTGGGCCAGATCTCGCGCAGGTACACGTCGTTGCCATCGTTGTCCTGGCCGATCGGCTCGCGCGTCAGGTCGATGTCGACCGTGCCGGCAATGGCGTAGGCCACCACCAGCGGCGGGCTGGCGAGATAATTCATCTTCACTTCGGCGTGGATGCGGCCTTCGAAGTTGCGGTTGCCGGAGAGAACCGACGCCACCGCAAGGTCGTTCTCGGCAATGCCCTTGCTGACGGCATCCGGCAACGGCCCGGAGTTGCCGATGCACGTGGTGCAGCCGTAGCCGACCACGTAGAAGCCGAGCTTTTCCAGTTCGTCGAGCAGGCCAGCCTTCTGCAGGTAATCGGTAACCACCAGCGAGCCGGGGCCCAGGG
This sequence comes from Pseudoxanthomonas suwonensis, assembly GCA_030535605.1. Lineage (GTDB taxonomy): Bacteria > Pseudomonadota > Gammaproteobacteria > Xanthomonadales > Xanthomonadaceae > Pseudoxanthomonas_B > Pseudoxanthomonas_B suwonensis_B. The sequence goes on from JAUNRQ010000001.1 coordinate 125,107, forward strand.
ATGTCTTGACCCAGGGCGCGGCCTTCAGCCCCCTCGCGGCGGCATTGCGTGCCAGCAGGCCGGCGCCGATCATTACCGCCGGATTCGAGGTATTGGTGCAGGAAGTGATGGCGGCGATCACCACCGAGCCGTCCGTCAGTTCGTGTTCGCCGTCGTCGATGCGAATCTTCGACACCGGCTTGGCTGCCAGGTGCTCGGCCTGCGGCTGCGCGCCACCTTCGTCCTTGAGGTTCTCGACGGCACAACCCACGCCCTTGCGGTTGGCGGTCAGCGGGCCGACGTTCTCGCGGAAATTGCGCTGCATGTCCTCCAGCAGCACGCGGTCCTGCGGGCGCTTGGGTCCGGCCAGCGAGGGCTTCACCTTGGCCATGTCCAAGTGCAGGGTGGCCGAATACACCGCCGCAGGCGTATCGGCGTCGTGCCAAAAACCTTGCGCGCGCGCATAGGCTTCCACCAGTGCGATGTGCGCTTCGTCGCGGCCGGACAGGCGCAGGTAGTTCAGCGCCTCGGCATCGACCGGGAAGATGCCGCACGTCGCGCCGTATTCCGGCGACATGTTGGCGATGGTGGCGCGGTCGGCCAGCGGCAGATGTTGCAGGCCTTCGCCGAAGAACTCCACGAATTTGCCGACCACGCCATGCTCTCGCAGCATCTGGGTCACGGTCAGCACCAGGTCGGTGGCGGTGGCGCCCTCCGGCAATTTCCCGCTCAACTGGAAGCCCACCACCTGCGGGATCAGCATCGAAGAAGGCTGGCCGAGCATCGCCGCCTCGGCCTCGATGCCGCCGACGCCCCAGCCCAGCACGCCCAGGCCGTTGATCATGGTGGTATGACTGTCGGTGCCGAACACGGTGTCCGGAATCACGTAGGTGACGCCATCCACCTCGCGTTCCATCACCACCCGTGCGAGGTACTCAAGATTGACCTGGTGGACGATGCCGGTGTTCGGCGGCACCACCTTGAAGTTGCGAAACGCACTCTGGCCCCAACGCAGAAAGCCGTAACGTTCGGCGTTGCGCTGGAACTCGATCTTGCTGTTGAGGTCCAGCGCATCCGTACGACCGAACACGTCCACCTGCACGGAGTGGTCGATGACCAGTTCGGACGGAATCAGCGGATTGATCTGCGAGGCCTTGCCGCCAAGCCTGGTCACCGCATCGCGCATGGCCGCGAGGTCCACCACGCACGGCACACCGGTGAAGTCCTGCAGCACCACGCGTGCCGGCATGAAGGCGATTTCCTTGCTGGGCTCGACGTTGGCGTCCCACTTGGCGACCGCTTCGATGTGCTCGGGCCCCACCGTCTGGCCACCGTCCTCGTGGCGCAGCAGGTTTTCCAGCAGGATCTTCATGGAATAGGGCAGGGTGGCCACGCCCGGGAAGCGCTCGGCCAGCTTCGGCAGGCTGTGGTACTGCAGCGTCCGGCCCCCGATGTCCAGTGGGCTGAGGGTGTCGAAGCTGTTGGCCATCATGGCGGTCTCCTGCGGCGTTGGGGTAGCGAAACAGCATAGCCGCGCGGCGGTGACGCAACCGTGTCCGGCCTCAGACGTGTTCCTCGAAGCGGTTGCACATGCCGCAAATCGCTTCAGTATGCGTAACCAAGTACGTATAATGGGGGCATACCTGAATACGGAGTCCGCCATGGAAGCCACCGTTGCCGAGCGTGGCCAGATCACCTTGCCCAAGGCCGTGCGTGATGCACTGGGGCTGACCAAGGGAACGATCCTGAAAGTGGAACTGGACGCGGGCCGCATCATCCTGCGCAAGTCGGTGGACGATGCCGTGTCCAAGGTGCGGGGCCGTTTCCGGCTGGATGGCTTCCCCGATACCGACGCCGCCTTGCGTGCCGTGCGCGGCCATGCGGACGAGGCGGAGGGTTGAAGCCGTGATCGCCATTGATTCCGGCGTGCTCATCGACCTGCTGGCGGATGGCGCCGACGCCGACGCCGCCGAGGCCTGCCTGCGCGAAGCCCTGCGCGCCGGCCCGGTGGTGATCAGCGACATCGCCTTGGCCGAAGTCTGCGCCGCCCTGCAAGACGGTGCCGAAGCGATGAGCGTGCTTGAGGAAACCGGCATTCGCTACCTGCCGCTGGAAGCCAAGTCCGCATTGCGGGCCGGCGAGATGCAACGCCGCCACCGGGCAAGGCATCCGTCCAGCACCCGCACCGCCCCCGAATTCCTGATCGGTGCCCATGCGCTGCTGCAGTGCGATGGGCTGATCACCCGCGATGCCGATTTCCATCGCGACTACTTCAAGGGCCTGAAGTTGATCACGCCAAGCGTGGATTGATCGCAGCCCACCATTTCCCGATTCATCACCGGAGTGTTGTCCATGTTCCTCGAAACCTACCGCCAGCATGTCGTCGAACGCGAAGCCCTCGGCATCCCCGCACTGCCGCTGAGCGCCGAGCAGACCGCCGAAGTCATCGAACTGCTGAAGGACCCGCCGCAGGGGGAAGGCGACTTCCTGCTGGATCTGATCAGCAACCGCGTGCCGGCCGGCGTGGACGATGCCGCCAAGGTCAAGGCCAGCTATCTCGCTGCGCTGGCGCACGGCAGTGAAACCAGCGCGCTGATTTCCCCCCGGCGCGCCACCGAGCTGCTGGGCACCATGCTTGGCGGTTACAACATCCACCCGCTGGTGGAATTGCTGGACAACGCCGAGCTGGGCGCAACCGCCGCCGACGCGCTCAAGCACACCTTGCTGGTGTTCGACGCGTTCCACGACGTCAAGGCCAAGGCCGACGCCGGCAATGCCAATGCCAGGGCCGTGCTGCAAAGCTGGGCCGATGGCGAATGGTTCACCGGCAAGCCGGACGTGCCCGAGTCGCTGACCATCACCGTCTTCAAGGTGCCGGGCGAAACCAACACCGACGACCTGTCGCCGGCGCCGGATGCCACCACCCGCCCGGACATCCCCATGCACGCGCTGGCGATGCTCAAGAACAAGCGCGACAACGCTCCGTTCGTGCCTGAGGAAGACGGCAAGCGCGGCCCGATCGCGGCGATCGCCGCGCTGAAGGACAAGGGCCACCTGGTGGCGTACGTGGGTGACGTGGTCGGCACCGGTTCCAGCCGCAAGTCCGCCACCAACTCGGTGCTGTGGTGGACCGGCCAGGACATTCCCTTCATCCCGAACAAGCGCTTCGGCGGCGTGTGCCTGGGTGGCAAGATCGCGCCGATC
>JAUNRQ010000080.1 GCA_030535605.1 Pseudoxanthomonas suwonensis
TTCGGCTTCGCGGAACGCACTGTCTTCAGCCTCGTAGCTGTAGCGCTGCACTTCGCGGGACGGTTCCGGAAGGGCATCGCGCAGGCGACGCATGCGTTCGGCGAGCTCCGGGTGCGGGCGCACGCGCGGGCTTTCGGTCTGCAACGCCGCCAGCGTCGTGCGCACGGTGGCGCTCAGGTCGGTCAGGGCCTCGATGGCATCGGCATCGGCCGGCTGCGCGGCTGCCAGCAGCCGTTTGATGAGGCTTTCCGCCGGCAGCAGGACTTCACCGATGGCCGGGACTTCGGCCATTGCAAACGCACCCGACATGGTGTGCACGGCGCGCATCAGCGCGTCATCGACGCGGCCATCGTCGCCGGCACGGGCCACCCACGCATCCATGGTCTGCAGGTGTCCGCCGACTTCGACGTCGAGGATCTCCAGCAGCACCGGCTCGACCCGGGTGGGGATGCCGTCGGCAGCCGGCACGGCATCGGCCGGCGCATCTGCCGGCGCAGGCACCGGGGGCGCCGTGTATTCGACTTCCTCGCCGGCGGCGAGCCGGTCGGCGACGGACTGGATGGCGCCGAGCTCGTCGCCCTGCATCGCCTCGCCACGCAGCGCGGCGTGCAGGCGCGGCAGCATGCCGTGCGCGTGGTCGACCAGAGACAGCACCGCCGGGCTTGCCGGCCGGGTTTCGTCGAGGACCCGGTTCAGCATGTTCTCGACCTTCCAGCTGAACTCGCCCAGGCTCAGCGCGCCCACCAGCCGGCCACTGCCCTTCAGGGTGTGGAACACGCGGCGGATCGGCCGCAGGCGGTCGAGGTCGGCCGGAGCCTTATGCCAGGCAGGGATCAATCGGCCAAGGTTGTCGATTTCCTCCGCGAACTCTTCCAGGAAGACTTCGCGGATCTCGTCATCGATGTCATCGCCGGCCAGCTCGAAGCCGCCCTGCCCGCCACCCACGGCCACCGGCGGCGCGACAGACGGCACGTCGGCCACGGTGGGCCTGGCGGCCTCCGCGGCCGGCGTTGCTTGCGGCTGAGGTGCGACGACGGTCTCGACATGCATTGCCGGCAGCTGTTCGGGGATGGGCCAGTAGCCCAGCGCTTCCAGGCTGTCCCGGGTGATCGCGAGGATGTCGGCGCGGTTGTCACCACGGGCTGCCAGCATCTCCAGGTAGTACTCGAGGCTGCTGATGGCATCGGCCAGGGTGTCCAGTTGCCGTGCGCCGGGGATCGCCGAAGGCTTCAGCAGCTCGCGCTCGATGTAGGCACGGATGGCATCGGTGGTCTGCGCCGGCTCGGGCATCTCCAGCATGCGCAGGCCGCCGGAGACTTCGTTGAACAAGCGCGGCAGTTCCGCCAGCTGTTCGTGCTCCCAGGCCGATTCGACGAAGCCCACGAGCCCTTGGCGGACCGAGGAGAAGTTGGCGACCGCCTCGCGCCCCAGGGCGGAGACCAGTTCGCGGAATTCCAGTGTTCCGCCACCCTCCCCCGGCTCGCCGGCAAGGTCATGCACGCGCTGGTCCAGCGCGGCGTGTGCCTGCAGCAAGCCACCGGCGATGCCCAGCAGCTGCGACTCGCCGGCACCGCTGCCGTCGACCAGTGCCTGCAGCGCATCGCGCTTTTCCAGCAGCACCTCACGGGTCGGCCCCAGTCCGAGCATGGCCACGGTATCGGCCGCGCGGTCCAGCGCTTCGATCTGCGGTGTCAGTTCGGTGATGTCGTCGCGACCACTGCGCAGGTACAGGTCGAGCGCGTCCTGGATGCGATGCAGGTCTTCCTTGAGCACGCTCGACACCGCGTCGAGCACCGAACGGTTCTGGCCGCTGAGGCTGCCTTGGGCGTGCGCGATCTCGGCTTCGGTGGGCGCAGCGTCATCGTTGTGCGCATCGCCCAGGAACCCGCCTTCGAACAGCGCGCCTTCGCCGATCGGCTCGGCCCCGCGTGCTCCGCGCAACTCGTTGATCAGCGGCAACAGGACGATGGGAATTTCACGGTGTCCGCCCTGCAGACGCTCGAGGTAGTCGGGCAGCAGGGTCACGCCGCGATGCAGCACGGCCAGCGCCTGCGAACGCTCGTCCGCCTTGCCGTCGCCCAGCGCCTGGGCAACGCGCTCCATCTCCTCGGCAACCAGCGCCGGGACGGTCAGGTCCAGCATCCGCAGCGTGCCGCGTGCCTGATGCAGCAGGCCGGCACATTCGCGCATGCCCTCGGCATCCTCGCCGGCATCGACGTCCTCGCTCGCCTCGACTGCCACGCGCGCTTGGCGCAGCAGTTCGTCAAGGTCGGGCTTGACCCAACCCAGGGCGGTCAGGTCGATGGCGTCACGCAATGCCATCAGCCGACCCTCCGGCGCGTCGAACGCCGCCCCTGCCTGCAAACGAACCGGTACTTCACAATCATGCCGTTGATCACTCGTGCGTCGATGGGTGGGCTCAGGCCGGCAGCTTGAAGTCGGCGACGGAGCGGCGCAGGTCGGTGGCCAGTTGCGCCAGCGCGCCGATCGAGGCCGCCGTCTGGTTAGCGCCCTGCGAGGTCTGCGCGGTGATGGAGCGGATCGTGTTCATGGTCTGGGTGATGTTGGTCGCCGCGCTGGACTGCTGCTGCGCCGCGCTGGAGATGCCCTGGATGAGCCCCGCCAGGTCGGACGACACCTTCTCGATCTCGCCCAGCGCGGTGCCGGCGTCCTCGGCCAGGCGTGCACCGGCGACCACTTCGGAGGTGGTCTGCTCCATCGAGGAGACCGCTTCGTTGGTATCGGCCTGAATGGTCTGGACCAGGGTTTCGATTCGCTTGGTCGCGCCGGAGGCACGTTCGGCCAGTCGCTGCACTTCGTCGGCCACCACCGCGAACCCGCGGCCGGCCTCGCCGGCCGAAGCCGCCTGGATGGCCGCGTTCAGCGCCAGGATGTTGGTCTGCTCGGAGATGTCGTTGATCAGTTCCACGATCGAGCCGATTTCCTGCGAGGACTCACCCAGTCGCTTGATGCGCTTGGAGGTTTCCTGGATCTGGTCGCGGATGTTGTCCATGCCCTGGATGGTCTCGCGCACCACGCCGGCACCCTTGGTGGCGATCTGCACCGAGCGCTGCGCCACGTCCGCGGATTCCGCGGAGTTGCGCGACACCTGGTTGATGCTGGCGGCGATTTCGCTGATGCGGTCCGACGCCGTGGTGATTTCCTGCGCCTGGTGTTCGGCCGCCTCGGCCAGGTTGCGTGCGGTGGACTGGGTTTCCTGGGCGCTGGTGGCGACCTGCACCGAGGTGTCGTTGA
>JAUNRQ010000052.1 GCA_030535605.1 Pseudoxanthomonas suwonensis
GCATCAGCGCCGAGGACGTGGCCAAGCGCCTGATCGACTTCGGCTTCCACGCGCCGACGCTGTCCTTCCCGGTCGCCGGCACGCTGATGGTCGAACCGACCGAATCCGAATCCAAGACCGAGCTGGACCGCTTCATCGCGGCGATGGTGCAGATCCGCGAGGAAATCCGCATGGTCGAGGACGGCCATCTGGACCGCGAGGACAACCCGCTCAAGCATGCCCCGCACACCGCCACCCAGGCGATGGCCGAGGACTGGACGCACGGCTACAGCCGCGAACTGGCGGTGTTCCCGCTGGCCAGCCTGAAGCAGCAGAAGTACTGGCCGCCGGTGGCGCGCGTGGACAACGTGCACGGCGACAAGAACGTGTTCTGCAGCTGCATCCCGATCAGCGAACTGGTCGAGGAAGGCGAGCCTGAAGCCTTCAGCGAGCCGATGGCGGTCTGAGTCCCGACACGACCGCGTGGCAACACCATGAACCCCGCCATGTCGGCGGGGTTCGTGCTTCAGGAAAACGAAGCGTCGATCAATCCGGTGTCGGCACCGCGCCGCTCTGTACAGGACGGATCACGTCCCCGGTTTCGTAACCGAGTGCACTCGCGTGATCCAGCCACTGGACGATGGTGTCGTGTCCGGGATCCGCATCGCGCGCGAGCAGCCACAGGTATTTGTAGTCCGGCGTGCCCACGAGGGCCATGTTGTAGCCATCGTCCACGCGCAGCACCCAGTAATCGCCCTTGGTGAAGGGAATCCAGCGCAGCCCGGCCGGCAGGAAGCTCACTTCCAGCTTGGCGTTGGTGGCGGTATCCACGACCGTGGCGCGGCCGGTCGCATCCTCGTACTCGCCGTTCTCGTCGAGCGAGCGGTTGAGCACCTCGATGCTGCCATCGTCCTGCAGGGTGTAGGTGGCGGTGACGTCGCGTGCGGCCGTGTCCTCGTGGCGAATCGGCTTGCGCACGATCTCGTACCAGGTGCCGAGATAACGCTGCAAATCGACGAACGGGACGGTAGGCGGTGGTGGTCGGGACATGTGCTGCATCCAGTGGGCGGGACAGTGTTGCGCCTGGCGGTGCATGCGCGTGTGAATACCGGTGATCCGTCGTCATGCCCGTGCGTTGCACGGATCGGATGAGGGTCAATGCACGCGGCATGTGTCCATGACGTCACGGCTGCGGCGCTGCGGCTGGCTATCATGCACGGAGCACCCTGCGGCGCCGCCGATGCCCGGCAGCGTGTCCGTCGCCGCCACTTCCACGCAAGGAGCCGACGTGCCCGATCCCTACCAGACCCTCGGCGTTTCCGCCGATGCCAGCGCCGACGACATCAAGCAGGCCTACCGCCGGCTTGCGCGCAAGCTGCATCCGGACCTCAATCCCGGCGACAAGGCCGCAGAGGACCGCTTCAAGGACGTGTCCAGCGCCTATCGGCTGCTGTCGGACGGGGACAAACGCCGCCGTTTCGATGCCGGCGAGATCGATGCCGAAGGCAACGAGCGCCCGCAGCAGCGCTACTACCGTGATTATTCCGACGGTGCCGACGCAGGTGCCTACCGCAGCGACGCCGGCTACGCCGACTTCATGGACGGCGACGATGTCTTCGCGGAACTGTTGCGTCGCAGCGCGCGTGCACAGGCCAACCGCCCGGGCCAGGACCTGCACTACCGATTGCCGCTGACGCTTGCCGAAGCGATCGCCGGTGGCACCCGCCGCATCACCCTGCCCACCGGCCAGACGCTCGACGTCGGCATCCCTCCGGGGGCGTTCGACGGCCAGGTCATCCGCCTCAAGGGCAAGGGCGCGCCCAGTCCCGGCCAGGGCGCGCCGGGCAATGCGCTGATCCAGTTGGAGGTCGCGGACGATCCGCGCTTCCAGCGCGACGGTGACAATCTCTCGGTCGAACTGCCCATCTCCCTGCGCGAAGCGGTGCTCGGCGGAGAGGTACGCCTGCCCACCCCCACCGGCGAGGCGGCGATGACCGTGCCGGCCGATGCCAGCAGCGGCACGACCCTGCGACTGAAGGGCCAGGGCCTGCCGCGTCGTGGAGGCGGACGCGGCGACCTGCTGGTGAAACTGCGCATCGTCCTGCCGAAGGGCGATGCCGAACTGCAACGCTTCGTCGGGCAATGGCAGACCGGTGGCGCGTTCGATCCCCGCGCGGAGACCCAACGATGAAGACGGTGGAACTGCAGGTTTTCCTCGACGAGGCCAGGATCGAACTGCGGACCTTGGAACAATGGGTGGCGCAACGCTGGGTGGTGCCCGCCGAAACGGAGCAACTCGAGCTGTCGGAGACCGACTGCGCGCGGATCCTGTTGATTCGCGAACTCAAGGGTGACTTCGGCGTCAATGACGAAGGCGTGGATCTCGTGCTGCACCTGCTGGATCAGTTGCACGGCATGCGCGCGCTCGTCGCCTCGCTGCGAGGCGAACTGCAGGCGCAGGACGACTGATCCCCCGCGACCGGCCGTTGTTGCACAGCAACATCCCGCGCAGCGAGCGCCTATACCCCAGCGGATGAAAATCGGTTTAGATTGCCTTCAGGACATGACCGCTGGATGGCAGGCGGCACGCCATCGGTGGCCACCTCGGCAGTCCTGTCTGCTTGCCGCTTCGTTCAACATCGGGGAGATCACCATGCCAGTCCAGCGTTTCCAACGTCGCCACCTCAGCGCCGCCCTGCTTGCCGTGCTTGCCACACCGGCGATGGCGCAGCAATCCGCATCCACGAACCAGGAACCACAGGCGCAGACGCTGGACCGCGTCGCCGTCACCGGCTCGCGCATCAAACGCACGGAGGTGGAGCAGGCATTGCCGGTCACCACCCTGCAGAAGGAAGAAATCGAGCGCCAGGGCATTACCACGGCCGAACAGCTGCTGATGTACCTGAACGTGGCCGGCAACGCGTCGGACAACCTGTCCAGCAACGCCGGCATCGTCCACGAAGACCAGCGTGGCAACAATGGCGTGTCCGGGGCCAACCTGCGTGGTCAGGGCGCGGACGCGACGCTGGTGCTGCTCAACGGCCGGCGCGTCGCCTCCCATGGCCTGAAGGGACGCGCGGTCGACCTGAACGCGATTCCCTTCGCCGCCATCGAGCGCGTGGAAGTGCTGCGCGACGGTGCCTCGGCGATCTACGGCACCGACGCCATCGGCGGCGTGATCAACTTCATCACCCGCAGCGACTACCAGGGACTGCAGGTGTCCGCATTCGCCGACGTCACCGAAGCCGGTGGCGGCAACACCTATCGCGGCAACGTGCTGTTCGGGTTCGGAGACATCGAAGCCGATCGCTGGAACGTCTTCGGCAGCCTCAGCCATCGCCAGAGCACCCTCCTGCGCGGGACCCAGCGTGACTTCTCCAATGCGTTCCAGGCCGAACGCGGCCTGTCGCCGGACACCCGTGGTACCCCGTTCGCCACCGTCTTCAGCCTGGGCTCGTCCGACGTCGGCCGGAACTCGCTGGTCGGCACCGGGCTCGTGGATCCGGCCACCGGCAACGTGGTCACCGCGATCAACATCCTCAACCTGCCCGGAGCGGCCGGCTGCGAGGCCGGCGGCGAGATGATGGGGCCGTACGACTACCGCCTGTGGTCGGTCCCCGCTTCGCGCTATGCCTGTTCCTGGGATTACCCGGCAGCCGCGGTGATCCAGCAGCCGGTGGAAAGCACCGACTTCCTCGGCCGCGCCAACTTCCGGCTGGGAGAATCGCACGAGGCCTACGTGGAGCTGGCGGCATCGCGGGTGGATGTGTCCAAGACCTTCGAGCCGCAGCAGATTTCCTCCAGCACGTCGCTGGCGGAGACATCGCTGGGGCCGATCACCTGGTATCCGGCCAGCGGTGATGCCTACGACGGCATCTACAACGCCTTGGCGGCTTACTTCGGCGCCGACCAGCTCAACTATGGCGCACCGATCGCGTATCGCTGGCGTTGCTACGCCTGCGGACCCCGTCAGATCCAGACCGTGACCGATTCGTACCGCGTGCTGGCAGGGGTGCGTGGCGCACTGACGGCGACGTGGGACTACGACGTGGCCGTGTCCCGTGGCTCCAGCAAATCCGAATCCGTTCTGGGCACCGGCTTCCACTACACCGACGCCCTTCGGCAGGTCCTGGGCAGCGGCCTGATCAACCCCTTCGCCATGCCCGGACAGGGACAGACAGCGGAGGCGATGGCAGCGCTGGCCGCGGCATCGGCACAGGGCGTGACCATGTACAGCGGCGAGTCGATCCTCACCCAGGTCGATGCCTCCGTCTCCGGTGATCTGGGCTTCTTCCGCCTGCCGGGCGGCCCGGTGGCAATGGCCGCCGGCGTGGACCTGCGGCGCGAGGAATACCGCTTCGACGGCGACCGCCGGGTGGAACGCCGACCGGTCTTCAACGCGCCCTTCGATGACCAGAACGCCATGGAAACGGTCAGCCGCGACGTCAAGGCGGTATTCGCGGAAGCGCGCCTGCCGGTATTCACCGGGTTCGAACTGAGCCTGGCAGGGCGCCATGACCGTTACGACGGATTCGGCTCCACGACCAACCCCAAGTACGCGTTCCGCTGGCAGCCGGTGGACTGGCTGGTGCTGCGCGGTGCCTACAGCACCGGCTTCAAGGTGCCCAACTTCAACCAGCTCTATACCGGCATCACCGAAACCCAGTACACCGGCCTTGACCTGGCGGACCCCGAAACCTGCCCCGACGGCCGCGCCGACCCCGCGATCGCCGGGTGCGAGGGGATCCGGCCGGTCGAGCTGTTCGGCGGCAAGCCGGAACTGCTGCCGGAAACCTCGCGACAGCGCAGCATCGGCGCGGTGTTCGCGCCGAACGAACGCTTCAACATGAGCCTGGACTGGTGGGAAATCGAGCGCGAGAACACCATCCGCAGCGCACCGCGTGACGTGCTGATCGAGCACTACGATCTGTTCCGCGACAACTGGATCCGCGACGGGTCCGGCCAGGTCGTGCAGATCGACCGGCGCTTCATCAACTCCGGCGGCAGCCTGATGCGCGGCATCGAGCTGGACGCCAACCTCGGCGGCGAACTGGCCGGCGGGCGCTGGAACGTGCACCTCAACGGCAGCTACCTGGACCGTTTCCAGACCAAGGGACTGGAAGTGCTGCCCTACACGGACAACCTGGTCGGCGAGTACGTGCGCTACTACAACCTGCCGATCCGCTGGAAGCACACGCTCGGCCTGTCCTGGAGCCGCGGCGACTGGGCGCACGGCCTGACGCAGGTGCATCGCGCCGGCTACAAGGACGAGTTGCCGGTGAGCATGCGCAACGACAGCTACACTCCCAGCCAGTGGAACCCGGACGTCGACAGCTACACCATCTACAACTACAACCTGACCTGGACCGGGATCCCGGGCATGAAGGTCGGCGTCGGCGTCAAGAACCTGCTGGATACCGACCCGCCGTTCACCGCACACATGAACGACTTCGCCGCCGGTGCCGGCTGGGAGCCGCGCATCGCCGATCCGCGCGGCCGCGCCTATACCTTCCTGTTCGAATACAGCTTCTGGTGAGCAGCCGGCGGTGACGGAGAAACGCGAAAACCCCGCCGGATGGCGGGGTTTTTCGTGGCGGCATCAGCCATCGATCACGAAGCGGCGCGTGTCGAACGGCGTCATCAAGCGCTCTGCGGATTCCCTTCGGTCCACGGCGAGCGTCGGCCAGCGCCTTCTCAGGCAGCGCGATGACGCCAGATCAGCATCCGGTTGTTGGCGGGCATCGCCACGTCATCCAGCAGGTGCATGCCGATGCCGGCAGCCAAGGCGTCGACGGCCTGGACGTCGCGAAGTCCGCTGCGCGCATCGCGCGCCTTCAGCCAGGCATCGAACATGCGGTTGCTGTCACTGGTATAACGCCCGGCGTCATTGAAGGGGCCGTAGATGGCGAGGACCACCTCATCGCTTCCGAACAGCGCCGGCAGTCCCGCGAACAATGCCTGCACCTCGGGCCACCCCATGATGTGCAGGGTGTTGGCGCTGAAAACCGCGTCGAAGCCGGGCATCACGGCATCGTCCGGGGCACGCAGCGCAGCGATGTCGCCGGTCAGGCCTGCTGTGGCGGCATCCGCCCACAAGGCATGTGGCTGCTGCAGGTTGGGCAGGCGCGCCTCATCACGCCAGCAATTGATGCCGTCAAGCTGGACCGGGCGGTCCGTGGGCTGCCACTGCAGGGTGGGCAGATGGGCGGCGAAATGCACGGCGTGCTGACCGGTGCCGCTGCCGATCTCCAACACCCGACGACGGCCAGCGAAATGCTGCTGCAACACCGTCAGGATCGGCTCGCGGTTGCGCTGGCAGCTTTCGGAAAACGGCTTCGCCGGTGCGATCACCGCCCGACCGACCGGCGCAACCGGCGCAGGTTGCCGGCGACGCGTCGTCGCGCCGGCCCCAGTCCGCGAGCCATTGCACGACCGGCGGTGTCATCCATCTGCTGCGGCAGCCGCAGCAGCGGGTTCGGCACCTGCCATGGCTGCCAGCACCAGGCGACCCAGTCCTGCCACCAGCGCAGTTGGGCACCAGCGATCTCGCGCTGCATGGCGAACCAGCCGTCGCGACTGGCGTCGACCTTCTCCGTCACCATCCGCTGCCATTCCCGCTGCTGCTCGGCCGACGTCGGGTCATCCGCCATCCACATGCGCAGGGTGCGGCTGGCCACCACCTGAGGCGCCGACATCGCCAAGGCGACCAGTTCGCGGTGCAGCAGGTCGTGGGGACGGCGACGGCTCTTCATGGCGGATGTCCGGTTCAGCCCCAAGGGTCGCGCAAGACCAGCGTGTGGTCGCGGTCCGGGCCGGTGGAAACGATGGCCAGCGGGCAACCGGCCAGTTCCTCGAGCGCGCGCAGGTAGGCGCGCGCGGCCGGCGGCAACTTGTCCCACTCGGTCACGCCGTGAGTGTTTTCCTTCCAGCCCGGGAATTCCAGATACACCGGTGTGATCTCGTCCCAACCGGCGGCATCCAGCGGCGAATACTCGGTGCGCTTGCCGCGATATTCGTAGGCGATGCAGATCTTCAGCGTGTCCATGCCGTCAAGCACGTCCAGCTTGGTGATGCACAGGCCACTGATGCCGTTGATGGCAACCGCACGCTTGAGCGCGACGATGTCCATCCAGCCACAACGGCGCGGCCGGCCGGTGGTCGCACCGTATTCCTGGCCGCGGTCGCGGATGCCCTGCCCGACATCGTCGTGCAGTTCGGTCGGGAACGGGCCGCCGCCGACACGGGTGGCGTAGGCCTTGGCAATGCCGAGAACGTAGTCGATCGCGTCCGCGCCGACGCCGGTACCGGCATACGCGCCACCGACGGTGGTGTTGGAGCTGGTCACGTACGGGTAGGTGCCGTGGTCGATGTCCAGCAGCGAACCCTGGGCGCCTTCGAACATCACGCGCTTGCCCTGCCGGCGCAGGTCATGGAGGATCCCGGCCACGTCGGCCTTCATCGGCTGCACGTACTCGCCGAACGCCAGAGCCTCGTCCAGGGTCTGCTGGTAGTCGACCGCATCGACTTCCAGGTACCGGGTCAGCACGAAGTTGTGGTAATCCATGGCCGCACGCAGCTTCCCGGCCAGTTCGTCGGGATAATGCAGGTCGGCCACGCGAATCCCGCGCCGCGCGACCTTGTCCTCGTACGCCGGGCCGATGCCACGACCGGTGGTGCCGATGGCCTTGCCGCCAGCGGCTTTCTCCCGCGCCTGGTCCAGGGCGATGTGGTACGGCATGATCAGCGGCGTCGCCGGACTGATCTTCAGCCGCGAACGCACTTCGACGCCGTTGGCCTCGAGCTCGCCGATTTCCTTCTGCAATGCACCCGGATGCAGGACCACGCCGTTGCCGATCAGGCACAGGGCGTCGGAACGGAGAATGCCGGACGGAATCAGGTGCAGGACCGTCTTCTTGCCGCCGATGACCAGCGTATGGCCGGCATTGTGCCCGCCCTGGAAACGGACCACCGCACCGATGTCTTCGGTAAGCAGATCGACGATCTTGCCCTTGCCCTCGTCGCCCCACTGGGCGCCCAACACCACGACCGACTGACCCATCCCGGCTACTCCTGCTGCATTGATTTCGTTCATAGGCGGCGCCCGGCAAGGCGTTCGACAGTGCCGCGCAACCGCACGCGCTCACCGCCCCCGTGCATCCCATCGGCGGGCCGAGCCGTTCGCCCTGCTCCAGACGTGAGAAAAGCCGGGGCGGCGCCCGGCTTTTCGGCATTCTACGGGGTTGCTCCAGCGGAGGCCAGCACGTCCGCCCCCGCCACGGCGGCAGTGGGGCCTGGCGTTCATCCGCCGCGCACCAGGTACAGGCTGACCAGCCCCAGCACCAGCACGATCGCACCGATGCGGCGGATGTGGGCGTCGGGCAGCTTCGCCAGTTGTTCCACCGCCTGCTTCCAGCCACGCGGCGCCAGGAACAGGAACAGGCCCTCGATCACCGCCACCAGGCACAGGGCGGCCCACAGCTCACCCCAGCCGGTCATCAGCGATCGTTTCGCAGGTACTGCAGGAACGGATCGTTGCGCTCCAGCACGATCACGCCCTGACCGTCCTGGAAGGCATTGCGATACGACTCGAGGCTACGCTGGAACGCATAGAACGCCGGATCGCGTCCGGCCGCGGCCCCGTAGATGTTGGTGGCTTCGGCATCGCCTTCACCGCGCAGTTTCTGCGCGTCACGCTCCGCCTCGGCCATGATCACGGTCCGGTCGCGGTCGGCCTGGGCGCGAATCTCGTTGGCCTGCTCCGCACCCTCGGCGCGCAGGCGGCTGGCGACCTGATGGCGCTGTGCACGCATGCGGTTGTACACGTCGGCGATCACGGTGCTGTCGGTCGGCAGTTCGATCTGCTTCAGGCGCAAGTCGACGATACGGATGCCGAGGTTCTGCGCACCCTCGTTGATCACTTCCAGCTGCTGGCGGGTGATCTCGGCGCGCTCGCCGGACACCACCTGCTGCAGGGTGCGCGAGTTGATCTCGTTGCGCAGCGCGTCCTTGATGATCGGCGACAGACGCTGACGCGCCACGTTCTCGTCCCCGAGCGTGGCGCGGTAGAACGAGCTGACGTCCTCGATCATGCCCAGCGCGAAGAAGTCCACGCTCAGGTCCTTGCGCTCGGCATCCAGGTAGCGCTCGGAGTCGGCGTCGAGGATTTGCAGGCGGCGGTCGAACACGCGTGCGGTTTCGATCAGCGGGATCTTGAAATGCAGGCCCGGGCCGATGTCGGCGCGGGCGACCCGACCGAGGTTGAAGACCATCGCGGTCTGGCCTTCCTGGACGATGTAGAACGAGCCCAGCAGGGCCAGCAGGCCGGCGACGATGGCCGGGGTCAGGAACGGGATCTTTCTCATCGGTTGCTCTCCTGGCGACCGTCAGGACGCGGCAGGTTGCGCGTGGCGGGCTGCTGCGGCACCGGGGCGATCACCTCGGCCGGGACCACCGGCGGCTGGTTGGCGGACGGCGCGGTGCCGGTCGCGCCGGGCATCGGCACGTAGATCAACTGGCGACCATCGCCGCCGACGACCTTGCGGTTCTGGGCCATGACCTGCTCGACCGTCTCCAGCCACAGGCGACGACGGGTGACCTCCGGCGCACTGTGGTAGGCGTCGACCTGCTGGGTGAAGCGCTCGGCGTCACCGGATGCCCGGGCGATCGCCGCGGTCTTGTAGCCCTCGGCCACGGTGCGGGTGCGGGCGGCCTCGCCTCGGGCTTCCGGCACGACCTTGGCGGCATAGGCCTGGGCCTCGCTGATCAGGCGGTTGCGTTCCTGCTCGGCGGAGTTGACGTCGTCGAAGGCGGGCTTGACCTCTTCGGGCGGACGGGCGTTGGGCAAGGTCAGTTCGGTCACTTCGATGCCGGTGCGATAGGCCTCCAGCGAACGCTGCAGGTTCTCGCGTGCGGACACCGCCAGCGCGGCACGCGCACCCAGCACGGTATCCAGCGGTGCCCGGCCGACCTGTTCGCGCACGGTGGACAACGCAGCCTGCTGCAGCACGTTGTCGGCCTCGCGGGTGCCGAACAGGTACTGCTGCGCATCGGCGATGCGGTACTGCACGTTGATTTCCACGTTGACGATGTTCTCGTCGCGGGTCAGCACCGGCACGGTGCTGTCGAAGGTGTTGATCTCGGTCGCGTTGACCTTGATCACGCGCTCGGCAGGCCACGGCAACTTGAGGTTGGGGCCGGGCGTCATGACCCGGTGGAACTGCCCGAAACGCAGCACGACGCCGCGTTGCTGTTCGGCCACCAGCACGAAGCTGCTCATCGCCAGCCACAGGGCGGCAATCACCAGCGCCCAGCGGCCCAGGTTGTTGCCACCCCCGCCGAACATGCCGCCGAAGCGGTCACGCAACGCGCCGATCGGGTCGTTGCCACCGCCACCACCGCCACGCGGATTCCATTGCCGCTGCGGGCGTTCATCGCGGCGGGGGCGATTGTTGTCGTTGTCCGGCTTGTTGCCGCCGGGAATGTTCCAGGCCATGCCTGCTCCGTGGAAATGGTCGGGGCCCGCGCGCGGCGGGCATCAGGGGATTCTACAGGGTGGCGTCGACGACGCCCTCGGTCGGCAGCAGATGCCGCAATGGCGCGCCGTCGACGTTGGCCGCGAGCCGCGCGGCGTCGGCCAGGGCCAGGTCCACGTCCAATCGCCAACCGCCGGCGTCCATCCCGGACTCGGCGCGAACCGCATCCAGTTCGTGCAGGCGAGCGCGCAGGCGACCGGCTTCCGGACCCAGTTGCAGCTGGCCACGCACCCGTCGCAGGTCCAGCGCCCGGGCCAAGGCCTTCTGCAAGTGCTCCAGCCCGATCCGCTCCCGTGCCGACACCCACACGCGGCGGATCTCGTCCTCGGCCCCGTCAACCCGTGGCTGCGCGCCGTCGATGCGGTCGATCTTGTTGTAGACCAGCAACTGCGGGATCTCGCCGGCGCCGACCTCGGCCAGCACCTCGTTCACCTGGGCAATGCGCTCGGCATGCAGCGGATCGGCCGCATCCACCAGATGCAGCAACAGGTCGGCTTCCCGCGCTTCGGACAAGGTCGAACGGAACGCGGCGACCAGTTCGTGCGGCAAGTCGCGCACGAAGCCCACGGTATCGGCCAGCACGATGCTGCCGCCCGGCAGTTCGATGCGGCGGACGGTCGGGTCCAGGGTCGCGAACAACTGGTCGGCGGCGTAAGCGTCGGCCCCGCTCAGGGCGTTGAACAGGGTCGACTTGCCGGCGTTGGTGTAACCCACCAGCGCGACCCGCGGCAGTTCGCTGCGGACCCGCGCGCGACGCATCTGCCCGCGCTGCACTTCAACCTTCGCCAGCCGCTTCTGCAGCATGTCCACGCGCTTCTGCAGCAATCGCCGGTCGGTTTCCAGCTGCGTTTCACCCGGGCCACGCAAGCCGATGGCGCCGCCGCGCTGGCGCTCCAGGTGGGTCCAGCCGCGGACCAGACGCGTGGCCATGTGCCGCAGTTGCGCCAGTTCCACCTGCAACTTGCCCTCGTGGGAACGCGCGCGCTGGGCGAAGATGTCGAGGATCAGGCCCGTGCGATCGACCACGCGCCGCTCCAGCGCCTTCTCCAGGTTGCGTTCCTGGATCGGGCTGAGTGCGTGGTTGATGAGCACCAGGTCGGCATTGGCGGCATCGGCCAACGCGCGGATTTCCTCCAGTTTGCCGGAACCCACCAGCGTGGCCGGATTGGGCCGGTCGATCCGCGCCGGCACCAGGCCGGCGACGGTGGCGCCGGCGGAGCGCGCCAGTTCAGCGAACTCCTCCAGCACGCCTTCCTCCGGCGGGCCGCCGGCGTGAGGCTGGATCAGCAGTGCGTGTTCGCCCTTGCGCGAACGCTCGAACAGGAAGGTCGGCATGGGTCAGTAGATGGTGACGACCACCGCAGAACGCAAGCCGGCCGACCGCCGGGTGCGAGGTCTATTCAGTCGCGTCGACAACCGTGTCATCGCCGTCGGGCGCCGGTCCCAGACGCACGTTGCGCGCCGGCACCACGGTCGAGATGGCGTGCTTGTACACCATCTGGCTGACCGTGTTGCGCAGCAGCACGACGAACTGGTCGAAGGATTCGATGGTTCCCTGCAACTTGATGCCGTTGACCAGGTAGATCGACACCGGCACGCGTTCGCGACGGAGGGCGTTCAGGAATGGATCCTGCAAGGACTGTCCCTTGGACATGCGTTTTTCCCCGGAAATGTTCTTGTTTGTTGTTGTTATGGGTGTTGCGCCACCGGCTCCCCGCCGGACGGCTGCCCCGATGTTACACAACCGCGGCGCGCGCGGGGAGGAACCGGCCGACGGCGGCCAGCAGTTCGGCGTGGCCACGGGTCGGGTCGAACCACAGTGCGTCCAGCTCGCCGCGCAGCCAGGTCATCTGGCGCTTGGCCAGCTGGCGGGTGGCAAAGACGGCGCGGTCGCGGAATTGCGTCGCGTCGGTCACGCCATCCAGATGCTCCCACGCCTGGCGGTAACCGACGGCACGCAGCGCCGGCAGTTCCAGTGGCGCCGGATGCCCCGCCAATTCCGGCAGGGCCCGCAGCCGGCGCACTTCATCGACGAATCCGGCCTGCAGCATGGCGTCGAAGCGCTCGAGGATCCGCGCGTGCAGCACCGCCCGCTGCAGTGGGGACAGCACCAGCTTGAGCACCCGGAACGGCAGCCGCACGCGGCCGCGACCTTCGCGCTGCCAGTGGCTGATCGGCTTGCCGCTGCATCGATGCACTTCCAGCGCGCGCGAGATGCGCTGTGGATCGGTGGGGTGGATGCGTGCGGCGGCGGCGGGGTCGACCGTCGCCAGTTCCCGATGCAGGGCGGCCCACCCACGTTCCGCGGCGTCGGCAGCGATGGCCTGACGGATTGCCGGGTCGGATGCCGGCATCGGCGCCAATCCTTGCAAGAGCGCGCGGAAATACAGGCCAGTCCCGCCCGCCAGCACCGGCAACCGGCCACGGGCGAGGATGGCGTCGATGGCCGCCCGGGCATCGCGGGCGAACTCGGCCGCCGAATACGGTTGCCAGGGCTCGCGCAGGTCCAGCATGTGATGCGGCGCGCGCGCGCGTTCGCCCGCATCGGGTTTGGCGGAGCCGATGTCCAGCCGCCGGTAGACCAGTGCCGAATCGACGCTGACGACCTCGCCGCCGTGACGCTCGGCCAGTTCCAGTGCGGCCGCAGTCTTGCCCGAGGCAGTCGGCCCCATCAGTGCAATGACGGGCGGCCGCCGATCAGACACGATCAGGAGTCTCCCACGAGCATGTCCGCATCAGTAGCCGCCGGCGCGCAGTTCGTCGTGCACTGCCTCGTGACGGGCGAGGATTCGCGCCGGCGGCGGTGCGGTCAGGCGGCTGACCAGCACGATCAGCACGCTGGCTATGATGAAGCCCGGGATGATTTCGTACAGGGCGCTGCCGGCGAAGTTCTTCCACAGGATCACCGTCAGGGCACCACCGAGCACGCCGGCCAGCGCCCCCCACCCGTTCATCCGCGGCCAGAACAGTGAAAACAGCACCACCGGCCCGAATGCCGCACCGAACCCGGCCCAGGCGTAGGACACCAGTCCCAGCACACGGCTGTCCGGGTCGCGCGCCATCCAGATGGCGAGCAGCGCCACCGCCAGCACCGTGAAGCGCCCGAACCAGACCAGCTCGCGCTGGCCGGCATGGCGCCGCACGAAGCCGTGGTAGAAATCCTCGGCCAGGGCGCTGGAGCAGACCAGCAGCTGCGCCGACAGCGTGCTCATGACCGCTGCGAGGATCGCCGACAGCAGCACGCCCGCGACCCACGGGTTGAACAGCAGCTCGGCCAGCACGATGAACACGCGCTCCGGATTGGCCTCGACCGGTGCGGCCAGTTGCGGATGCGCCTGGAAGTACGCGACACCGAACAGTCCCACCAGCACCGAACCGAGCAGGCACAGCAACATCCACGTCACGCCGATGCGACGCGCCTGCGGAATGGTCTTCAGCGAGTCGGCCGCCATGAACCGCGCGAGGATGTGCGGCTGGCCGAAGTAACCCAGTCCCCAGGCGGCGGCGGAGACCGCAGCCATCACGCCGCCGGCCCCGATCCAGTTCAGGTGTGTCGGATCGACCTGGCGGATCAGCGCCACGCCCTCGCCCGGACCGCCGATGTTCAACAGCACGATCACCGGTACCAGCAACAGCGCGAAGATCATCAACGTCGCCTGCACGGTGTCGGTCCAGCTCACGGCCAGGAAGCCGCCGACCATGGTGTAGACGATGGTCGCGGCCGCGCCCCACCACAGCGCCTGCGCGTACGGCAGTCCGAACACCGACTCGAACAGGCGCGCCCCGGCAACCATGCCGCTGGCGGCATAGATGGTGAAGAACACGAGGATGACCAGCGCTGAAATCAGCCTCAGGCTCTTGCTGGCCTCGCTGAAGCGCGAGGTGAAGTAGTCCGGCAAGGTCAGCGCGTTGTTGCTGCGCTCGGTGTACACACGCAAGGGGCCGGCGACATAGCGCCAGTTGCACCAGGCACCGATCATCAGGCCGATGGCGATCCAGGCTTCCGAAAGACCGGCGAGGTACAGCGCACCGGGCAGGCCCATCAGCAGCCAACCGCTCATGTCGGACGCGCCCGCGGCCAATGCGGTGACGTAGCCACCCAACGAGCGCCCGCCGAGGATGTAGTCGTCGAAATTGCGCGTGGATCGCCAGGCGACGAAGCCGATGACGACGGTGGCCAGCAGGTACAGGCCGAAGGTGATGTGCAGTGGCGTCAACGTCATTGCGTGGACTCCCCGGGGAAAACCAGGCGGCAGCTTAACGCGTCCACCGGCGCATTCCGACCCTGCCGGAAGTGACCCACGATCCGCGCCTGACGCACCGGCTTGCAAACCGGGAGCGTTCGGCCGAAGCCCATGCCGCGCATCCGCGGTGGATCAGTCCTCGTCGGGCCAGGCCAGTGCGCTGCGTGCGGCCTTTGCAGGCACTGGCACCGCGTCCACCGCGAGCCAGACGGCCAGCGCATCCACCGTCGCGGCGACGTCGTGGACACGGAGGATCTTCGCGCCACGCTGGGCCGCGATCAGGTGCGCGGCCACCGAGCCGACGGCGCGTTCGTCCGGTCGCTCGCGCCCGGTCAGCTCGCCGATGGTGCGCTTGCGCGACAGGCCGGCAAGCAACGGAACGCCCAGCGTTGCCAGACGCTCGAGCCCGGCCAGCAATTGCAGATTGTGCTGCAGCGTCTTGCCGAAGCCGAAGCCGGGATCGACGACGATCCGGCGCCGGTCGACCCCCGCCATTTCACAGGCGAAGATGCGTTCGGCCAGGAATCGATGCACGTCCGCGACGACGTCCTCGTAGTGCGGCGCATCCTGCATGGAACGCGGTTCGCCGAGCATGTGCATCACCACCACCGGCACACCCAGGTCCGCGGCGGCTTCGAGCGCACCGTCACGGCGCAGCGCACAGACATCGTTGACCATGCCGGCGCCGGCCGCCACCGCCGCGCGCATCACCTCCGGCTTGCTGGTATCGATGCTGATCGGCACGCTGGCGCGCGCCGCGAGGCCTTCCACCACCGGCAACACGCGCCGCAGTTCGTCCTCCAGCGACACCGCGTAGGCGCCCGGGCGGGTCGATTCACCGCCGATGTCCAGAACATCGGCGCCCTCCTCCACCAGCCGCAGGCCGTGGGCGATCGCGGCCTCGGCATCGGCATGGCGACCGCCATCGGAAAACGAGTCCGGGGTGACATTGACGATGCCCATCACCCGCGGCCGATCCAGCGGCAGCGGGCGACCGGCGCAATCCAGTTGCGGGGTGGTGTCGAACATCAGCGCCTCCTCGGCAATCCCGGCATTTGTAGGGGCCAGTTGCCGTCAGCGACCCTGCACCGGCATTGCGATGGCGTGTGTTCGCGAACGCATCCAGCCACGGAAATCAGCGCCGATCGCGCCCGACCCCACGGACCTGTACCACCAGGCCGACCACCACCAGCACCGCGCCCAGCATGAACAATCCCGTCCGCAGCGATCCCGGCACCTGCCCGCGAAGCAGGCCGACGCCGAGGTTCAGCACCAGCCCGGCCGCGCTGATCGCGAAGCCGGCACCAAACCCCAGGCGCGGCTCAGGCATCGAACCAGTCGCGGCCACGGCGCTTGGCAAGGCCAACGCGCGCCTGCGGCGACTGCCCCTCGCGGGCCTGTTCCGCGGGCCCGCCGATCGGCGGCAGCGGACGTGCCTGACCGCCACCGGAGCCGCCATCGCCATCCGTCGACGCACGGCTGCCGCTTTCCCAGCCTGCCGGCGGCGGCACCTCGCGGCCCTCCATGATCGCGTCGATCTGCGGGGCGTCGATGGTCTCGTACTGCAGCAGGGCCTTGGCCATGGTGTGCAGCTTGTCGTTGTGTTCGTCGAGGATCGACGTCGCACGCTCGTAGGCACGGTCGAGGATGCCGCGCACCACTTCGTCGATCTTGCGCGCGGTCTCGTCGGAGACGT
>JAUNRQ010000081.1 GCA_030535605.1 Pseudoxanthomonas suwonensis
GAGCAGCTGACTCTTAATCAGTAGGTCCAAGGTTCGAATCCTTGACGGCCCACCACATCCCGCGAAGACGCCCGGCAACCCCGGGCGTTTTTCGTTCATGATGCCCGCGCACGGCATCGGTCAGCAGCGCGAAAGTGGCGGAATTGGCAGACGCCCTGGATTTAGGTTCCAGTGCCGCAAGGCGTGGGGGTTCGAGTCCCCCCTTTCGCACCATCCCGCCCCCGGCCCCGCGGGCGACTCGGGATGCATCGGCCGCCCGCTGCCGCGGCGCTGCCATTGCGGCTTGTTATCCTCCCCGCGTCGGGTCCGGCCCACGGACCCCCGAATCGGAGAACACCACATGATCCGCAGCGGCAATCCCGCCCTGAAAGACAGCACCTTCCTCGACATCGGCAGCGGTTCGGTGGTCTCGCGCGAGGGCACGATGACGCTCAACGGCACCATCCATCGCACCGCCACGCTGCTGCTGCTGGCGTTTCTGACCGGCGCGTGGTCGTGGAGCCAGACCTTCGCCGCCGACGGCAGCATCGCGCCGATGGCTTCCATCTACATGTGGGGCGGGCTCATCGGCGGACTGGTGCTGGCGCTGGTGACGATCTTCAAGAAGACCTGGTCGCCGGTGACCGCACCGCTGTATGCCATCGCCAAGGGCTTTGCGCTGGGCGCGATTTCCGCCATCTACAACGCGCAGTTCGATGGCATCGTGCTGCAGGCGCTGATGCTCACCGGCGCGATCCTGCTGGCGATGCTGATGGCCTATCGCTCCGGCCTGGTCAAGGCCACCGAGAACTTCAAGCTGGGCGTGGCGGCGGCCACCGGCGGCATCATGCTGGTGTACCTGGCGAGCATCGTGCTGGGCCTGTTCGGCATCCGCATCCCGATGATCCACGAGTCGGGCATGGTGGGGATCGGCTTCTCGCTGTTCGTGGTGGTGATCGCCTCGCTCAACCTTGTGCTGGACTTTGATTTCATCGAATCCGGCGTCGAACAAGGCGCACCCAAGTATATGGAGTGGTACGGCGCCTTCGGGCTGATGGTCACGCTGGTGTGGCTGTACCTGGAAATGCTGCGCCTGCTGGCGAAGCTGCAGTCCCGCGACTGACGTCATGACCGCTGGCCGGCGCCATCGGCCGTGCGGCTGACGAAACCGGGGAAGGGAGCGCTCAGGCGCTCCCTTTTTCCATGGCTGCCGCACGGCTGCGGCGCGGCCAGAACAACATGAACAGCAGCGCGGACGCTGCGAGCAACCAGCAGTACCAGACCTTCCCGGCAAGCGCCAGGGGCGAGACCATCGCCAGCGAGGCGGCCAGCAGGATCTGCGCACCCCACGGAATCACCCCTTGGACCACGCAGGCGAAGATGTCGAGCACGCTGGCGGCGCGTCGGGGGCTGATGGCGTGGCGCGTGGCGATGTCACGGGCGACCTCGCCGCTGACGAGGATGGCGACGGTGTTGTTGGCGGTGAAGAGGTCCGTTCCCGCGGCCAGCGCGGCGATGGAAAACTCGCCGCTGCGCGGGCCACGGCCGCCACGCGACAGGCGGGAAATCGCCTGTGCCAGCCAGGTCAGACCACCGCTGGCTTTCATCAGCCCGGCAAGGCCGCCGATCAGGATCGACAGGAACGTGATCTCGGCCATCGAGTCGAAGCCGTTCCAGATGTCACCGGCAAGCGCATCCAGACCGTACTCGGGAGCGAAGCGGAACCCGAACAAGGCGGCGGCAACGATGCCTGCTGCCAGCACGATGCGCACGTCCACGCCTGCCAGCGCCAGCACCAGCACCAGCACGTACGGCACCACCAGCACCATCGGCGGCGCCTCCATCGGCTGCACCGGGACGGCATCACCGCCGGCCACCAGCAGCAGCAACACGCTCGCCAGCGCCGCCGGCAGCGCGATGCGGAAGTTCTCGCGGAACTTGTCACCCATGCGCGCACCTTGGGTACGG
Organism: Pseudoxanthomonas suwonensis; assembly: GCA_030535605.1. GTDB lineage: Bacteria > Pseudomonadota > Gammaproteobacteria > Xanthomonadales > Xanthomonadaceae > Pseudoxanthomonas_B > Pseudoxanthomonas_B suwonensis_B. Next base: position 1,948 of record JAUNRQ010000081.1, read on the forward strand.
GTCGCGGCGATGGTGGTGTCGGAGATGATCGAGAGGTTGTCGCCAAACATCGCCCCGCCGATGACCGCCCCGACCACCAGCGCGACGTCCATGCTGGCGGCATCGGCCACGCCCGCGGCGATCGGCACCACCGCGGCCAGTGTTCCCATCGAGCTGCCGATGGCCAGCGAGACGAACGCCGCCACCAGGAACAATCCGGGCAACAGCATCGCCGGCGGCAAGGCACCCAGACCCAGCGCGACCACCGCATCCACCGCACCGATCGCCTTGGACACGGCGGCGAATGCACCCGCCAGCAGGAAGATCAGGCACATCAGCATGATGTTCGCCTCGCCCATTCCTTGCAGCAGCGTGTCGCCCGCGGCGACGCCGCGCCGATGCGCGATCCATGCGGCCAGCGCCAGTGCCGGCAGGATCGCCACCGGCGCACGCAGCTGGTAGAAGCCCATGGCCTCGCCCTGCGCGGTGTAGTAGACGCCGGCGCCGAAGAACAACGCGACGAACAGCAGCAAGGGCGTCAGCGCGAGCGCGCTGGGGGATTCTTTCATCGCTTCATCCGGATAAACACGCGAAGCGGCATTGTGCGTGGCAATCCAGCGGGCGTCCAGCCAGTGTCTGCCGCAACGCAGGACGGGACGCCAAAGCGTCCCGTCCGCGGTGTTTTCGGTTGTCGCGCAGCTCTTATAGCCGCGATGCGATGGCCTTGGCAAAGCCCATGGTGTTGCCCTCGCCGCCCAGGTCCGGGGTCAACCCGTCCTTGGCTTCCAGCGTGGCGACGATGGCCTTGCGCAGGCGCGTGGCCTGTTCCGGCATGGCCAGGTGGTCGAGCATCTGCGCGGCACCCAGCAGCAACGCGCAGGGGTTGGCGATGCCCTTGCCGGCGATGTCCGGGGCCGAACCGTGCACGGCCTCGAAGATGGCCGCATCGGTGCCGATGTTGGCGCCCGGCACCAGCCCCAGCCCGCCGACCAGACCGGCGCACAGGTCGGAGATGATGTCGCCGAACAGGTTGGTGGTGACGATGATGTCGAACTGCT
>JAUNRQ010000007.1 GCA_030535605.1 Pseudoxanthomonas suwonensis
CGGTCGGCCTTCTTGTCGGCCTTGGCCAGGCCGGTCTTGCGCAGCCAGTCGGCGGCGGCTTCGATGTCGCCGTTGTTCTCGACCAGCGCCTTCTTGCATTCCATCATGCCGGCGCCAGTGCGCTCGCGCAGTTCCTTGACCTGGGATGCGGTGATTTCAGCCATTGTTCGTTTCCTCGTGGTGGACGCGCCGGCCACCGGGCCGGCGCGCGTGTGGGGGGGCGCCGCGCAGCTTGCGCCCGTGGCGTGGCGCGGCGATGACGCTCATTCCTCGACGGTGTCGTTCTCGTCGTAGGCCGCTTCGCGGCTGAGCCGTTCGTTTTCCGCGACTTGCGCTTCGGCGCGGGCTGCGACGTCCGGATCGAGCTCGGCGTTGGGGTCTTCGCCGGGCGCGACCGGGGCGGTCATGCGCTCGTCCTTGATCTTGTCGGGATTGTTCGGCATGGCGGGTCCTCAGGCTTCGCCGGCTTCGGCAGCCGGGGCTTCGGCGGCCGCAGCGGCATCGGCTTCGGCAGCGGCAGGTTCGGCCTGTTCGGCGGGGTTGGTGGCCTTGGCAGCGGACTTGCGTGCCGGCTTGGCATCGGCGCCGGCGAACTCGTCCTCGGTCACGGTCGCGGCATTCGGCGCGGCGGCCTTGCCTTCCAGCACCGCGTCGGCGGCAGCGCGGGCGTACAGCTGCACGGCGCGGATGGCGTCGTCGTTGCCCGGGATCGCGTAATCGACCAGCGACGGGTCGTAGTTGGTGTCGACCACCGCGATCACCGGAATGCCGAGCTTCCTGGCTTCCTGGATGGCGATGTCTTCATGGCCGATGTCGATCACGAACAGCGCGTCAGGCAGGCGCGGCATGTCCTTGATGCCGCCGAGGCTGGCTTCCAGCTTGTCGCGTTCGCGACGCAGGCCCATCACCTCGTGCTTGACGAGCTTCTCGAAGGTGCCGTCGGTCTCGGCGCCTTCCAGTTCCTTCAGGCGACCGACCGACTGCTTGATGGTGCGGAAGTTGGTCAGCGTGCCGCCCAGCCAGCGCTGGGTCATGAACGGCATGCCGCAGCGTTCGGCTTCTTCCTTGATCGCGTCGCGGGCACTGCGCTTGGTGCCGACGAACAGGACGATGCCCTTGCGCTGGGCGACGCCGCTGAGGAAGTTCATCGCGTCGGCGAACAGCGGCATGGTCTTTTCGAGGTTGATGATGTGGATCTTGCCGCGGGCACCGAAGATGTACGGGCCCATCTTGGGGTTCCAGTAGCGGGTCTGGTGGCCGAAGTGGACACCGGCTTCCAGCATCTGGCGCATGGTGATCTGGGGCATTGCAGTGGTTCCTTTGACGGGGAGCGAAGGCACGCGCCGCACCCGGTCATTGGTGGGTGCTTTTCCTTGCCTCTCACGCACGCGAGGGTGCGGGGTCCGGCAAGGGGCTCGCGCTGACGCTCCGGGGTTGGGCCTCCCCGTCGCCTCCGTGACCAGATCCGAAGCCCGGAAGGGGCTGCGGACACCCCGGCACGGGTGTTCACGACGGGTGTGTATTCGCCGGTGTCGCCCGGACGTGGCGTTGCCCGAAGGCAAGTCCTCCATTGTACATCAAAATCGAGGCTGAACCGGCGTCGCGGAATTTGACGCAAGTCAAGCCGCGGCAATCCAGCACGCGCATCGTGCCGGGCTGGCACCGTGACGACCGGAACATGAACCCGTTTCACGCGGCGCATGCACGCTCCGGTCTTCAAATACAGGTGGCGTCCCTGTTTATCGCGACATGTGCAGCGGAGGCGGTTGCGCGTTCATGCAGGTTTGCCGGCGGTGTTCTTGCCGTTTTTCCTTTGTCATCGAACGAGGTTGGACATGAACAAGATTTACCGGCTGGTCTGGAATCACGGGTTGCAGGCCATGGTTGTGGCATCGGAAATCGCGCGTGCCGACGGTCCCCGCCCGGCGTGCCTTGCCGGGCGTGCGGCGGCACCGCGGCTGGCGGTGATGGCCTCGGCCGTCCTGCTGGTATTGGCGGGAACCGCCTGGCTGGGGACGGGGGCCGCGATGGCGCAGGATGCCGTGTGCGTGGACCCGGTGACCGGTGCGCCGGTCGGCGATCCTTCCGGCAGCGGCAGCGAGGTGGCGTGCGGCAATGGTGCGGTCGCCAGCGGCAACGACTCGGTCGCGATCGGGCGCGATGCCCGGGCGGAAAGTCTGAACGCCATCGCCATGGGCACCAACGCGATTTCCGGCCGCCAGGATGCCACCTATGCCGGCGCCGCCGCCAGCGTGCCGACCAACACCATTGCGATCGGCCCGAACGCGCAGGCCTCGGCTGGCTCGTCCATCGCCCTTGGTGACGGCGCCAGGACCTTTCAGGGGATCGGCTCCGCGACGCTGCCCACCAACTACGGCATCGCCATCGGCACCCGGGCCACCGCGATCGGCAACAACCTGGTGATCGGCAACTTCAGTCCCGCCGGCTCCGGCAGTCCCGGCTACAACGCCGGCCAGGGCACCAATCCGCAGAACATCAACAACATCACCATCGGCAACGGCGCCGGCGCCAACGTGGGCGGCAGAGAGACCGTCATCATCGGCTTCGAGGCCGGCACCAATGCGATCGGGTCGGGTGGATCGGTGTTCATCGGCCGCACTGCCGGCCAGAACAGCGCCAACCAGAACAACATCGGCGTGGGTGCCGACGCCAGCCGCAGGGTGGAAGTCGGGGGCAATACCGCGATGGGTGCGAGTGCCGGCAATGACGTTCGGCGGATCACCCCGGATGTCTACGATCCCACGACGCCCTATGGCAGCGCACTGGCGGCCGCAGGCGTCCTTCCGGCAGGCGCCGCCATCACCGATTTCCATTCCCGTTTGCCGAATGGCGAGGTCAATCCGCGCTGCAGCTGGACGTTCTACTGCGCCGACCAGCCCGGTAACGGCATCAACAACATCGGCATCGGGCCGGATGCCGGGTCATCGGTTTTCGGCGGCATGAATACCGGCATCGGCTTCCGCTCCGGCAAGTTCACCGTTGGTTTCAACAACATCGCTCTCGGTCCTCTGGCCGGCTACCGGACCTACGGCAGCTACAACATCGGGATCAGCGTCAGCGCGGGCGAGGGAACGAAGGGCTGGTTCAACACCGCCATCGGCAACGGTTCCGGCATGAACGTGGTGGGTGACCAGAACACGTTCATCGGAAGTGGTGCCGGACAGAACGTGACCGGCAGCAACAACCTGGGCATCGGCCAGAGCGCAGGCCAACGCGTGGCAGGCAGCGGCAACTACGCGAGCGGGCAGGCTGCCGGCAGCGATACGACAGGCAATCGCAACTTCGCCGCAGGCAACAATGCCGGCCGGAACGTGACCGGCAACAACAACTCGGCCGTCGGGCAGGGTGCGGGCCAGGGCGTGACGGGCAATTTCAACTTTGCCACGGGACACCAGGCCGGCATGACCGTCCGAGGCGACTACAACTACGCGCAAGGCTATCAGGCCGGCCAAGCTGTCGTCGGCAACAACAACACGGCCATCGGCCAGGCCGCCGGTCAGTCGGTGCAGGGCGAGCGCAACACCGCGGTTGGCATCAACGCCGGCAAGGCGGTGGCAGGCAACGACAACGATGCCTACGGCACGAACGCCGGCATCGGCGTCAGCGGCAGCTTCAACTACGCGGCCGGGCAAAACGCCGGCCAGTACGTGTCGGGACTGAGCAACATCGCCATCGGCCGTGATGCCGGCAACGGCGCCGCCGGGGATCCGTTGGCTGCCAGCCGCACCATCGCCATCGGCGTGCAGTCGCATGTCCACGGTGATGTGGGAATCGCGATCGGCACGATGTCGGAAGCAGGCCAGGCCGGCGTGACTGGCCTGTCGCGGGCCGTGGCGCTGGGCGCTGCTGCCCGCGCGCAAGGCGTGGATGCCATCGCCCAAGGCACCGCCGCGCTGGCATCGGGCGTGTCTTCGGTCGCGATCGGCAGTGGCGTGGCAACACCGACCCTCAACCCGGACGGCACCGTCGCCAGCTACACCATCGACGAGGCGGGTGCCACCGCCTCCGGTGATCGGGCGATCGCCATCGGCAAGGGCGCCGTCGCCAGCGGCATCCAGTCGATCAGCATCGGCACCGGCAACGAAGTCAGCGGCAACAACTCGGGCGCACTCGGCGACCCGACTTACATCAGCGGCGACAATTCCTACGGCATCGGCAACAACAACACGATCGAAGCGGACCGGGCCTTCGTGCTCGGCAACGAGGTCACCATCCCGGTCGGCATGGACGGCGCGGTGGTGCTGGGCGATGCGTCCACCGCCGATGCCGCCGTTCCCACCGCCAGTGGCACCGTGGGCGGGATCACTTACGGCACCTTCGCCGGCGCAACGCCCGCCCCGGGCCAGATCGTCAGCGTGGGCGCGGTTGGTGCCGAACGCCAGATCAAGAACGTGGCGGCCGGCCAGATCAGCCCCACCAGCACCGACGCCATCAACGGCTCGCAGCTGTTCGCCACCCAGTCCACCATCGGCAACCTGGCGCAGTCGGTCGCCGACGGCATGGGCGGTACCTCGGTGGTGAACCCGGACGGCTCGGTGACCACCGTGCTGAACGTGGGCGGTGCGGTGTACAACGACGTCAACAGCGCGCTCAATCAGGTCAACACCGTGGCCAACGCCGGCTGGAACGCCAGCGCGACCGGCGCCGGCTCGACCACCGCCAACATCGGCCCGAACGGCAACGTGACCTTCGCCGGCGACAGCAACGTCACCGTGACCCAGACCGGCGCGGATGACGCCGGCCTGGTGAACGTCACGCTGAACCCGGATCTTGCGGTCAACTCGGTCACCACCGGCAACACGGTGATGGACACGACCGGCGTCACGGTCAATGGCGGCGCGAACGGGCCGGTGCAGCTCACCGGTTCCGGCCTGGACAACGGCGGCAACACCATCGTCAACGTCGCCGCCGGCGTGAACCCCACCGACGCCGTCAACGTCAGCCAGCTGACCCAGGCGCAGGCGGCGGCCACCACGTCGGTTGCGACCGCCACGCCCGATCAGCTCAGCGTGACCGCCACCGCAAACGCCGACGGCAGCACCACCTACAACGTCGGTGCCGTCACCACCACGCTGGGCAACGCCGCCGACGGCAGCGTCAACGCGCCGGCCAGCGCCACTGCGCTGGCCACCGCCGGCGATATCGCCGACGCCATCAACAACGCCGGCTTCACGCTGACCGCGCAAGGTGCCAACGGCAGCCTGGTCAATCCCGGCAGCACGGTGGACATGCGCAACACCGACGGCAACATCGTCATCGGCAAGAGCACCGCGGACAACAACGTCGTCTACAACCTCAACCCCGACGTGCAGCTGGACAGCCTGACCATCAACAACGGCGGGCCGGTGATCAACAGCGGTGGCATCACCATGAACGCCGGCAACACCCTGAACATGGGTGGCAACCAGATCACCAACGTGGCGCCGGGCGTGGCCGGCACGGATGCAGTGAACGTCGACCAGCTGAACCAGGTCGGCAATGACCTGGTGGCACAGGGGTTGGACTTCGCCGGCAACGTGGGTGCCAACGTGCATCGTGACCTTGGCCAGACGCTGGCGATCGTGGGCGAGGCGACCACGGCGGGCACCTACAGCGGCGCCAACGTGCGCACGGTGACCGATCCGGCGACCGGGGCGATCAACGTGCAGATCGCCGATTCGCCGCAGTTCGGCAACGTCGTGGTCAATGTCGATGGCAGTGGCCGGATCACCGGCGTGTCGCCGGGCGCCGTCGGTGCCACCAGCACCGATGCCATCAACGGCAGCCAGCTGTTCGCGCTGGGCAACAGCACCGCGGTCGCCATCGGTGGCGGCTCCAGCTTCGATCCGGTGACCGGGCAGGTCATCGCCCAACTGGCGGTGGGTGGCAACACCTACAACAATGTCCAGGATGCCCTCACTGCCGTGGGCGGGGTGGCGTCTGCCGGCTGGAACCTCACCGCGCAGGGCGCCAATGCCAGCAACGTGGCCCCGGGCGAGACCGTGGACCTGCGCAACACCGATGGCAACATCGTGGTCGGCAAGGACGCGTCCGACGACACGGTGAACTTCGACCTGGCCGACGACATCAGCGTCAACTCGGTGACTTTGGGCGGCGGTACCGTGATCCTGGGCAGCACCGGCCTTGTGATCGCCGGCGGCCCGTCGGTGACCACGTCCGGCATCGACGCCGGGAACCTGGCCATCACCAACGTGGCGCCGGGCGTGGCCGGCACGGATGCAGTGAACGTCGACCAGCTGAACCAGGTCGGCAATGACCTGGTGGCACAGGGGTTGGACTTCGCCGGCAACGTGGGTGCCAACGTGCATCGTGACCTTGGCCAGACGCTGGCGATCGTGGGCGAGGCGACCACGGCGGGCACCTACAGCGGCGCCAACGTGCGCACGGTGACCGATCCGGCGACCGGGGCGATCAACGTGCAGATCGCCGATTCGCCGCAGTTCGGCAACGTCGTGGTCAATGTCGATGGCAGTGGCCGGATCACCGGCGTGTCGCCGGGCGCCGTCGGTGCCACCAGCACCGATGCCATCAACGGCAGCCAGCTGTTCGCGCTGGGCAACAGCACCGCGGTCGCCATCGGTGGCGGCTCCAGCTTCGATCCGGTGACCGGGCAGGTCATCGCCCAACTGGTGGTGGGTGGCACCACCTACAACAGCGTGCAGGACGCGCTGGTGACGGTGAACAACAACGTGGGGGGCGGCTGGTATCTGCAGGCCAACGGAGGCCCGGCGTACAACGTGGCGCCGAACACCACCCTGGACGTGGTCGATGGCAGCAACACGCGCGTGGTCCATGAGGGCAACCAGCTGCGCGTGGACGTGGTCGACAACCCCACGTTCACCGGCATGGTGACTGCCGATGGCGGCCTGACCGTGGGGGCCGGGCAAACGGTCGACATGGGGGGCAACGTGGTCCGCAACGTGGCCGCCGGCGAGGTCAGCGCCACCAGCACCGACGCGGTCAACGGCAGCCAGTTGCATGCCACGAACCAACGCATCGACGTGATCGACGGGCGGGTGACCAACCTGGAAACCACCGTTGGCGGGATCGCCGGTGACGTGACTGACCTCGAGACCGGTGCGGCGGGCATGTTCCAGGTCAGCCAGGACCACACCACCGCACCGAGCCCCACCGGTGCCAACTCCGCCGCGGGCGGCGCCTCGGCCGTGGCATCGGGCGACAACAGCACGGCGCTGGGCAACGACACCCGCGCCAGTGGTGCGGCAAGCACGGCGGTCGGGCAGGGTGCCCAGGCCACCGGCAGCAGCTCGGTGGCGATCGGCGCCGGTTCGGTGGCGTTGGAGGACAACGTGGTCTCCGTCGGCCGTGTCGGCGGCGAGCGTCGCATCACCAACGTTGCCGCGGGCGTGAATCCGACCGATGCCGTCAATGTCAGCCAGTTGCGCCAGCAGGCCGCGGGCGGCGTGCAGTACGACCGCAATGCCGACGGCAGCGTCGACTACACCAGCGTGACGTTGAACCCGGGCGGCACCGCGCCGACCACGATCCGCAACGTCGCAGCCGGTGTCGCGCCCACCGACGCGGTCAACGTCGGCCAGTTGCAGTCGGGGCTTTCCGACACCCTGAACCAGGCCAACACGTACACCGACCAGCGCTTCAACCAGGTCGGCCAGGACGTCTGGGAGATGCGCCGCGGGTACCGCGGTGGCACTGCCTCGGCCATGGCCATGGCCGGCCTGCCGCAGGCCTATCTGCCCGGCAAGAGCATGCTGGCGGTGGGCATGGGTGGCTTCCAGGGCGAGTACGGCATGGCCGTTGGCCTGTCCGGGATCACCGACAACGGCCGCTGGGTCTACAAGGCCCAGGCGACCGGCAACACCACGCGCGAATGGGGCTTCTCCGTTGGCGCGGGCATCCAGTGGTGATCCGCATGCATCCGCAACCTGACGACCGCTTCCGGAGCCTGTCCATGACCTCGATGATCCGCAACGCGCTGCTGGCCAGCGCGGTACTTGCCGCCACCTTGGCCGCCACTGGCTGCACCCGCCACGTCAGCCGCGGGATTTCCGCGGAAGGCGTGGCCGACGAGGTGATCTTCCCCGACCGTGAAGACGCCATCCTGCGCAACGGCACGTACCCGACCTGGCCGATCGTCGGGCAGATCGGCAGCGGCGTGAGCAAGGACCAGCTGTACGACCTGCTGGGGCGCCCGCACTTCCACGAAGGCTTCAGCGCACGTGAGTGGGACTACATCCTCAACTTCCGCGAAGGCGATGTGGTCCGTACCTGCCAGTACAAGGTGATCTTCGACAACGACATGCTGGGCCGCAGCTTCCACTGGCTGCCGGCCGACTGCATGTTGCTGGCTGCCGCGGCTACGCAGCCGCCGGCCGGGGTACCGACGGCACCGGCACCGGCGGCACCTGCGGCGCGCGTGCATCTTCTCGAAGCCTCGGGGTTGTTCGCCTTCGACAAGGCGACGGTCAATGACATCACCGCCGAGGGCCGGGCCTCGCTGGACCGCATTGCCGAGGAGCTGAAGGCGGCTCCGGACATCCGCGACATCGAGGTGCAGGCGCACACCGACCTGATGGGCACGCCGCAGTACAACTTCGCCCTGTCGCAGGCGCGTGCCGATGCGGTCCGGGCCTATCTGGAGCGTGCCGGCGTCCAGCCCGGGCTGATCCGCGCCATCGGCATGGGCGAACGCCATCCGGTCAAGACCTGCGACCAACGCCTTGCCCGGCAGGCCCTGATCGACTGTCTGGCGCCGAACCGTCGGGTGCAGATCCGGGCGTCGGTGTTCGCCGGTCGATGAAAAGCTGGCACACTCGCCAGGCCCACGAATGCATTGAATACAGGACGCGCCCATGTTTCGAACCATCCTGATGGCGGCAGCCATGACCCTTCCGGCGGTGGCCGGTGCCCAGCAGCCCGCGCCGCAAGCGCCGGCTGCCCCGCAGCAGGCGGCGCCGTCCGCGGCCGATGTCGATCCCACCAGCCTGGTGCGCGCGGCGTTGCAGGTGATCCAGGTGGTGGACCGGAACCAGCTGGGCCAGTTGTATGACGACGCCTCGGCAACGGCCAAGCGCGCCGTGACCCGCGAGGCCTTCATGAACAACGTGGCCGCGGCTCGCCAGCCATTGGGAGCGCCGGCCTCGCGGGTGTGGTGGTCGGTCACCCGCCAGGTGGTTCCCGCCGGCGGCCAGGCCCCGGCCGGAAACTACATGAGCGTGCGTTTCGCCACCCAGTTCAGCGGGGGGCGCACCATGGCCGAACTGGTGTCTTTCCGGCTGGACGAGGATGGTACCTGGCGTCTGGCCGGATACGTGGTCCAGTAGGAACGCCGGCACGTGAAGCTCCGCCGGCGCCGATGTCGCGTGCGGAGCCTGCGGGCCATGCGTCCAGCGTGTGGCGCTGCCGCCACGTGCCGCCCGGACGTGCACTTGGCCCCGCCTGCGGCTGCGACGATAATGACCGGATGACGATTCCCCTGAAGACCGCGGCCGAGATCGAGCAGATGCGCGAAGCCGGTCGCCTGGCCGCCGAGGTGCTGCAGATCCTCGCCCCGCACGTGAAGCCCGGTGTCAGCACCGAGGAACTGGACCGCATCGCCCACGAGCACATCGTCAAGGTGCAGGGCGCGGTGCCGGCCAACATCGGTTACCGGGGCTACCCGAAGACCCTGTGCACCTCGGTCAACAACGTCATCTGCCACGGCATTCCCAGCGAGGCCAAGGTGCTGAAGGATGGCGACATCGTCAACATCGACGTCACCGTGATCAAGGACGGCTGGCACGGCGATACCAGCCGCATGTATTTCGTCGGCACGCCCTCGGTCATGGCCCGGCGGCTGGTGGAAGTCACCCGCGAGGCGATGTTCCACGGCATCCGCGCGGTCAGGCCCGGTGCGACCCTGGGGGACATCGGCCATGCGATCCAGAGCCATGCCGAAGCCGAGCGTTTTTCCGTGGTGCGCGAGTACTGCGGCCACGGCATCGGCAAGGTCTACCACGACGAGCCCCAGGTGCTGCACTACGGCCGCCCGGGCGACGGCGTTGTGCTGAAGCCGGGCATGACCTTCACCATCGAGCCGATGATCAACGAAGGCACCCGCCATACGCGGCTGTTGCCGGACGGCTGGACGGTGGTGACCAAGGACCGCAAGCTGTCGGCGCAATGGGAACACACCGTGGCCGTCACCGAGGACGGCGTCGACATCCTCACCCGCCTGCCGGGTGACGACAACGACCTCTGAGTCCGGGCTGGTGGCCGTTCCGCCGATCATCCGGCGCCCGTGCCGGGCACGTGCCCCGGGAATGCGTGCCGCGGCCCGAACGGCCGGCTGCCGGTGAGGGCGATGGATACCGGCAGCGAGGGCTACCAGCGGCAACGCCAGGACGACCAGCAGTGGTCGCAGTCGGCGCGCACGCAGTTGCTGGCGTTGTCGCAGGTCCATGCCGAGCGCTTCGATGCCGGCGAGCATGTGGATCGTCTGCAGGAAGCGCGGGCCAAGGCGATCGATGCGCTGGTGCTGGGCGCGTGGCAGCGGTGTTTCGATGGCGTGCAGTCACCGCCGGCACTGTTCGCGGTCGGCGGTTATGGTCGCGGCCTGCTGGCGCCGTTCTCGGACATCGACCTGCTGGTGCTGGCCGAACCGCAGGTGCAGCAGCAATGCGCCGCACGGGTGGCGCGCTTCATCACCCTGCTGTGGGACAGCGGGCTGGAAACCGGGCACGCGGTGCGATCACTGGCGCAGACCGTGCAAGCGACGTCGGATGTGACGGTGATGACCGCGCTGCTGGAAGCCCGGCAACTGGCCGGCGATCCGGCGCTGACGGCGGCATTGCGCGAAGCCATCGATCCGGCGCGGGTCTGGCCTCCGCATGACTATTACCTCGCCAAGCGCGATGAACTGCGCGAGCGTCATGCACGCTTCGGTGACACCGCCGACAACCTCGAGCCCAACCTGAAGGAGGGCCCCGGCGGGCTGCGCGACGTGCAGACCTTGCGCTGGATGGCCTTGCGCGTGGCCGGGCAGCAGGATCTGGAATCGCTGTCGGCGCTGGGTCAGTTGGGCGCGGATGAATACCTCACGGTGCAGCGTGAACGCCAGCACCTGGCGCGGCTGCGCTACGGACTGCACCTGGTGGCCGGAAAGCGCGAAGAGCGCCTGCGCTTCGATTACCAGAAGGCATTGGCAACGCGCCTGGGTTTCGTCGACAAGCCCGGGCAGTTGGCGGTGGAGCAGATGATGCAGGGCTTCTACCGCGGCGCTGCGCTGGTGCAACGCATCGGCGACCGCCTGATGCAGCGCTTCGAGGAACAATTGCAGGGCGAAGCCGTGGCCGAACCGCTGGACGCGTTGTTCGCGCTGCGGCGTGGCTACCTGAGTGCACGGGACGCGTCCTGGCCGAACACGCCCGCCGAGATATTCGCGCTGTTCGCCTGCTGGGCTCGGTTGGGTGAGCTGCAAGGCCTGCACTCGCAAAGCGCGCGCGCGCTGGCCGAGGCGCTGGACATGGTGCCGGCCTATGACGAGGCAGACGACGACCTGCGCGCGGCCTTCATGGCGCTGCTGCGCGGGCCGACCCCGGTGCGCACGCTGGAACGGATGGCCCGGCTCGGCGTGCTGGGCCGCTGGCTGCCGGCGTTTTCCCGGGTCAGCGGCCGCATGCAGTTCGACCTGTTCCACATGTACACGGTCGACCAGCACACGCTGGCGGTGTTGCGAAATCTCGCCGGTTTCGCCGCCGGTCCGGACGAGCGCTTCTCCATCGCGCACGATGTCCGCGCGGGACTTCGCAAGCCGGAACTGCTGTTGCTGGGCGCGTTGTTCCACGACATCGCCAAGGGTCGTGGCGGCGATCATTCGCGACTGGGTGCCGACGAGGCGCGGCATTTCTGCCTGGCGATGGGCTTGTCCACGGGCGATACCGAACTGGTGTCCTGGCTGGTGGAGCAGCACCTGCTGATGTCGAGTACCGCGCAGAAGCAGGACATCGCCGACCCGGAGGTGATCCATCGCTTCGCCAGCATCGTCGCCGACCGCGAACGCCTGGATTATCTGTATCTGTTGACCTGCGCCGACATCGCCGGGACATCGCCGAAGCTGTGGAATGCGTGGAAGGACCGGCTGCTTGCCGACCTGCACACCGCGACCCGGCTGGCCCTGCGTCGCGGACTGGAGAATCCGGTCGCCGCGGTGGAGCGCATCGCCGAAACCCGGGCCGCGACCCGCGAGATCCTCCGCGCGCACGGCGTGACCGAGGAAGCGGCCGACGCGCTGTTCCTGACCATGCCCGAGGACGGGTTCTTGCGTGGTCACCCCGAGCAGGTCGCCTGGCAGGCCAATGTGCTGAGCGCGCAGGCCGATGCGCCCTGGCAGGTCGCGGCGCGTCGCATCGGTCATGACCCGCAGGCGGGCGAGCTCGAGGTCTTCGTCTGTTCACCGGATCGCGACGGGCTGTTCGCGGCGATCGTCGCCACCCTCGACCGCGCCGGCCTCGCGATCCAGCATGCACGGCTGCTGCGTGGCCCGCAGGGAAGGGTGTTCGACACCTTCCAGGTGCTGCCGTTGTCGTCCCGCTATCCGGTCGCGCCGGCGCAGGTGGAGGCGCGCCTGCGCGAGGTGCTGCAGCAGCGGGATTTGGACCAGGTACGCCCGCCGCGGCGCACGCAGCCACGGCACCTGCAGCATTTCCGCATTCGACCGCAGGTCGCGTTCGCCGAATCTGCGGCCGGGCATCGCACCTTGCTGAGCCTGGTGTGCACCGACCGCCCGGGACTGCTGGCCGATGTGGCCCGGCTGCTGCGGGACCAGGGACTGCGCGTGCACGACGCCCGCATCGCGACCTTCGGCGAGCGCGCCGAAGACATGTTCCAGATCACCGACCAGAACGACAACCCGCTATCCGGCTATCGCCAGGACGCCTTGCGCGACGGCCTGCTGGAAACCGTCCCAGGAGACCGACCATGAGCATGACCGATCCAGCCCTGCGGCAGCGCATCGAGGCCGCGTTCGAGCGCCGCGCCGAGCTCGACGTCGAAGCCCGCGCCGCGCTGCAGCCGGACATCGAGCAGGCGATGGCCGGCCTGGAGTCCGGTGCGCTGCGGGTGGCCGAACCCGATGGCAACGGTGGCTGGATGGTCAACGCATGGCTGAAGAAGGCGGTGTTGCTGTTCTTCCGCACCCACGACATGCAGGTGATGGGGGGCGCGCCGGCCCCGTTCTGGGACAAGGTGCCGCTGCGCTACGCCGGGCACGACGCCGAGGCCTTCCGCCGTGATGGCGTGCGCGTGGTGCCCGGCACCATCGCCCGTCGCGGCTGCCACGTCGGCCGTGATGTCGTGCTGATGCCGAGCTTCATCAACATCGGCGCCCATGTCGGCGAAGGCACGATGGTCGACACCTGGGCGACGGTCGGCTCCTGCGCCCAGGTCGGCGCCCATTGCCACATCTCCGGCGGTGCCGGCATCGGTGGCGTGCTCGAACCGTTGCAGGCCACGCCGACGATCATCGAGGATCACTGCTTCGTCGGTGCCCGTTCCGAGGTGGTCGAGGGGGTGGTCGTCGGCCATCACAGCGTGATCGGCATGGGCGTGTTCCTCGGCCAGTCCACGCGCATCTACAACCGCGCCACCGGCGAGGTGTCTTATGGCGTGGTGCCTCCTGGCAGCGTGGTGGTATCCGGTTCGCTGCCGGCGGACGACGGCTCGCATTCCCTGTACTGCGCCGTCATCGTCAAGCAGGTCGACGAACGCACCCGCGCCAAGACCTCGGTCAATGACCTGTTGCGCGGGCTGGCCGGCTGATCGCCCTGCCTCGGACCCGCACGTCCGTGCCGCGATTGGCATGGCATGCCATCCCACCATCCGGAGTTGCCCATGGCCACCGTTTACGGTTTGAAGACCTGCGACACCTGCCGCAAGGCGCGCAACTGGCTGCAGCGCTTCGCCATCGACCACGACTTCGTCGACCTGCGCGAGCGGCTTCCCGAGCCGGAAACCTTCTCCACCTGGCAGCAGGCCGTCGGAGGCTGGGACAAGCTGGTCAACAAATCGTCGACCACCTGGCGGCAGTTGCCCGAATACCGCAAGGCGCCGGGTTCGGATGCCGAATGGAGGCTGCTGCTGCGCGAGCATCCGGCGCTGGTGAAGCGCCCCTTGCTGGTGCTGGATGATGGCCGCATTGCGCAGGGCTTTTCCGACAATGCCTACAAGGATCTGTTCGGCAAGCGGTGACGCGCGCGCTCCCTGGCCGAGCAGCCCTGCGAGAGCGTTCCACCCATTCGAGGAGCCACCTGCGCATGAGCGACGTGCTGCAACTGACCCGTGACCTGATCGCGCGGCGATCCATCACCCCGGAAGACGCCGGCTGCCAGGCGCTGATCGCGGAATGCCTGCAGGCGTCGGGGTTCTCCATCGAACACCTGCGTTTCGGCGAGGTCGACAACCTGTGGGCCACGCACGGACAGGGTGGGCCGGTGCTGGTGCTGCTGGGCCACACCGACGTGGTGCCGCCGGGGCCGCCGGAGGCGTGGTCGAGCGACCCGTTCGTGCCGGAGATCCGTGATGGCATCCTCTACGGCCGCGGTGCCGCCGACATGAAGGGCAGCGTCGCCGCGTTCGTCGTGGCGCTGCAGCGCTTCGTCGCCGGGCATCCGCGCCACCCGGGCACGGTCGCCCTGTTGCTGACCTCGGACGAGGAAGGCGATGCCATCGACGGGGTGCGCAAGGTCGCCGAGGTGTTCCGCGAGCGCGGTCAGCGCATCGACTGGTGCATCACCGGCGAGCCGTCCTCCACCGCGGTGCTCGGCGACCTGCTGCGCGTCGGGCGGCGCGGCTCGCTGTCCGCGCGGCTGACGGTGAACGGTGTTCAGGGGCACGTTGCGTATCCGGACAAGGCCCGCAACCCGATCCACATGGCGCTGCCGGCGCTGGCGGAACTGGCATCGAGGCAGTGGGACGAGGGCTTCGACAGCTTCCCGCCGACCAGCCTGCAAATCACCGATGCCCACGCCGGTGAACGCGCGAACAATGTCATTCCCGGCCAGCTCGAGGTGCTGTTCAACCTCCGCTACAACCCGCACTGGGACGCTGCGGGCTTGCAGGCGGAATGCGAGGCGGTGCTGCAACGGCACGCGCTGGATCACCGCATCCACTGGCATCACGGCGGCGCACCGTTCCACACCCCGGAAGGCCACCTGCGCGCCACCGCGCGCCAGGTGCTCGCCGGGTTCGCGGGGCGGGATCCGGAGGAAAGCACCGGCGGTGGCACCTCCGATGCGCGCTTCATCGCGCCGCTGGGTGCGCAGTGCATCGAGGTCGGGCCGGTCAATGCGTCCATCCACAAGGTCGACGAGCATGTCCGTGTCAGCGATCTGGAAGCACTGCCGGAACTGTACCTGCAGCTGATCCGCCGGCTGCTGGCGGAACCGGCCAGCGCGACGTGAGCTGACGTCGGGACCGGCTGCCGCGCGGCCATCGGTGAGCGCGCGCTGGTCTGCGGAGTGCGCGTTCGTGCCACGTATCCTGTCCGTCTGTCACCGGAGCCGATCGCCATGACCACCCACGCCCGTGGTGCCCACGCCGCCAACGCGCCCATCGAGGCGATGACCATCCAGCGCCGCGTTCCTGGCGCGCGCGACGTGCAGATCGACATCGACTGGTGCGGTGTCTGTCACTCGGACCTGCACACGGTGCGTTCGGAATGGGGCGGCACGCGCTATCCCTGCGTGCCGGGGCACGAGATCGTCGGCCGGGTGTCGGCGGTCGGGACCGAGGTGACGCGGTTCCGTGCGGGTGACGTGGTGGGCGTCGGCTGCATGGTGGACAGTTGCCGCCAGTGCGCCTCCTGCGACGAAGGGCTGGAGCAGTACTGCGAGCGCGGCATGGTCGGCACCTACAACGGCCGTACCGACGATGCGCCGGGCCATACCCTGGGCGGCTACTCGCAGCGCATCGTGGTCGATCAGGACTTCGTGCTGACGATCAGGCATCCGGTCGATCAGCTGGCGGCGGTGGCGCCGCTGCTGTGCGCCGGGATCACCACCTGGTCGCCGCTGCGACACTGGAAGGTGGGGCCGGGCAGCCGCGTGGGCGTGGTGGGCATCGGCGGCCTGGGGCACATGGGCATCAAGCTCGCGCACGCACTGGGCGCGCACGTGGTGGCTTTCACCACGACGGAATCCAAGCGTGCCGATGCGTTGGCGCTGGGTGCCGACGAGGTGGTGAATTCCCGCGACAGCGCACAGATGAAAGCGCAGCGCGGGCGGCTGGACCTGGTGCTGGACACCGTCGCCGCCAGCCACGATCTGGACGCCTGCACCGCCATGCTCAAGCGCGATGGCACGCTGGTGCTGGTCGGGTTGCCGGAGCATCCGCATCCCTCGCCGGAGGTCGGCGCGCTGATCGGGCGCCGCCGGGCCATCGCCGGCTCGTTGATCGGCGGGATTGCCGAAACCCAGCAGATGCTGGACTTCTGCGCGGAACACGGGATCGTGTCGGACGTGGAGGTGATCGATGCGGCCGATATCGAGTGCGCCTACGAGCGCATGACCCGTGGTGACGTGAAGTACCGCTTCGTCATCGACTGCGCGAGCATGGGCTGAGCTTCTGCACAAGTTGTGGAGGCAGCACCGCAGACGTGCGGGCGCTCAAGGCGGGCGCGTGACCCGTTCCACGATCGCCGCCAGCATCCGCCGCGGGGCAACGCGCGCGGCCAGCACCAACAACTTGTTGCGAACGCGGTGGATCCCCACGCGCTGGCCGCGTCGCATCGCCTGAAGACCGAAGCGAGCGACGGCAGCGGCATCGGCCAGGTCGTTGCTCAGGGTGTCGTCGCGCATCCGCGCGCGGCGGAAAAAGCCGCTGCGGGTCGGGCCGGGGCACAGCGCGGTCACGCTGATGCCGCTGCCGGCCAGTTCTTCGGCCAGTGCTTCGGAATACGACAGCACGTAGGCCTTGCTGGCGAAATACACCGCCATCCGCGGGCCGGGCATGAATGCGGCGGTGGAGGCCATGTTGAGGATGTGGCCCCGGCCGGCTGCCAGCATCGCCGGCAGCAGTTTTCGGGTCAGGCGCGTGAGGGCGATGATGTTGAGGTCCAGCAAGGCCTGCACCTCCTCGACCGGGTTGCCGGCATGCATGCCGTAGACGCCGATGCCGGCGTTGTTCACCAGCACGCGCGGCACGATGCCGCGAGCCGTCAGCTCCCCGGTCAACCGGTCCGCACCATCGACACCGGCAAGGTCGATTGCCAGAGGCAGCGCCTGTATCCCATGCGCCTGTCGCAACTCTTCTGCCAATGCGGCCAGTGCCTCCGCGCGCCGGGCGACCAGGACAAGAGCGTGGCCCTCGGCGGCCAGTCCACGTGCAAGTTCACGTCCGATGCCGGCCGACGCGCCGGTGACAATGGCCCAGTCCGGCCCACCGCTGGCCGTGGACATCGTCATCGCGTGGCCCGCGCCGGATGCAACTGCAGGCGATGGCGCGGCGTGCCCGGCAGCAATGGCGTGGGTCGGCCATGGACCCAGTCGTCATGGCCCGCCCCCCAGAACGGCGAAAGCGGGTGGCCACTCTGTCCTCCGGGCATGTGGCCGATCGCACGGTCTTCGTGACCCGGCGCCACCACCATGCGTTGTGATGCACCGAAGCCGGGTGATTGCACGCGCGGCACCAGCCCGTCGCCCGGCAACGGCTCGCGTGGCATGCACAGCACGTCGCGGGCGATCTTCGGCAGCGCCGCTGCCAGCGGGTGACAGATCGCGGCCCGGTTGACCTCGCCCCACGGGCGCTCCGACAACGGCGTGGTGTCCGCGTCGATCACCGCGCGGGCGGCGTCGTCCAGCAGTGCGCTCCAGTCGCTGTAGCGGGGTGACAGCAGATGCATCGGACGCTGTTGCAGCAATGGCCAGGCGATGCCTTCGAACTGCGGCAGAGCCGGCACCGGCGCGTCATTGCCCAGCGTCGCACGTGCCGGCCCCAGCAGGCCCTCGAGCATCCGAGCATGCACCTGCTGGCGCCAGGCGCGCAGCAAACGGTAGCTGCTCGATGCAGGAGCGGCGCGGCCTTCCCAGGTGTGCGCGGCGGCCGCCAGTTCGCGCAGTGCCGGCCCTTCGTCGGCATGTGCCTGCAGGGCCTGCCACCAGCGGGTCAGCAGGACGGCGCGGTCATCCAGTTGGATGGCCAGCAGGGCCGCTTCGTCCACCACGGTGGCCCGCTGCAAGGCGTCACGAATCTGCTGGGCGCGCACGCCCAGCGCATAACCGCCATCGCCGATGGCCGTCAGGGCGTGACCGTCAATGGTTCGGGCGTTGGCGGTCCACAGGCGCTGGCCGTCGGGATCAAGCAACGGTGGCGGTTCGCCACGGACCAGTGGCCACGGCGTGCAGGTCGATGGCATATCGGGATCGGTCGGTGCGCAATCGGGGTCACGGCGCGGTACCGGCCCGGCCAGCCGCCAGGCAATCCGGCCGTCGGCATCGGCCAGCAACAGGTTCTGGGCCGGCAGCGCCATGTCACCGGCGATCGCCAGCGCCGATTCGATATCGCGTGCGCCGGCCAGCCCGGCCAGTTGCAGGTCGAGGCTGCCTGGCAGGTGTGCCACCCAGCGCAGCGCCAGGCAGTCGCCGTTGGCCTCCTCGTGCAGCACCGGCCCCCATGCGCTTTCCCGCACCTGCAACGTTTCCGATGCCGCACCGGCAACGGCAATGGTTTCCGTGGCCGTGGTGGTGCCTGCGCAACCCGGCAGCCGACGGAAGTCCAGCCAGTCGCCGTAGCTGTTTGTGAACCCCCACGCCACCCGGGTGTTGCTGCCGACGATGACCGCCGGCAGTCCCGGCAGGCTGAAGCCGGCGACATCCACATCGTCGCCGGTGCTCGCATCCGGATAGCGCATGCGCACGCGGAACCACAGGTTCGGTGCGCGCAGCCCGAGGTGCATGTCGTTGGCAAGGATGGCGCGACCGTCGTCCGTGAGGGCGCCGGCCACCGCGAAGCTGTTGCTGCCTGGTGTGTCCGGATCCGTCAGCGGCGGCAGGGCGGCCGACGTGGGTGCCGGCAACGTGCGCAAGTCCACCGCGTTGGCATCCGGCAACGGTGCATCGCCAAGGGCATCGCCGATCAACGGAGCGTCCCACTGGCTGCCGGCATGGGTCAACAGTGCGTGCAGCGCCTCGGGCAGGTGCACACGCAACGTGGACAGATCGCGTTCCCGCCGGTTGCCCGCATCCTGCAGGTCGAAATACATCGCATAGCCGACCAGCAGACTGTCCTCGGCAGTCCAGGGCTGGGGTTTCTGGCGGACCAGCAGGTAGGGCCACGGACGCACGCGCAGTGCAGCGAGGCCGGCATGGACGCCTTCGGCATAGGCCTGGAGCAGTTGCCGATGCTCGGCGGGCAGCCCCTGCAGCACACGTCCTGCCCGCCAGCGCATGCGGTGGACGCGCTGGGCGCGGTCGTGGGCAAGGGCCGCGGATCCGAACAGCGCCGCCAATTCGCCGGCGGCACTGCGGCGCATCAGGTCCATTTCGAAATAGCGTTCCTGGGCATGCACGAAGCCGATGGCGCGAGCGGCATCGGTGGCGCTGCCGGCGCGGATGTCGGCGCTGCCGTTGGCGTCGCGCTGCACGGACGCGGGCGCGGCCAGCGTGGCCAGGTCTTGACTGCCGTCCAGCTGCGGCAGGCTGCCCCGCAGCAGCAGCCACGCCACGAGCGCCACCAGCAGCGCGAGCAACGGCAATGCCGCCAGCCACAGGGCGAGGCGCTTGCGGCAGTGACGGCCGGTGCGGACGGGCATGGGCATTCCGGTGGAGCGGGGCCTCAGTCTGGTTCAGCCGTGATCCTGCAGCAACCGGGCAGCGCACAACGAAGCCGTCGCCGCATGTGCCGGGCTCAGTGCTTGCGCAGTCGGTACACCGCCGTGTGCAGCCGGGTGACGCCGGCTTCGAGGAAGCGTGGTTCGCTGCGCAGGATGTTGCGGCGTTCCAGCAGGGTCACCTCCCACGCAGGCTCCAGCAAGGATCGGACTTCGTCTTCGTCGACCGAGAACGGCGGGCCGTCCTTTTCCTGCTGCGGATATTCGAGGGTGATCAGCAATCCGCTGCTGCCGGGCGGCAGCGAACCATGGACGTGCGCCACGTAGCGGCGCCGCATGGCGGGTGGCAGGGCGATCAGTGCCGCCCGGTCATAGATGGCGGAACAGGTGGCGAGCATGTCCGCCGGGACATCGAAGATGTCGGCACACAGCAGTTGCACCGGTCCGGCATCGAACATCGGACCGGCTGCGGTTGCTTCGGAGCGCGGCTCGAATTGCTGTTCCGCCAGATAGGCATCGATGCCGGCCTGTGCGAGGTCGACGCCCAGCACGCGATGGCCGTTGATCGCCAGCCAAGGCATGTCCACCGACTTGCCGCACAACGGCACCAGCACCCGGCAGCCCTTGTCGGCCTGGACCTCGCGCCAGCGCTCGCGCAGCAGCGGCGTCACCTCGTCGCGATGCCATCCGATCCGCCCCCGCGCCCAGCGATCGATCCAGAAACCCGGCTCCATGGTGGCGCTCAGCCGGCCACGTCGAGGCCGTCGACTTTCTGCCAGCCGCGAGGCAGCAGGCTGCCGCGGCTGGCGCGGGCACCGATGTAGGCGTCCAGGTCCTTCCAGGTCAAGGTCATGGTGCGGGCACCGGAGACAACCGACAGCTTGCCGCCTTCCGGCACCACTGCGATGGCGATGACCTTCTCGGTGGCGCGCTTGGCCTTGGGGATCTCGATCAGCTTGTTGCCCTTGCCCTTGTCCAGTTCCGGCAGCTCCGACAGCGGGAAGGCCAGGACGTGACCGGCACTGGTCGCGATGACGATGCGGTCGCTGTCCAGTGCGGTGACTGCCGCCGGCTGCACGACATCGGCGTGGGACGGCAGTGTCAGCATGGCCTTGCCGGCCTTGTTGCGGCTGGTCAGGTTCTCGAAGCGGGTGACGAAGCCGTAGCCTTCGGACGATGCCAGCACGAAGCGGTGCTCGTTCTCGCCGCTGACCACCGCGCGAAACTCCGCGCCGCCGGTGGGGGAAAAACGCCCGGTCAGGGGTTCGCCGTTGCCCCGCGCGCTGGGCAGGGTGTGGGCAAGCGTGGAATAAGCGCGCCCGCGTGAATCCAGGAACGCCGCCTGCCAGTTGCTGCGGCCTTTCGCCGTCGCCAGCAGCGCATCGCCCTCGCGGTACGACAGGCCGGCCGCGTCGACGTCATGCCCCTTCGCCGCGCGTACCCAGCCTTTGCCGCTCAGCACGACCGTCACCGGCTCGCTGGCGACCAGGTCGGTTTCGGCCAGGGCCTGCGCCGCGCCGCGCGCGACCAGCGGCGAGCGCCGGTCGTCGCCATATTTGCGGGCATCGGCCAGCAGTTCGTCCTTGAGCAGCTTCTTCAGCTTGACCCGGCTGCCCAAGGTCGCGATCAGGCGGTCACGTTCGCTGTCCAGATCGTCCTGCTCGCCGCGGATCTTCATTTCCTCCAGTCGCGCCAACTGGCGCAGCCGGGTATCCAGGATGTAGTCGGCCTGGACGTCGGTGAGCTCGAAGCGGTGCATCAGCACCGGCTTGGGTTCGTCCTCGGTGCGGATGATGTGGATCACCTCGTCCAGGTTCAGGAACGCGACCAGCAGGCCTTCCAGCAGGTGCAGGCGCTTTTCGACCTTCTCCAGCCGGTGGCGCAGGCGCCGGGTCACGGTATCGGCGCGGAATTGCAGCCACTCGGACAGGAACGCCTTCAGGTTCTTGACTTGCGGCCGGCCGTCCAGGCCGATGACGTTGAGGTTGACCCGATAGCTTTTTTCCAGATCGGTGGTGGCGAACAGGTGGCCCATCAACTGATCGACGTCGACCCGGTTGCTGCGCGGCACCAGCACGATGCGGATCGGGTTGGCGTGGTCGGACTCGTCACGGATGTCTTCCAGCCACGGCAGTTTCTTCGCCCGCATCTGCGTGGCGATCTGCTCGATCACCTTGGACGGCGAGACTTGATGGGGCAGGGCGTCGATGACGATGTTGCCGCCTTCCCTGACGAAGGTCGCGCGCGCGCGGATGCCGCCGCTGCCGGTTTCGTAGATGGCCCGAAGATCCGCCGCCGGCGTGATGATTTCCGCGCGGGTCGGATAGTCCGGCCCGCGAATGTGTTCGCACAGTTCGGCGACGCTGGCGTCGGGATCATCCAGCAACCGCACGCAGGCGCTGACCACCTCGCCCAGGTTGTGCGGCGGCACGTCCGTGGCCATGCCCACGGCAATGCCGGTGGTGCCGTTGAGCAGCAGGTGCGGCAACCGCGCCGGCAGCCAGGTCGGCTCCTCCAGCGTGCCGTCGAAGTTCGGGTCCCAGTCCACCGTGCCCTGGCCCAGCTCGCCCAGCAGGACCTCGGCGATCGGGGTCAGCTTGGATTCGGTGTAACGCATCGCCGCGAACGATTTCGGGTCGTCCGCCGAGCCGAAGTTGCCCTGCCCGTCGATCAGCGGATAGCGGTAGGAGAACGGCTGCGCCATCAGCACCATCGCTTCGTAGCAGGCCGAGTCGCCGTGCGGATGGAACTTGCCGATGACATCACCCACCGTGCGCGCCGACTTCTTCGGTTTGGCCGTGGCCGACAGGCCCAACTCGCTCATCGCGTAGATGATGCGTCGTTGCACGGGCTTGAGCCCGTCGCCGATGAAGGGCAGGGCGCGGTCCAGGACCACGTACATCGAGTAGTCGAGATAGGCGCGTTCGGCGTATTCGCGCAGCGGAATCTGTTCGAAGCCGTGGAAGGCGGGTCGGGTGCTGGTTTCTGGCATGCAGGCGGGATACGTGAAGTGTCAGGCCGCTTCGCGGGCAGCACAGGCATTGGCCTGCCGTTGCCGGGGGAAGCGCAGGCCGCCGTGACCGGCGGCCGGGAAATGCGTTTGCGCCGGGCGCGCGCCGCGCATTACAGGTGGAACTGGCCGGAGGCTTCCGGCTGGAAGCTGATGGCGAGCACGTGCAGCTTGGCGCTGTGGCCGCCGGGCATCGGCCAGTCGATCAGGTCGCCGGTACGCAGGCCCAGCAGCGCACTGCCGACAGGCGCAAGGATCGACACCTTGGAGCCGTCACCGATGGCTTCGTGCGGATACACAAGGGTCACCTCGCGCTCGTCGCCGCTGGTTTCGTTGCGCAGCAGCACGGTCGAATGCATGCTCACCACGTCCGGCGGGACGTCCTTGGGTTCGACCACGTTGGCACGCAGCAGTTCTTCGGCGAGGCTGGTGGTCGCCGCGTTCTGCGGTGACTTCTCCAGCAGCGACTCGATGCGGTCCGCGTCCAGGCGGGACAGGGTCAGCGGCGGGCGGGGTTCGGTGGACATCAGGTTTTGCTCCAATGGAAAGAAGGCAGCCCCTGGACGGCGCCGCCTTCGAGAAATCACCGGGCTGCAAGAGTGCCGGAGCCGGAACCCGCACGTTGCGGTCCCCGGAACATCACCGGCTCGGGCGTTGACAGGCCGGAACTGCCTTCGATTATCGCCCAAACCGGCGATTTGGCCAGATGGTGCCGACCGGGCCCGGTTCACGTCTCATCTCATGATGCGACGACGACCGGGGGCTGCGATATGATCGCCTGCCTGCCTTCACGAATGCACGCATGGAATGGCTGACTGATCCGACGATCTGGATGGGCCTGGCGACCCTTGTGGTCCTGGAAATCATCCTCGGCATCGACAATCTGGTGTTCATCGCCATCCTCGCGGACAAGCTGCCGCCGGAGCAGCGCGACAAGGCGCGCATCATCGGTCTGTCGTTGGCGCTGGTCATGCGTCTGGTGCTGCTGGCGGCGCTGTCGTGGATCATGCGACTAACCACACCGCTGTTCACGGTGTTCGACCATCCGTTCTCGGGGCGCGACCTGATATTGCTCGGCGGTGGCCTGTTCCTGCTGTTCAAGGCGACCATGGAGTTGCACGAACGGCTGGAAGGCACCGCGCATGCCAGCAACGCCAACAAGGCGTTCGCCAGCTTCGGCGTGGTGGTGACCCAGATCGTCATCTTGGACGCGGTGTTCTCGCTGGATTCGGTGATCACCGCGGTCGGCATGGTCGACGAACTTGGCGTGATGTACGCCGCCGTCACCATCGCCATGGCGGTGATGCTGCTGGCCAGCAAGCCGTTGACCAACTTCGTCAACAAGCACCCGACCGTGGTGGTGCTGTGCCTGGGCTTCCTGCTGATGATCGGTTTCAGCCTGGTGGCCGAGGGTCTGGGCTTCAAGATTCCGAAGGGCTACCTGTACGCGGCCATCGTCTTCTCGATCCTGATCGAAAGCTTCAACCAGTTCTCCCGGTTCAAGCGCGAGAAGAGCGCGAGCAAGCTGCCGTTCCGCCAACGTACCGCCGAGGCATTGACCGCCCTGCTTGGCGCGCGCGAGGAACCGGCGGGCAACGGCGAGGGCAGGGCGGATGCCGCCGCGGACGACGACGAGCGCCTGCAGCCGGCCGAGCACGACATGATCCGCAGCGTGCTGACCCTGGCGGACCGTTCCGTCGCCAGCGTCATGACCGTGCGCTCGGACATCGAATGGATCGATTCCTCGCGTGGCATCGACCACGCTACCGAACGCATGACGCGATCCCCGCATACGCGCCTGCTGGTCAGCGATGGCGAACTGGACCACCTGCAAGGCGTGGTCCAGAGCCGCGACGTGCTTGCCGGGGTGCTGTCGGGCAAGCCGTTGGCGCTGGCCGACCACCTGCGCGAGCCGCTGGTGCTGCAGGAAGGCAGCACCGCGCTGGCCGCGCTGGAGCGCATCCGCGAGCACCCGATTCCGCTGGCGGTGGTGGTCGATGAATACGGCAGCATCGAGGGACTGGTGACCGCCAACGACCTGCTGGCCGCGATTGCCGGCGACCTGGCCGACACCCGCGACGCCGAATACGGCGCCGAGCGCCTCGACGACGGCGGCTGGCGCGTGGACGCCTCGATGTCGATGGAAGACCTCGAGCGCGCAACCGGCATCCGCCTGCCGCGCGCATCCACCTACGTGTCCCTGTCCGGACTGTTCCTGCACATGCTCGGCCGCTTGCCGGTGGAAGGCGACGTCATCCAGGCCGGCGGCTGGGACATCCGCGCCGACACCCTCGAGCGCCGGCGCGTGGGGCGTGCGGTGCTGACGCCGGTGGCGGGGTGATAAGCGAAGGCGTCCGGCCCGAGCACGGCGGACAGACGTCGCCGATTGCAGGCCGGCGCGGGCCCATGGCTTCGGCGGCGTCCCTGAAAACCATTCCCTCGCAAGCGTTCCCTCTGGCTCGCCGCAGCCGCAGAGGCAGACGCCGAGTCGCACTCGTCCGGCTTCGCACCGGCTTGGCGGGTGGCTGGTGTAGGCTCATTGGCTGGGACGGCAGGGGTGCGCAACATGGAAATCGGCACGGCATATGCCCTCAAGCAACGGCATCGCCAGCTCCGTGACGGCCATCCAGAAGCGCTGCGCGTTCGTATGCACCGGGCCATCAGCTGGCTGGATCGCGCCGAGCATGCGGCGGATGACTTGGATGCACGTTTCATCTTCCTGTGGATCGCCTTCAACGCCGCTTACGCCAGCGAGTTCGGATTCGAGCAGACGGCGCGCAGTCAAGTACGTGCATTCGTCGAGCGGTTGGTCAAACTGGATGATGGTCGCCTGCACCACGTCCTGTTCGAGCAGTTTCCGGGACCGGTCCGCACGCTGCTGGATAACAGGTTCGTCTTCGAGCCGTTCTGGCGCGCGCTGCGGGAGCATGATCCGAGTGAACGTTGGAAAGCGCAGTTCGATCATGAGCGCAGGCTGGCCCTGCGTGCGGTGATGGAGCACGGCACCGCCTCGTTGCTGGCGACCGTGCTGGACCGGCTTCATGTCCTGCGCAACCAACTTGTGCACGGCGGCGCTACTTGGAACAGTGGGGCCAATCGCAGACAGATCAAGGATGCGGTCGCCATCCTCGGTACCGTGCTCCCGGTCATGCTCCAGCTGATGATGGATCACCCGGACGAGCCATTTGGCGAGATCGCCTATCCGGTGCTTCCCGGCTAGTTGCGGCGCGGCCCGCCCTGGCATCCGCACTCCGATGGATGTCTCAACCCGCGAGACGCAACGGCGTTAGCCTGTTGATGGCGAAGCGGTGCGGCAAATCCGATGCCCGCGACGTCAGTTGATCCGACCATTCATGTCCAAGGAGTTCCCATGACGTTGCCGCGCGCGCTTTCAAAGACTTGTGCGTGTTGCGGCAAGACCACGCGAATCGCCGTCCTGGCCAGCACCGGCGCGTACGGGTCGATGGACCTGGACATGCGGCCGCCCGGATTGATGCGCCATGCGTTGCGCTACCAGATTCATCGCTGCGGGCACTGCGGGCTGTGCGTGCCGAACCTGGAGGAAGTGAATGGCGTGGACCTGCCCACTGTCGTGCGTTCGACGCGCTATCGGGCGATTCTTGAGAACGACGATCTGCCAGAACTTGCTCGCGAGTTCATGGCCTTCGCGCATGTTTGCGAACTGGCGGGGTGGGGCAGGGCCATGGTCCGGTCCACGCTCAGCGCCGCCTGGTTATGCGATGACCAGCAGAAGGTGGCCCAGGCGCGGCTGTTGCGCAAATCGATTCTGCCGATGCTTGATGACCTGCACGCTCGCGGTGAACACTACAGCAACGAGCGCGAAATCGATGACGTGCTGCGCTTGGACCTGTTGCGCCGCACCGGGCAGTTCGACCAGGTGAAGGAAGCGGCTGCCGCGCTGATGGAGAAGCTGGACGGCGAGAGCGTTCACTGGAAGATCGCGCGGTTCCAGATCGCCTTGGCGGGAGAACGCGACGTACGAAGATACCGTCTCGGCGAGGCCTTGGAGCAGACCATCCGGCCGATGCCGTTGTGGCAGAGGCTGCGTGCCTTCATGGGCAGCGCGATGATTGACTGACTCGATGCCGGTGGGGCGCTTTCGATGCCGATGGGCCGTGCGGCGGCGAAAGCTCCAGTCGGCGCAGGGTGATTGAACCGAAGGCATCGATGTGCCGGACGCGATGCTCGCACGCCATCCCGGGGCTTGCCAGCCCCAGTGCGCGGACATTCAAGCCGGCGTTTCATGCGATAGCGAATAGGCCGCCGGACTGGTGGGCCTGATGGGCGCGGCACTTCGGCGACCATGCAAGGGCGCGTCTCAGCCCGTGCGACGGCGCCATGGTTCCATGCAGGCATGACCAGACGAGCAGCGCCCACACCACCCATTCGACCGACCAGGACGCCTCAGCGCTCCGCTGAAGTCCGACAGGTTCAGCGCATTGGTCGCCTGATCCTGACCAACGCGCACCTCCCGCCCAAGGTCGCGCGCCCGGTCATGCAGGACGACGGGACCGTCGGCTTTTCCTACCGTTTCAAGCATTACGTCGACGGCAAGGACTTGCCGGTTACCGTGCACGTGGGGCGAGGGAAGGCCGGTTGGCCAAGCCGCTGGGCAGTGACCACGACCTGGAACAAGCAGGCCCGCGGCACCGTCTGGTTCCCCCATGGCACCACCGGCCCGCACATCGTCGCCCACGAGGCGGTCCACGTCGCACAGTGGGCCATGCAGCTGCTCGGCGATGATCCCGCCAACTACCGCGGCATAGTGCCGGGGTACTGCCCATCCTGGAAATCCGGCGGCGATGAAGTCCTCGCAGAAGCCTTTGCGCGCATCGTCGACCAGTTCGTCGAGCGCTTCGAGCTCGAGCGGGCGCGACGCGGCTATTTGCATCGGTAGCAACCAAGGATCCGATTTGTTTTGGGTATTCGGTTGGATCTTCAACCCGTGTCTGAACGTCGTTCGCCAGTGCCGTTGTTGGAGAGCCTGTTGGGCAGCCCCTTGCGGGACCAGGCCGGCCGCCCGGCTTTGCGCGGACCGCATCGGATGGCGTCGTTACTCGCAGCGTTACCCATGGCCTGCCCGCTTTCTTCGGACCACTGATTGCTGGGGAACTGCTTCGGATAATGTGCCGATTGGGCACTGGGGCTGGCCCTAGATGCTGGCGTAGGTGGCCTCGTGCCTGACCAGGCCGGGTCGTTCCTGCTCGGGCATCCGCCGGAGTCTGGACGCGATCTACCCTCTTATGCACAGCCTTGCTTACTCGATTAACGGTGCCCGAGCGTGCCGCCATCGACAATGGCGTCACGCTCGGGTTGGCCCGGTCAGTGTGACCTATGAACCACCTGGCCCGCCCCTTGATCATGCGGGCTGGACATGTCATGCCAACCAGGCAGGTGCCCACCGACCTCGAAGGTCTGACAGAAGTACCGGTCGTGCTCGTCGGGCGGAATACCAGCCGCGTCCAGAGCTGACCGCTTGAAACTCAGCAGCTCGTCATACAGAGCAAGTGCACGCTCCCGAACCATCATCCCCATCCTTTGCCGGCGATACGTGGGAGCGGGATCTTCGCCCATTGCCATCGCCCAGGCGGACATCAGCCATCCGTATGCCTGCATCATCGCGGCGTGGCAGACGACCCTATCGTTGATCGCCAAGCCGGAGGCGAACGTCCTGATCGCCGTGGGCCCTGTCGGCATCTTCTTGCCGAGGCGGCGGCTTGATGTCTCGATTGATCGCGTGTATGCGGCGCTCTTCCGTGAGATTTCGCCCAGCATCGCCTTGAACTCCTGCTGCGCGTGCTCCTCACTCACGAGGTCATCGAACACGCGCTGCTCGAGATCCAACAGGCGGAGGCGGTGCTCCGTGGTCTCGAAGACCTCCCATGCAACCATGACCTCAGTGGCGTTGCGGAATGGCAGGTGGCTCGGGAGCCCCAGTTCCCAGTAGGGTTGGTGCTTGATCACTGGGGTCATGGCGCAGCCCCGAACTTCTCTCTCACGTCAGCAACTTCGCCGCCGCGCAGTCCCAGTTGCGCCAGTACGCGAATACTGCCGTCTGGTGTCTGCTCGGCGCGCCAGTGATTGATTCCCATGAGGCGTTTGAACAGGATCTCCTGTCGCCCCGTCGGCAGGTGGATGGCATAGATGCTCGCATTGTCATCGCCACCCACGATGGCAATCGGACCGATCGTGGTCGGATACCATCTGATTGCGTTCAGGAAGTGCTGCTTGTTGCCGTCGCGATCCTCCCAGCCCAGATCGGTGGTCAGTTCGGAACGTGGAACGATCACCGAGCGGCCCGTCGCGATCTCGATCAGGGCAAAGTCCGGATCCCGAGATCCGAAGCTGGTCGGTTGCTTGAGGCCGACGCGACTGGGGCTGACGCCGAAAAGGCCGCGCGTAGCACTGCGACTCCAGGTGTTGACCGGTTGACCCGGACGTGCCCCGATTGCATCACGCCAGGTGGGCTTGCCGCGCTTCATGGCGAGCACATAGCCGGTTCCGGCGACATCGCCACCGTGTGCGTACATTACGGAGTATCCAGCAGGTACAGTCTGCGATGCGATCTGCTGGCCGGGAACGTATCGGAACATGCTTCCGGCGCGCGTTACCAGGATGCCATCGGCCATGGCGACGAAGCTCTCGCCACCGATCTGCTGACCGTCGAGGGTATTCAGTGTCACCCGGTCTTCATCGATGACCATCGTTCCGATGGTGACCGGGCTGGCCGAAGCGTTGGCATTGGCGTACTTCACCGTGTAGCGGCCGCCTCCCGCGTCCACGAGATAGGTAACGTCCCCGGTTTGCGGATCGATTCCGTACGTCTGGATTTCGCCCGAAGGATCCATCCACAGTCGTCCATTCGCCTTGAAGCCGTCGGCAGCCTCTTCAAACGTGGCGGGACCTCGGGCTTGGTGGTGGGCTAGGAACGTGGCGGCAATGTCGCCTGGGTTCCCGGTTGACGCCGCAGGTGCCGACTGCAGCGTTGCTGCAGCTTGCACAGCGGGTTCGGACGGTGCGACGGATTGCACCGGTGCAGGTGACGGCGGTGCGGCGCGCTGAGTCTTCTGAGCTTCAACGGCCATGCGCAGGCCCATGAATCCTGCGCTCGTTTCCCGATAGCGCTGGAGCATTTGCGCTTCCATCTCGGGGGTGATGGTCATGCCCTGCGCGCGCGCTGCCTGTTTCATTTGGTCCAACAGTTGTTGCTCCTGCGGCGTCGCCTCCTGCGCGAATGCGCCCGTGGTGATCAGTGCCGCCAGCAACGGTGCGGCTTGAAGGGTGTCCTTGAGTTTCATGATGCCTCTCCTGTGATGTCCAGAATGGACTGATGAAGTTCAGCTATAGGTGTTCCTAAATATAGCGTTGGGCGGTCCTCTGATGCGCACCCGATGCCCAAGACCCTCCATCGCCCCGAATCGGATCTCCTGCGCCAGATGCTGTTGGCAGCGCGGCATGAGGCTGGACTGACCCAGGCCGATGTCGCCGGTGCTTGGGGTGTGCCGCAGGAACGCATCAGCGCGATCGAGCGCGGCATCCGCCGGTTGGACCTGATTGAGCTGCAGGACCTGTGCGCGCTGATGGGCGTGGACTTGCTTGACTTCGTCGGTGAGTTCCATGCCCGCTCGAAGGTCGTCGCACCGCGGCGCACGCGTCCGATTGCATCCGGCATCCCTAGACATCGCCGCTAGCGCCGTCATCCGGGTCGGTGCGACCGGTCACTTTCCATAGCAGCCGGACAAGAATCGCCCGGCAGAGCACGTCGTCATCCGTGTCAGTGCTCGCCTTGGGCAGCAGCTTGATCAGGCGAGTGAGCAGTTCTTTGGTGGATTGTTCTGCGCTCAGCTCCTCGCCTTGGATCTGTGCCCAGACATCGGCCCCAAGAGCGATGTCCTGTACGGACGTGGGCCACCCCGTCTGGCGGAGCCAGGCCAGCGCTTCTGCAATTTCGGGAACCTTGGCAAAGTGGTTCGATGACATGCGTGTTTCCGGTCACGCCACGGGTTGTGGCGTACCCCAGAAATCACTTTTTCGACGCGACCAAAGTTGGACCAACTTTTTACAAGCGCCTGCCGGGCTCAAATGACCGTGCCGGCGCGGGATCCGCCAAGCCGGTACGACATGGATTCATAAGGAGTGTTTGATGCCGTTTCTGCCTGCTCGCCGCTACGCGCCGTTGCGCCGGATACTTCTGGCTGATCTGCCTGCCATCCCGTCCCGCGGCCGACCCCAGCCCACCGAACTCTCGTCGCCGGGATCGTGGCCGTTGGAACGGGGTGCGCTCGCGGCCACCCTGTTGCCGGGCGCGGTGTTGTCTGCTTGCCTCGTGGAATGGTCGGGGTCGCTTCCTCTTGGGGGTGCGCTCGCGCTCCTGCTCATTGCCCGGACGTGGCGTCGTGCTGCTGTCCGCTATGGACATGAGGTACTGCGGCGCCTGACCCACCACCTGCGCGGTCTCAGCCTCCGCAGCGCGGAGTTTGAGGGGGACGCACTGGCAGCCGCCGCGGACCGGCTCCTGGTCGCGGTCATCGGCCTTTTCCCTTTGAGCTTCCTGCTCCAATCGATCACGTTTGGACTTCAGGCCGTCGGTAGCGCTGGGACCATGCTGCTCGCCTTTGTCAGTATTCCGGTCTGGATGGTTGTGTACCTGATCGCCATCCGCGACGCGTTGAGCGGCTATCGGACCGTCAACCATCTGACCGATGGGCTTCTGGATCGAATCTGACGCCGCGGAGGCGTGCTGGAGAAACTCCGTTCCTCGTCCGCTCCCTCGTCTCACGCTGCGCGACCGTGCTTTGACAATCTGCAGGTCTTTCCACTGGAGGGTGGCGCGATGGCCCAAGCAGAACACACAGACTGCCAACTTCCAGCTGGCGTGAAGGCCCGCCTGTGGATGGAAGCGCGTTGCTTCTACTCGCGTGAGAGCGCGCAAGCGCGGTGCTGGCTCTGGCTGCTGCGGGACGACGGAACCCTGGTTGCCGTGCATGTGCCATTGGCCCACTTGGGCGACGACGACGGGCTGCAGGGTTTCCTTCGCGAGCTGGACGTCAATGGTAACGAGGCTGAGTTCAGCAGTACGCGATTCGGCGACGTGGTCCGTCTGACCGACGCCCCAGCCGTGCCCATGCCGCGATGGGCCATCTCGTGGGGCCATCCGTTTCAGGAGCGGCTGCGCAGCTTTGCCACGGAATTGGACGTGGACACCCTGCGCCTGCTGGGCGAGCTGGAAGCCCCGGGCCCTTTCCTGGGCTCGGTCGAGAACTACAACCGTCTCGCATCGCTGGAGCCTGGGCTGCGCGAACGACGCACCCAGGCACTGAAGGACTTCCCGCCGCTGGTCGTCCCACTGCTTCTGCGCACGCAGGGTTGGCCAAGCCTGCTGCCTGACCAGTACGAGGATCGCCAATCCAACAGGGGGCACGCCTCGGAGCTTACGTGCCCGCCTGGCGTGCTGGAAGCCATTGACCGCGGCCGTGATCTCAGCGGCGCACTGGCGTCGCACTACCGCGTGGCTCGAGCAGTGGTCCGATCGGCACCAATGCGAACCCCGTGGCGCCGGCTGGATGACGTGCATCAGGTGCTCCGGGTCCTGGATGCCATCCCGGCGCATTCCCGGCCGGCCAGCGCGGCGTCGCTGGAGGCATGGTGGCCTTCTGTGAAACTCCTGCCAGTTCCCCGTTCCAGCGACGCTCTGGCCATCATCGGCCAGTCGTTCGCCAAGGGATGGGAGACGACATGGGAGTCGACAGGCCTTGCAGCCGAGCAGGTACCAGCAAAGCTGCGTGACTGCAGGGATTTCCTCACCGCAGCCGTGCGTGAAATCCCGCCGGATGACTGCCTCTCCTGCGCCGAACCGGACGAACTGGGATTGGCGTGGTTGGCACGCCGTGGCCTGCATTCGTTGTTGCGGGCATCTGATCGGTGGCATGCACAAGCAATGGTGCGCGCCGCTCCCCAAGGCAGTGTGGATGCTCCTGCGCAATTGCCAGCGATTCTCGGTGACTGGTCCGACGATGGTCGCCACGCCTCAGAGCTTCTGACGGCCACCGCACTGGTCGAGGAAGGGCGCGAGATGTCGCACTGCGTAGGAGGTTACTGGAATGAATGCACCACGCAGGGCGATCGAATCCTCAGGCTGTCGTTGCCGGATGGCGCCCAGGCGACGGCACACGTCGTGCTTGCGGGCGTTGACGTGGATGGCCCGCGCTACGCGCTGGAAGACGTTCGTTCACGCGCCAACGCCGAATGCAGCCTGGTGATGTGGCGATGGGCGCAACAGGTGGAGGATGCGATCAACTCACCGGATCGCGAGGGGGCACGCCGCCAGGCCTTGCGCCATGCCCGAGAGTGCGCCAGTCGTGCAGATGAAGTGCGGTCCGAGTGGGTACGCCCGTTCGACCGGGCCTCTCGGGCAGAGCTCGAGCAGGTACTCGCATGGCTTCGAACCCAGCGTGACTCCGGGCCTCGCGGCGATGTCCTGCTGGAAGACTATGTCAGAGGCACGGGCCACACGCCGGTCCGGCATCATGTGGATGAGCTTGTCGGTGGCGATCCCTTGGACTTGGTACGGGAGCCGACCAATCCGCATGATCCGGCAGCCATCCGGATCGAATGGTCGGGCCGCAAGATCGGCTACGTTTCCCGGCAAAGCAACGCCCGGCTTGCACGATTGCTTGACCAAGGCGTTCGACTGGATGCGCGCCTGACGCGCGTGGTGCCGGAGAGTCGCGCGTGGCCGATCATCGAATTTCGCGTCTTGGCCCCAGCGAGTCGGCCGGAGTCAGCCCGCGGGCGAGGCGTAACCGGACGCCAGATGAGCGACGCTTGATCACGAGTCATGAATGTACTCTGTAGATCAATATCGAATATAGTGCGAAGCCGGTGCTATGCCTACTTGGACCCAACCGAAAGACAGTTCGGAAGTCGAGGAATTGCATGAACGTGAACGTCCCGAAGCTCGATGCCGTCGTGGCGCCATGCTCCCGTGGGTGCTGGTTGGCTGTAGCGTCATTTGTAGTGGTCGCCCTGACGGTCATTGCGTCTGCGTCGACTGCAGGGGCGGCCCCGACGCAACACCGCGATCCGAACATCCAGGCGATTTCCGACTTCTATACCGAGGCCAATGCCCGATTGGCCGAACTGAAAAGCAAAGCCAACGCCGGGGACCCGGAGGCGCAGTTCGTGCTTGGCGCCGGCTATTACGACAGAGGGTTGCCGGGGCTCGGACAGGATGATGCCGAGGCGCTACGGTGGCTGCGGCAGTCCGCCGGGGCAGGCTACGCAGAGGCGATGACGGCGCTGGCGGTCATTCATGCGCAGGGGCGTGCGGTGCCGCCCAGCGAGTCCGAATCGGACGAGTGGCTTCGCATGGCTGGCAATCGGGATCGGCGAGCGATTTTCCTGCGGATGTACCGGCAAGCCGGCGGCAAGCTCACCGACGCACCCTTCTCCAGAATGGGGGCGCTGGCACTGCCGAAAGACTTGGCTTTCGAGAATGCGTGGTATCGCGAACAGGCTCGGGCGGGCAATCCGGAAGCGGCGCGCCAAGCTGCGTGGAACTTTGGTTTGGGACGCGGCGTCGAGCGCAGCGAGGCGGCTGGCATCGGCGCGCTGCTGGCTGCGGCCAATGATGGGTCTGCGCAGGCCGTCCGTGACTTGAATCTGGTCACCCGCAACAAGGCAGTGGGAAAGACGACGCGCGAGCTTCGCGTGCTGCTTTCGCCCAGCAAGGACTGGATCACGTTTCCCGCGCAAACCGAGGTGCGTGTCCTGGATCGGGGGTCTGAGGATTCGCTCGTTTACTTCCATTCGAGACGGCAAGCCGGGCTGGTCCCGACGGACGCCATCCGGATCATCTCCTCAGCGAACCAGGCATCCAGTCCCTGGGACCCGAGGTGATGCCCGCTTGAGGGGCTGAACATGCGGGAGAGCAGGGGAGACAACGCGCCCTGAGTAGGAGACTTGCGTCCGGCGATTCCGCTCGCGAGGGCAAGCCATCTGCTGGCCTCGCGTTGGGATCCGGCTGGCCGGCAGTGATCGCGAAAGTGAAGTGAGTATCGGTCGGCGTCGTGCTCGGCTCAGGCAAACAGCGCTTCAATGTCCTTGGGCAGCGCCGTACCTGGCAGGCGGCGGCTTTCCTTGGCGATGTTGACTTTCATGGTCACCTCGGAGACTTCGATCAGGCACTGATCGACAGGCCGTTTCTGGGTCGTTGAGATCCAGTCCAGCAGCGGACGCAGGTGCCAGATCGACTGCGATCCTTCGTGTACCGCCATCGGGAACGTCGCCAGATGGGTGATCATCAGTTTGCGCATGTTCTGGCGGGAGCAGCCGATCAGGTCGGCCACATCGGTGAGTCCCACGAAGTCCGGTGATGCTTCGATCAGTTCCGCACCCGGAATCGCGCACTTGACCGCTTGCATGGCCGAGGCAATGGCCTCCATCGCGCTGGCGGCTTCACGGGTGAAGTCCAGTGCAATGCGTCCCTGCTGGCCAATGCCCACCAGCGCATCATCGCACCCGGCTTCGGCCAGGGCGTCGATGAATTTTTCCGGCTCCGCATCGTCGGACGGCAGTCGAAACGTCAGGGTGAACTCGTACTCATTCATTGGCGCATTCTCCAGGGCCGCCTTCGCTCTTCGCCTTCTCGCGGGTGCAGTTGTCCACGACGCGTCGAAGCTGTTTGCCATGGTTACCGGGATTCCTCGGTGTGCTCCAGATGCTGGTGATGCAGAACTCGCCGCATCGGCAGTTGTCATCGTTGTAGGGACACAACATCCGCCCCCATGCATGCGCGCCACCTTCCCGGATCGTCCAGCCATGTTGCTCGGCATGCTGGATCGCGGCCTCCACTTCGGGTTTCGGATGCTTGCTTCGGGCCATGGGGATGTGGATTACACGATGGAGTTTTAGGGATGGTGCGAGGGTTGTCAAGTGACAACCTGACTCGGTCATGACAAGAGGAAGCGCCGAGTCGCCAGTCTAGATGAGACCACCACCGCTCTCGGGCGCCGGGAGAGCAGGGGGCGGCGAGAAGGCACCGGTTTCCCCCTGTCGCCCCCGGGTTGGGGGCGGGAAAATGACCTGTCCGCGCAACGGCTTGCGCCCCCAGTCGACGCCTCCGGTGGCACCCCGGTCACGCGGATCAAGCCGGTGGCACTCCCGGCAGGGGGCCGTCTTCGGCACGCGTGTGTCGACACAGGCGAGGAGGGCAGGGTGTCTTCCGGTCCCCACCGGCCCACCGTTCCGCCCGCCCGCTCGCTCGCCGCGCCGGTCGATCCCCCCAAGCGCGCGCGCACGGATGGATGTCGGCAGGCACGCCTCCAGCCCCGTTCTCAAAGCCAGCCCGACAGACCGGTCGCAGCCGCTGAGACGGTGAGGTGCTTCCATGCACCCTCTCGGGCGCCTGCACGGGCCACCGGCGCAACACAGGGGAACGTCATGCTGGATGCTTTGGAAATCGAGACGCTGCTGGTCCGGCGCGGCTTCGTGCCGATCGATACCCGCACCCACGCGATCGGCTTTGCGCACCCGGCACGGGACGGGCATCCGATCTACCTCAAGGATGGCCGCGATCGGCGGGATGCGCCCCGCAAGGCGGTGCGCAGGCAGCCGCTGGTCGTGCACCCGGCCATGGCCGCCTCGCCCGGGTTCCAGACCAGCCGGGCGGTCCAGCTGGGGGGAAGCCGGCCCTACAGGAACTCCAACATGACGAGGTTCCCGAAGGCCGATGGCAAGAGCGCCCGCGGCGTGGCGATGGGCATCGTCGACGACGCGGCACTGGACGAGGTGCTGGCGCTGCTCGGTTTGCGGATCGCCTGAGGGGGCCGGTGTGTGCCCCAGGTCGGGTCGGCTCCGTGCAGGCGGGGTGGGGATGGGGGCCAGCGCGCAAGCATGGTCGTCCTGCGGCGCATTGAGCCGCCCCACGCGGACGTTGTGGGAGCCGCGGGTGCACGCCAAGGTCCACGACTGCCGATCCGGGATCGCCCTCGTGCCCATGGCCAAGGTCGACCCCCTCGCCAGCGTGACGTCCCGTTGGATGGACGTGCCCCGTCCCTCGTGGTTCGGCGCGAGACGTTCCGGGTTGCCAGCAGCATGGGATCGGCGCTGCACAGTGCGCGTGCCAGCGCAGCGCAGCGCCACCGTGGCACGGGGTGACGATGCGCAGTCGAGCGTGACCGGCCGTGCGCGTGACCACACCCAGGCCGCGCAAGCCGACAGGATCCGGTGCGACGGTGGATGATGGGGTGCCTGCAGTCCAGCGTGCCCACGCAACCAGGCCGGCGGTCCTGGGGCCGCCGGTGCCAGAGACAAGGAGAGACCATGACGCGATTGACCCAACGTTTTTCCCACGCCGTCGAGTACGCACGCGTGGCGCACGAGCAACAGGTCCGAAAGGGCTCGAACATTCCGTACCTGTACCACCTGCTGGCGGTTTCCAGTCTGGTGCTGGAGTACGGCGGCAACGAGGACCAGGCCATCGCGGGGTTGTTGCACGACGTGATCGAGGACTGCGGTGAGGAACACGAGGCCCGCATCCGCGAGCAGTTCGGCGAGGCGGTGCTGGCCATCGTCAGGGACTGCACGGACGGCACGGCAGACGACAAAGCGCATGCGACGAGCCCCGAGGCGACGCGGCGCAGCTGGTGGCAGCGCAAGCTGGCCTACGTGGCCCATCTTCGGGAGGAGCCCGAGGCCTCGTTGTTGGTGGGCGGTTGCGACAAACTGCACAACGCCCGTGCGATCACCCAGGACCTGGCCGATCCGACTGTCGGGGTGGCGGTGTTCGACCGGTTCAAGGCAGGCCGCGACGGGACGTTGCGCTACTACGAGTCCATTGCCCGGATCCTCAGGCAACGCGGTGCCCCGATGGCTCGGATCTTCGACGCGGAAGTCGAGCGGATGCATCGTCTGGCTGGCGCTGCCAGGCGGCTGCCGCTGGAAGAAGCAGGGGAAGGGCATCAGTGACGGTGTGCATGGTTGTTGCGCCGAGGCACAAACCCACGACAGCGGCAGGGCTGCAGACCAACGTGGTCGGTCTTCGATGCCATCCCCTTCGATGGCGATCTGGCCCAGTGGCCGGTCTGCGGCGTGAACTCAATGACGTCCAGGACGCGCGCCGTCTCCAGCGCGTGAGCCGCCCCGTGTTTGGGCGGCGGTTCAACCTGCTTCCTTGAGCGTTCGCCCACCCGGCCTGCGCTAGGCTGGCCTCCAGACCGTGGAGGTGACCATGTGCTACTCCGCTCAAGTGCGGCAGGACTACGAGAAATACGTTCGGCAGTTCGGCGCCACGCTGTCGATCAAGGACTACATCCGGTTGTTTTGGGATCAGGCGACCAAGGGTAGTCCGTACCGGATTCCCAAGGCCATGATGGATGCGTTTGCCGCTCCCGCCGACGCGGGCACGCGCGAAGTCCACGATCTCATTCAGACTTGGAAGGCCACCCAGGCCAGCCAGCTTGAGCAGGAATTGTTCAGGCAGAAGAAGCGCCTGGCCGATGCGGAGCGCACGCTGAAGGAGAAGACGACCAAGAAGGCGCAGAACGACCAGCGCATCGCCACCAACAAGATCGGGCAGCTCAAGACGAAGATCGATGACCTCAAGCGCAGCACGCCGCTCGCACGCGACTCGAGGATCTTTCCGGGCACCTGGTGCACGGTCCTGGCAAGCGAGAACGGCGAGCGTTTCGTGGCGCCCATGCGCTACCAGTGCCGGCCCGCGGGCAAGCCCGCCAGCTATGACCAGCGATATCCCGGCACCTACAACGCCCGCCGCGACAACCTCGAAGGCTTCTGGAAGGGCCAGTTCGGCCGGAACCACGGCCTGATCCTCGTCAACACGTTCTTCGAGAATGTCGAGGGCGACGACGGTGCGAACCGGATCCTGCAGTTCACGCCCCGCGATGGCAGCGTGATGCTCGTGGCCTGCCTCTGGTCCCGCTGGGTGGGCGATGACGGCGAGGAACTGCTCTCGTTCGCCGCCATCACCGACGCGCCGGAGCCGGAGGTCGCCGCGGCCGGCCATGACCGGACGATCATCAACCTCAAGCCCGAGCACGTGGATGCCTGGCTGGCGCCGGATCCGCGGAATCTTGCCGGCCTCTATGCGCTGTTCGACGACAAGGCGCATCCGTATTACGAGCATCGGCTGGCGGCCTGAGCCGAGGCGTCCCTGATGAGGCGCTCGAGGCCTGCCTCCCACATGAATGCCTTCCGTTCTCCTTCCGCGCCATGGGCACACGTTGGCGCGCGGCCAGGCGGTGAAGCGGTACCGGGTCTGGCGCATCGGCTCACCGCGGCGATCGCGGAGATTGATGGGCAGACCGATGAAGACCAGTGAAGGTTCAGGGCCGGGCACACGTGCCACCCTCTGGATGACGTCGGTCAGGGCGCCCAGCATCAATGGCGCGTCGACACACACGAGGCGGCGACTGGGCCGCGCAGGCCGGCAGCAGGGCGATCCATCGGCTGAATGGGCGTGCGCGCGCGTGAGGGGCCGGCCGCCCGGAAGTAGCGGCGCCTGGCGTAACAGCCTTGCACCGGGGGCAGCACGGCCATTGGGGATTCGAGCCACGGTCCGGTTACGATGCGTATGCGAATCGGGACCGATCCGGCGCGACATGCGCGCCGCGCCAAGCGGGGGGCGTGCCGTTGTGAAAATCATTGCCAATACGGGCACCGAGCGTGTCGTTGATCGGATGCGTCAGGCGCTGGAGCCAGGTGCCATGCTGGACATGGTCACCCCCGCCTTGTCGCTGTTTGCCTTTGCCGAGCTCCAGAAGCAGCTGCAAGGCCTCGAGGCGACCCGCTTGCTGCTGCCTGCCGAAGGTGCCGACCTGGCGGCCTTGGGAGGCGAGTTCGACCGGCCGTATCGCAACCAGCTGCGCATGCGGTGGCTGGCGAGGCAGTTGGCCGACTGGCTGACCGCAAAGGCGGAGGTGCGCCGTGCCGATGGCCCGGTGCCCCAGGCGGCGTGGGTGCTGCGAAACACAAACGGGGTGCCCACCCGTGGGATGCTCGGCTCATTCTCCCTGAGCACCGCAGGCCTGGGACTCACACCCGCAAACCCGCTGAACCTCATCCAGGCGTCGGCGTCTGCTGCCGACAGCGCGATGCTCGGCCAATGGTTCGATGCGATGTGGACGGCGCTCGACGCCGAGCCCCATGCCAAGGCCGCGCTGGTGGGCGAGTTCGAGGCGCTGGCCGCCCATCAGGATCCGGCGTCGGTCTACGCGAGGATGCTCCACGAGCTGTTTGCCGAAGAAGGCGACCGCCTGGACGAGGAGCGGGTGATCCGCACGGCCACGGGCATCCGCGATACGGTCGTCTGGAAGAAGCTCTACAAGTTCCAGCGCGACGGGGTGGTCGGCGCCATCGACAAGCTCGAGCGTTTCGGCGGCTGCATCATTGCCGACAGCGTGGGACTGGGAAAGACCTTCGAGGCGCTTGCCGTCATCAAGTATCACGAGTTGCGCAACGACCGGGTGCTGGTGCTCTGCCCCAAGCGCCTGCGCGAGAACTGGACGCTGTATCGGGCGAACGACCGGCGCAACATCCTCGCCCCGGATCGCTTCAATTACGACGTGCTCAACCACACCGATCTCTCGCGCGAGGGCGGGCTCTCCGGCGACATCGACCTGTCGCATGTCAACTGGGGGAACTACGACCTGGTCGTCATCGACGAATCGCACAACTTCCGCAACAAGACCACCCACAAGGACCGCGAGTCCCGCTACCACCGGCTGATGCGGCGGATCATCCGCGAAGGGGTCAAGACACGCGTGCTCATGCTGTCCGCCACGCCGGTCAACAATCGCCTTGCGGACCTGCGCAACCAGATTGCGTTTGCCACCGAAGGCGACGACTTCGCGCTTGCCGAGCACGGCATCGCCAGCATCGAGGGCACGACCCGCAATGCGCAGAGGCAGTTCAACCGGTGGCTAGAGCTGGACGAGGCCGATCGCACGCCGGGTCGGCTCATCGACATGCTGGGGTTCGATTACTTCACGCTGCTCGATCACCTCACCATCGCCCGATCGCGCAAGCACATCGAGAAGTATTACGGCACCAGCGAGACCGGCACCTTCCCGACGCGGCTCAAGCCCATCAACATCAAGCCGGACGTGGACCTGCGCGGGGCGTTCCCGTCCATCCGCGAGATCAACGACGAGATCCGGCGACTCAACCTGGCCGCGCACGCGCCATTGCGCTACGTCCTGCCGCACAAGCAGGCGGACTACGACCGCAAGTACAGCACCGAAGTGCGTGGCGGCGAAGGCTTCTTCCGCCAGGCCGACCGCGAGGAAAGCCTGATCCACCTGCTTCGCATCAACGTGCTCAAGCGCATGGAAAGCTCGGTGTCGTCGTTCGGCCTGACCGTCCAGCGCCAACTGGCGGATGTGGAAGCGACGCTGGCGCGCATCGAGGAGCGGGCCGGGGAGTTCGAGGAGCTGGATATCGCCGAGGTGGACATCGACGATCCTGCGTTCGAAAGCCTGCTGGTCGGCAAGCGCATCAAGGTGCTGCTCAACGATGTCGATCTGATCCGCTGGCGCCAGGACCTGATCGAGGACCGCAATCGGCTCGCGACCCTGCTATCGGCAGCGCAGCAAGTCGATGCCGCGCGCGATGCCAAGCTGCTGGCACTGCGCCAGATGATCGCGCGCAAGTGCAGGAATCCGGGCAATCCGGGCAATCGCAAGATCATCGTGTTCACCGCCTTCGCCGACACCGCCCACTACCTGTATCGCCACCTGGCCGAATGGGCAAGGGCCGAGCTGGGCATCGAATCGGCACTGGTCACCGGCCAGGGCAGCAATCGCTCGACGCTTGCCGGCCTGCGCAAGGACCTGGGTTCCATCCTCATGGCGTTTTCGCCACGCTCGAAGGAGCGTCCGGAAGAACTGGCGGACGAGGGCGAAGTGGATCTGCTGATCGCCACCGACTGCATCTCCGAAGGCCAGAACCTGCAGGACTGCGACTGGTTGGTGAACTACGACATCCACTGGAACCCTGTGCGGATCATCCAGCGCTTCGGCCGCATCGATCGCATCGGTTCGCAGAACGAGCACATCCAGCTGGTCAACTTCTGGCCCAACATGGAGCTGGACGAATACATCAACCTGGAGCAACGCGTCAGCGGGCGCATGGTGCTGCTGGACATTTCCGCGACCGGCGAGGAAAACCTGATCCAGACCGATTCCGGCAACCCCATGAACGACCTGGACTACCGCCGGCGCCAGCTGCTGACCCTGCAGGATGCCGTGATCGACATGGAAGACCTTTCCAGCGGCGTGTCCATCACCGACCTGACGCTGACCGATTTCCGGATCGACCTGGCCGAATTCCTCAAGGCCCACCCCTGCAGGCTCGAGTCGCTTGCGCCGGGCACGATGGCGGTCACCACCAGCCAGGATGCGGACATTCCGCCGGGCATCATCTTCTGCCTGCGAGCCGCCGGCCCCCATGCCGAAAGGGCACTGGATGCGCACTACCCGCTGGCGCCGACCTATCTGGTCCACGTGGGCGAGGACGGCCAGGCGCTGCTGACCCACAGCCAGACGAAGCGCATTCTGGACCGCATGAAGCGGCTGGCGCTGGGCCGTGACCTGCCCGATGCCGGTGCCTGCGAGCGCTTCGACCGGCAGACCCGCCACGGCGAAGACATGGCCGCGGCGCAGCGCTTGCTGGCCGCGGCCATTGCCTCGGTGGTCGGCAAGAGCCAGGAGCGCGCGGTGGCCAGCCTGTTCACGCCCGGCGGCACCCATGCATTGCGTGGCGAATTTGCCGGCAGCGACGATTTCGAGGTCGTCTGCTGGCTCGCCGTGCTGGCCGGGGAGGGTGCGTGACGGGCGATGCGCTCATCCAGGCACTCAACCTGCCAGCGGCGGCGATGGTCGGTCAGCGGGTACCCAAGAAGCTGCTACTGGAAAACGGCGCGCGCTTGGCCGCGGACAAGCGCCTGGTCAACGACGGCATCGACGCCATCCATTGGCTGGCGGCGCTCAAGCCCAACACCTGTGGCGTGCCTGCCTACCGCGACGACACGCGCGAGTACCTGGAGATTGCCGTGCTGCGGCTGCAGTTGCGCCCGCACGCCAAGGCCGGGCGCCTGCTGGAACTGCTCCACCGCGCCGTCCCGTACCCGGTGCTGGCGCTGCTCGAGCAGGATCACCAGGTGCTGTTGTCGCTCGCGCACAAGCGCCATGCCTTGAAGGAGGCTGACAAGGTCGTGGTTGACGGCGAGATCGTGACCATTGCCATGACCTCAGCCGATGAAGGGATCCTCCGTGACTTCCTGGCCGCGATGGACATGGCCAGGCAGCCTGCAACCTCATTGCTGGCGCTCTACGAGGGGTGGATGGACGTCCTCATCGCGCTGCAGTCCAGCGCCGTGACCGGTACATTCAACCTGTTGGACTCGCAGCAGCGCCGCAGCTTGCGCAGGCAGGCACTGGCGGACATCCATTTGATCGACACCCGGGCGAAAGCCCTGCAATCGGCCGCGCGCGGCGCGTCGCAGATGGCGAGACGCATCGAGATCAACATGGAGCTGCAGCAGCTCAGGCGCGACCGCGAGCAGGCGATGCAACTGCTGCGGGGACGTGCATGAAGGCAGAATGGGGGCGAGTCTGCCGACGCCCGAAGCGCCTTGGAGCACCCGTCCCCGCAACGGCAATGCCGCGGCAAACGCCCACGCATCGAGCGAATCCGCTCCCGACAGCTTGTTTGTTGCAAGATCATCAATCGTTTACAGGAAGTCCGCATGCAGAAGATCCAAGCCACCGACTCCGAAGCACAGTCCGCCGATCTGGTGGCCCACAACATCGCCCAGCTCAAGGCGCTCTTCCCGGAACTGATCACCGAAGGCAAGGACGGCGCAGCGGTCAATGTCGATGTGCTCAAGCAGTTGGTGGGCGATGCGACGGTCAGCGACGCCGAGGAAAAGTACGGGCTGAACTGGCACGGCAAGCGACGCGCCCGGCAACTGGCGTTGACGCCCAGCACCGGCACGCTGCGGCCGTGCCCGGAAGACAGCGTGGA
Source organism: Pseudoxanthomonas suwonensis (assembly GCA_030535605.1). Taxonomy (GTDB): domain Bacteria; phylum Pseudomonadota; class Gammaproteobacteria; order Xanthomonadales; family Xanthomonadaceae; genus Pseudoxanthomonas_B; species Pseudoxanthomonas_B suwonensis_B. The sequence goes on from JAUNRQ010000007.1 coordinate 43,875, forward strand.
CTGGGACACCACCCAGAACCTGATGATCGAAGGCGACAACCTGGAAGTGCTGAAGCTGCTGCAGAAGAGCTATGCCGGCAAGGTCAAGCTGATCTACATCGATCCGCCGTACAACACCGGCAAGGACTTCGTGTATCCGGACAATTTCCAGGACAGCATCAAGAACTATCTGGAGCTGACCGGGCAGTGGAGGGCGGCGCGAAGATTTCATCTAATACCGAGGCCAGCGGGCGGTTCCATACTGACTGGTTGAACATGATGTATCCGCGGTTGAAATTGGCTAGGAATCTACTCGCCGATCATGGCGCGATCATGGTTCACATGGATGAGAACGAACACTCGAACCTGGAAAAACTGCTGAATGAGGTTTTCGGTGAAGAGAACAATCTGGGGACGATTGTCTGGGACAAGCGAAATCCAAAAGGTGATTCGACCGGCGTTTCCCAGCAACACGAGTTAATTTGCGTGTACTGTCGCGACCGCGAAGCCTTCAAGCGGTCCGGGGAATTTCTGCGGTCAAAAGAGAACGCGGAACGCATGTTGCTGAAAGCCTCGCAGATTGTTGGTCGCGAAGGGGGAGTGACAGAAAAAGCCCGAAGAGAGTATCGGGAATGGGTCAAACAGCAAGATCTGAGCGGGGGTGAGGCAGCCTATAATCAGATTGACGCGCAAGGGGATGTGTTTCGCCCAGTTTCAATGGCGTGGCCGAATAAGAAGAGGGCGCCAGATGATTACTTCGTTCCGTTGATTCATCCAATTAGCAAACGGCCGTGCCCCGTTCCAGAACGGGGGTGGCGTAACCCTTCAGAGACGATGCAAGAACTACTCAAGGCCGGCCAGATTCTTTTTGGTGCGGATGAAGCTACACAGCCGACGAGAAAGTACTTGCTGAAGGATAACTTGTTCGAGAACGTGCCGTCCCTGCTCTATTTCGGCGGCAGTGATGATGCGCTGCTTGCAGAAATGGGCATTCCTTTCGATACGCCGAAGCCTGTGTATGTAACCAAACGGTTGGTTCAGTCAGCGTGTAGAGGTGATGGGATTGTTCTCGATTTCTTCGCTGGATCGGGCACCACTGGTCATGCCACTATGAGCCAGAACGCCGCAGATGGCGGCAGCCGACGCTATATTCTCGTTCAGATCCCTGAGCCGCTGGATATTGAGGACACGGATCAGAAAGTTCCTGCAAACTTTTGCGACCAGCTCGGCAAGCCCCGCAATATCTCGGAACTGACCAAGGAGCGCCTCCGTCGCGCTGCTTCCAAGGTCAAGGCCGACAACCCGGAGTGGACGGGCGACGCTGGTTTCCGCGTCTACAAACTCGACCAATCCAACATCCGCGCCTGGCAACCCAGTGGGGACATCGAACAGGACTTGCTCGACAACGTCGAGCACATCGTCCCTGACCGCAGCGAGCAGGACGTGCTGACCGAACTGCTGCTCAAGCTCGGCCTGGACCTGTGCGTGCCCATCGAACAGCGCCAGATTGCCGGCAAGACCGTCCATGCCATCGGCGCCGGCGTGCTGATGGCCTGTCTCGATCCGCGCATCGGCAAGGAAGACGCCGAGCCGCTGGCATTGGGCATGGCCGGCTGGCACAAGGAACTGGATCCGGCAGGTGACACCACCTGCGTGTTCCGCGACAGCGCCTTCGAGAACGACGAAGCCAAGACCAACCTCGCCGCGATCCTCGAGCAGCACGGCATCCGTAACGTGCGGAGTTTGTGAGGCCGGCGATGAGCGCAAAGGACATGACCACGGGCGGCGGCCAGTTCCTGATCCACACCACGGAGGATGGCCGCACCCGCGTGCGCTGTCTGTTCCGTGACGACACGTTGTGGCTGACCCAGGCGCAGATGGCCGATCTCTACCAGGTCAGTGGCAAGACCGTTAGCGAGCACCTCACCAACATCTACGACGAGGAGGAGTGCGAACCTGAACGAACTATCCGGAAATTCCGGATAGTTCAGCGCGAGGGGGGTCGCCAGGTCCGCAGGACACTGGACCACTACAGCCTGGAGGCCATCCTGGCCGTTGGTTATCGGGTGCGGTCGGCACGAGGTACCCAATTCCGGCAATGGGCAACGGAGCGTCTCGGCGAGTTCCTGGTGAAGGGATTCACCATGGACGACGAGCGGCTGAAGAATCCCCCGATTGAAGGGGCCGGCGTTCCCGACCACTTTGATGAACTGCTCGAGCGCATCCGCGACATACGCGCCAGCGAACGGCGCATGTACCTGCGGGTGCACGAGATCTTTGCGATGGCGGCCGATTACCGTCCGAGTGCGAAGGAAACCACGCTCTTCTTCCAGACCATCCAGAACAAACTGCACTTCGCTGTGACCGGCTTGACCGCTCCGCAGTTGATCCTGCAGCGCGCTGACCACACGCAACCCAACATGGGCTTGACCAGCAGCAAGGGTGCATCGGTGCGCAAGGCGGACGTGACCGTGGCCAAGAACTATTTGCTGGAGGATGAAATCTCCGAGCTCAATCGCATCGTGGTGATGTGGCTGGACTTCGCGGAAGACCAGTCCAAACGCCGCAAGGACGTGTTCCTGAGGGACTGGGAAACCAAGCTCAACGAGTTCCTCGCCTTCAATGATCGCCGCGTGTTGGGCAACCCGGGCAACGTCAGCAAGATCGATGCCGACGCCAAGGCGCACGACGAGTACGAGCAGTACGCGGCGGAGCGGCGGGCATTGCTCGAAAGCGAAGGCGAGCGGGAGAACATCAAGGCGCTGGAGGGTGTCGCCAAACGTCTACCCAAAGTCGTGCCAAAGAAGCGGCCAACGTGACCCAGGACAGGCAGGCTCGACTTGTGGCGCCTTTTCTACGACGTCCAGCCGCTAGCGGACAGCTATCCAAGCCAGCCAGGCAAGTCATTGATTTCCATGTTTGCTAGACCCGAAATTTGGCCGCAGTTAGCAAAGCGCTGAAGCGGCACCACCCGAGATCCCGTGATGAAGCTCCACTTTGAAGAAAACCTCCCTCACCAACTGGCGGCCATCGAGGCGGTCTGCGACCTGTTCCGCGGCCAGGAAGTCTGCCGGACCGAGTTCACCGTCACCCAGCGCACGGCCGAGCCGCAGATGGGGTTGGCGCTGGAGCAGGGCATGGAAGAGTCCGCGCTCGGCATCGGCAACCGCCTGACCCTGCTGGACGACGAACTGCACGCCAACCTGACGGACATCCAGTTGCGCCATGGGCTGCCGCCGTCGGAGACGCTGGCGGACGGCAACTTCACCGTGGAAATGGAAACCGGCACCGGCAAGACCTACGTCTACCTGCGCACCGCGTTCGAGCTCAACAAACGCTACGGTTTCACCAAGTTCGTGATCGTGGTGCCTTCGGTGGCAATCAAGGAGGGCGTGTACAAGTCGCTGCAGATCACTGCCGACCACTTCCGCGGCTTGTATGCCGGCACGCCGTTCGACTACTTCGTTTATGACTCGGCAAAGCTCGGCCAAGTGCGCAACTTCGCCACCAGCCCCACCATCCAGATCATGGTCGTGACCGTGGGGGCCATCAACAAGTTTGGCGATGAGGATGACGCCACAGCGGAGGAAGCGGACGAGCGCAGGCGGCGCGAGAAGTCCAAGAACGTGATGTACCGCACGAGCGAGAAGACCGGCGGGGAACGACCGATCGACCTCATCCGCGCAACCAGACCAATCCTGATCGTGGACGAACCTCAAAGCGTGGACGGTGGTCTGGACGGCAAGGGCAGACAGGCGTTGCAGCGCATGCATCCAATGTGCACTTTGCGCTACTCCGCAACGCATGTGGACAAGCACCACATGGTGTATCGGCTGGACGCGCTGGATGCCTATGAACAACGACTGGTCAAGCAGATCGAAGTGGCCTCGGGCACGGTCGAGGGAGCGCACAACCGACCGTTCGTGCGCTTCGTGTCAGCCAAGTCCAAGCGCGGTACGGTGGAGGCGAGGGTCGAGCTGGACATGGAGTCCGGAGGCCATGTTCGCCGCAAGGAAGTGACCGTCATGGACGGCGACGACCTGGAGCAGGTCACTGGGCGCGCCATGTACAAGGATTGCCGCGTCGGCGAGATCCGTGCCGCTCGTGGCCAGCAAAGCCTCGAGCTGCGGGTTCCCGGGGGTGAGCAGTACCTGGCGCCGGGTGAGGCCTGGGGCGACGTGGAGCATTTGGCCGTCCAGCGCCAGATGATTCGGCGCACCATCAAGGAGCATCTGGACAAGGAAAAGCGGCTGCGACCCAAGGGCATCAAGGTGCTGTCGCTGTTCTTCATCGACGAGGTGGGCAGGTATCGCGAGTACGACGCGGACGGCAACGCAAAGAAGGGCGTCTACGCGACGATCTTCGAGGAGGAATACAGCCGCTGGGCGCGTCATCCCGACTATCAGGACCTGTTCTCGATGCCGGACATGGCGCATCCCGCCGAGGACGTGCACAACGGTTATTTTTCGATTGACAAGAGGGGCGGGTGGTCGAACACCGCCGAGAACAACCAGGCCAATCGAGACAATGCCGAACGTGCTTACAACCTCATCATGCGTGACAAGGAGCGCTTGCTCGACTTGGCGACGCCATTGAAGTTCATTTTCTCCCACTCGGCCTTGCGCGAAGGCTGGGACAACCCGAACGTGTTCCAGATCTGCACGTTGCGCGACATCCGTACCGAGCGCGAACGGCGGCAGTCCATCGGTCGTGGCCTGCGGCTGTGCGTGGACAAGGATGGCCAGCGTGTGCAGGGCTTCGAGACCAACACCCTGACGGTGATCGCAAACGAAAGCTACGAAGCGTTCGCCGACGGACTTCAAAAGGAGCTGGAGGACCCGCAGACCGGCATCGGCATCCGCTTCGGCGTGGTGGCCGAGAATCAGTTCGCGCCCATCCCTGTTGTCGCCGCAGATGGCAGCGTGGCGCCGTTGGGTGTGGAGCAATCCAAGGTGCTGCGTGACGCACTGAAGGAGCACGGGTATTTGTCCGCGAACGGCAAGGTGGAAGATTCCCTGCGCACGGCGATCAAGGAGGGCACGCTCGAGCTGCCCGAGGCATTCGAGCCGCACCGTGATGCGGTCGTGGCGATCCTGCGAAAGCTGGCGGGTCGCCTGGAGGTCAAGGATGCGGACAAGCGTCGCGACGCCATCCCGGTGCGACGCGCAGTGCTGGACAGTCCGGAGTTCAAGGCGCTGTGGGACCGCATCAAGCACCACACCACCTACCGCGTGCAGTTTGACAACGACAAGCTCATCGAGGAATGCATCGAGGCCGTGCGTGGATCCCCGCGCATTCCCAAGGCCCGGTTGCAATGGCGCAAGGCTGGCCTTGCGATCGGTCAGGCCGGCGTGGAAGCCACCGAAAAGAAGGGCGCGTCCATCGTCACCCTGGATGAAACCCACATTGACCTGCCGGACATCCTGACCGAACTGCAGGATCGCACCCAGCTGACCCGCCGAACCATCCAGAGGATCCTTGTCGAAAGCCGCCGATTGGACGACTTCAAGCGCAACCCGCAGTTGTTCATCGAGCAGAGTGCCGAAGCCATCAATCGCTGCAAGCGCCTCGCGCTGGTGGACGGCATCAGGTACCAGCGTGTCGGCGAGGGGCACTACTACGCCCAGGAACTGTTCCACGAAAACGAGCTGCGCGGCTATCTCGACAACATGCTGTTGGACACCAAGAAGGCGGTGTACGAACACGTGATCTACGACTCGGACGTGGAGTGCGAGTTCGCAACCGAGCTGGAACGCAACGAGGCGATCAAGGTCTACGCCAAGCTTCCAGGCTGGTTCAAGGTGCCCACGCCGCTGGGCACCTACAATCCCGACTGGGCGGTGCTGGTCGTCGGTGAAGATGGGCGGGAGCGCTTGTACTTCGTGGTGGAAACCAAGGGTGGGCTGTTCAGTGATGGCCTGCGCCGAATCGAGGACGGCAAGATCCGCTGCGGCAAGGCTCACTTCAAGGCCTTGGCGGTGGGCGAAAACCCGGCCCGGTACCTTGTCGAGACGACCGTTGACGGATTGTTGTCCGGGACCTGATCGAACGCAGTCAATCCTGGACGCTGACGAGGACGGGCGCCGCTGGAAAGTACGTTGTGCCGTGGAGAGAACACCGTCGCGGGGTGCTACGTGGCGAAACGCCGTTGCGAACGGGTCAATGGCGCCGAGTTCCGAGCGATGAACGAGAGTGCCGTCGTGTGAATGGTGCAGCGGCCACGGGCGTCGAACCTGCAGCATCGCCATGCTCTTGGCTGACGGCCCATGGGTGGGCGCGTCAACCCCGGGCGAGGGGCGCGCTGTCGTAGCCCTGGAGGGCCGCCTGCATGCGGCTGCCATCGCGTTGTCCCAACGCGTCGGGCATGAACCGCGCATAGGTGGTGAGCAGTTGCTGGATGTCGGCATGCCCAAGGACGCGGGCGATGTAGGTGGGCGCCTCGCCGGCCGCCAGCATCAGGGTGGCGGCGGTATGCCGCAGCTGTTCCGGCGAGCGATGCGCAAGGCCCGCCGCCGACAGCAGTCGCCGCCAGTCACGCTTGGCAAAATCCCTGCTGTCGATGGGCTTGCCGCGGCAGGTGGTGAACACCGTCCCGCCCCCTGCCGTCCGCGCC